>CANCFV010000036.1 GCA_947377275.1 Burkholderiales bacterium | reverse complement strand
TCTGCTCCCGACCACGTCGGTGAAAACACCGACGACGGCGATTCGAGCGCGTCTTCTCGCAAGCACGCCAGCGGCGGTGTGGGGGCTGAGCTGCGCTCGGTCAACAGCCGTTTCCTTGACCTGAGCTTCAAGCTGTCGGACGAATTCCGCGCGCTTGAGCCCGCCCTGCGAGAGCTGCTCACGGCCAGGTTCAAACGCGGCAAGATCGAGCTGCGCATGCAGCCGCAGCGGGCGTCAGACGCAGGGTGGCCGCAGCCCGCCCCCGACCAGTTGCACACCTTGGCCCGCCTAGAAGGCATGGTCCAGAACTGGCTGCCCAAAGCTGGACCGCTGTCGGTCAATGAGATCTTGAACTGGTGCCGTGCAGCTGCGCCTGCTGTCAAGCTCGAAGACGCGGCCCTGGAAGCGGCCCGCCAGTGCATCACCGCCTTGGCCGAGGCCCGAGAGCGTGAGGGCGCGCGTCTGGTCGGCATCCTCAAAGACAAGCTCAAGGGCTTGCAAGCCTTGGCCGAGCAGGCCACGCCGCTGGTGCCCCAGGCCGTGTTGCGCCAGCAAGAGCGCTTCGTCACCAAGTACCAAGAGGCCTTGCAGGCCGTGGGCGGCACGGTGACGCCCGAGGCGGCACAGGAGCGTGCCTTGAGCGAGGCCGCGGCCTACGCTTTGCGCATCGACGTGGACGAAGAGTTGCAGCGCCTAAAGGCCCACTTGGACGAGATCGCTCGCCTGCTCAAAAAGGGCGGCGAAGTCGGCAAGCGTCTGGACTTTTTGATCCAAGAGCTGCACCGCGAGGCCAACACCCTGGGCTCAAAGGCCGCAGCCCTTGAGCTGACGCAGATTTCGGTCGATATGAAAGTGCTGATCGAGCAAATGCGCGAACAGGTTCAGAACATTGAGTAAGGTTTCGTGGGGCGTACTGCTGTCCATACGCGCCTTGAAAATCAATGGGTTAGTGTGGATTTTGGTTTCATGAGTGGCCAGCGGTTTCAGCAAAGCGCACGATTTCTGTGGGGGCAATCATTTACCCCGCGTATTCTTCGTGAATCACTGTGGAGATCGCGCTATGAGTGACACCGAACGGGGCGCTGACAAGACGTTGCGCGCTTGGCCGAACGTCGGCGCGGTAGACCGTGGCATTGGTGGGGGACTCACCTTCGTCGCCGCGGCGGCCGGCGCCATCAGGGGCAAGGCCTCCTGGATCCTGCGCTATCGCTTTGGCGAAGCCAACCGAGAAAAGGTGCTGGGCCGCTAATGTTTCGCTCAAGGACGCGTGGGAATTGGTTCGCCAAAATCGTGCGCGCATCCAACAGGGTGTCGATGTGGCTGTGCAAAAGCGCATCGAGAAGTCATACAAGCATCCGTATGTCGTGCTTCGCGTCATGCGCGACTGCACTCCAATCTGAGGCCATCCTGGATGGGTTGAGCCTGGGCGCAATGCGACTCGTGGCAGCTTCGCCATGAAGCCATGCGGCCCCCAGTGTCCTTGCCATGGATGGACTTCGTTTCGACGCAGAACACGACTGGGCATATGCATTCACGGCATTGCCAAGATGGCGTGACGCATGATTTTTTCAGCCCTCGTTATGATTTACAAAACATGATCACTGTGTCGACAGGAGAAGCCCTTGGACGCCGATAGGGTCATTCGCGCAGAGCTTAGTGGCCGCTTGCCTCTTGGCCCCACAGCTGCAGCGCAGGGTAGCTTGGGCGCGCAGGGCGGCACATTGCGGGAGGCCTTGCGCACGGCCACCGCCGCAGCGCATCGCACGCTTGAGGTGCTGCCTTTGATGCGCGCTGTCTCTGAGGGCTGCCCGAGTGTGGGCGATTACGCAGATTACCTGGCCAGGCATTGGCGTGTGCATGCGCTGCTGGAGGCCCGCTTGCGGCCATGGGTCCAAGCGGAATGGGTGGCTCAGCGGCTGGTCAAGCATGAAGCCTTGGCGGCAGACCTCGCCAGTTTGGCGTACCCGCTGCCCACGGCGCTCGCCGAGGTGCCACCCATCGCATCATTCAGCGCGGCACTGGGGTCAATGTATGTGCTGGAGGGCGCAACCCTTGGCCTGAGCATGGTGAGCAGGCGTTTGCCTGAGGGCCATCCTGCACTCACGGTGGCCGGGCGCTTCATGTCGGCCTACGGTGAGCACACCGGCGCGCGATGGGGCGAGTTCCTGCGCGCCTTGGAGGTCGTGGATCGTGCCGAATGGGATGTCGTCTGTCGTGCGGCGGTGGCCACTTTTGGGGCCTTCCTGCTGGCATTCGATGGGCATGGGACATGAGTTTGTCGAATGAGGGCGTGCCACTTGTGGCGGAAGGGTCAGATGCCGCCACGGAGGCATCGCTGGACAATTGCGCACGTGAGGCGATTCATCTCCCCGGTGCAATCCAGCCACACGGGGCCTTGCTGGCCTTCGACCCCGGCAACATGGTCATTCGTCACTCATCGACCAATGCCAAGGACTGGCTGCCACTCGGCTCAACACCGCTGAACGGGCGATCGCTGACCAGCCTGTTTGACCAGCGAACCTGTCAGCTCATCGAGAGGGAGGTGCGAGCCATGGCGGCTCACGATGTGAGGCATGAAATCGTTGACCTGCGCTCAGCCGACCCCTTTTATTCGGGGCCACCGCTGCAAGCCATGGTGCACAGCTTCGGAGGGCTGGGCATCCTCGAAATCGAGGTGGCCCCTGCGCAGCAGTTGGATTGGATGAACCTGCACAGCAGGATTTCAGCTTCGCTTTGGGTGGCCTGTGATTTAGAGGAAGCGCTGGCTGTGGTCACCCGTGAAGTCAAGTCCCTGACAGGATTTGACCGGGTGATGCTCTACCGATTCAACCCGGACTGGCATGGCGAGGTGGTGCAGGAGCTGCATGAACCCGGCATGGCGACCTACCTCGGTCTGCACTACCCGGCGAGCGATATTCCTGCTCAGGCGCGTGAGCTCTACCGCAGAAACCCTGTGCGCTATATCGCAGATGTGGGCTATTCGCCAGTGCCTGTGCTGGCAGGCCTTGACACGCGCGAACCGCTGGACATGAGCCATTGCAGCCTGCGCAGCGTGTCGCCGATGCACTTGCAATACTTGCAGAACATGGGCGTGGCCTCGACGCTGAGCCTCTCGATCCTTGTCGATGGCGAACTGTGGGGCATGGTGGCCTGCCACCACCGCACACCCACGGCATTGCCCCTGCGCATGCGCCAGACTTGCTCAGCCCTTTCTTTGAAGCTGAGCGGCATGGTTGGCTGGCATGCGCAGAAGTTGCGTTTTGAGGCCGGGCAGCGGGCGACCCGTTTGCATGCGCGTATTTTTGAGACGTTCAATCAGGTCGAGCTGCCGCTGGCGGATGTCGTCCAAGCGAGCAGCGCCTCGTTGCTGCGCCTGCTCGGGGCCACTGGCGGGGCAGTGTGGCATGTCGGCGAAGTCGTTACCTTTGGCAACTGGCCAGAGGGCGAGTGCGGCACACAGATCTTGGCGCAGGCCAGAGGCATGATGGCCGCCGGCCGCGAGGACGTGCTGGCTTTTGCGGCTTTGCCCCTGCATCCACCCTTGCAGCCTGCTGAGATGAAGCTGGTTTGCGGGGCCTTGATGGTGCGCCTGGGCAAGTTCGACACGGTCGGGCTGCTGTGTGTGCGCCCCGAGTACCGGCGCGAGCTGAGCTGGGGCGGCGACCCGGACAAGGCGGTGACGCTGAGTCTGGATGCCGACGGCCGGCCGCAACTATCGCCAAGGGCGTCTTTCGAGCGCTGGACGACGCTGCAGGAGGGCCGCTGTCGCCCCTGGACAGACTTGGATCTGAATGCAGCGCGCTCATTGCTGCCGCTGCGCGCGGCGCTGGCCGTACGTGACTCTCTGGCCATGGCCCAGGACAGCGACCGGCGCTTTAGGGCGCTGGTTGATCTGCAGTCTGATGCCTATTGGCAAATTGATGGCGAGGGCAGGCTGGTCGTGCTCAGCAAGGCACTGCCGGCCCAGTTCGGGGACGTGGAAGGGCGCAAGCTCACAGAGTTGTTCAGGCCGTTTTTCACCGATGACACGCTCTCGGAGATTCAGCGCGCGCTGGACGCGGGCGAGGCTTTCAGGGATTTGTTGCTGACATTGCCTGGGTCGAGCGAGCGCGGCCATCTCTACTTCCAGCTCAGCGGTGAACCTCTGCGTGACGAACAACTTCGTGTCGTGGGATTTCATGGCACGTTGACCGACATGACCCAGGCCAAGGCTGGACAGGCCCTGCAGGCCGCCAAGCAGGCGGCTGAAGCGGCCAACGCTGCCAAGAGCGCTTTTCTGGCCAACATGAGCCATGAGATCCGCACCCCCTTGAACGCCATCATCGGGGTGATGCATCTACTGGCCGACACGCCGCTGGACGGCGAGCAACAGCTGCTGATTCGCCAGGCTCAGCTGGCCAGTGGCTCTTTGCTGGGCATCGTCAACAATGTGCTCGACCTGTCCAAGATCGAGGCCGGTGAGATGGCCATCGACAAAACAGCCTATCAGCCCGGTCAATTGCTGCGCGATATTGAATCGGTGCACGGGCCTCAGGCGCGGGCCAAGGGCCTGACGATGGCGGTGGCGCTTGCGCCAGACCTGCCAGAAACGCTCATTGGCGACTCGGCCTTGCTGAATCAGATGCTGACGAATCTGGTGGCCAATGCCGTCAAGTTCACCGTGGCAGGTGGCGTTCGCATTTCGCTGAGCCAGCAGCATGCTGACGCCGCAAGTTGCGAGCTCATGGCCACCGTTTCAGACACGGGCATTGGCATTGCGGCCGACGTGGCGGCGCGCTTGTACGAGCCTTTCATGCAGGCTGACACCTTTACGACGCGCCAATTTGGCGGAACCGGCCTGGGCCTGTCCATCGTGCGGCAAATGGCGCGGGCCATGGGTGGGCAGGTGGGCGTGCGCAGCCAGGTCGGTGTGGGCAGTGCGTTCTGGTTTGCTGTGCCGCAGGGTGTGCCGTCGCCTGGGGATGCCAGCGAGCCGCTGGGCCAGTCGCGCCCAGCCTACTTTGAGTCGCTCAAATTGCGCTGGCTCGAAGGGTTGCGCATCTTGCTGGTCGACGACAGCGACGTCAATCTGAATGTGGCCCGGCGCATGCTGGAACTCTTGGGCGCACAGGTCACGACAGCCAGCGATGGCGTGATGGCGCTGGCCTTGATCCACACTGCAGAGCCAGGGTTTGATGCGGTGCTGATGGACGTGCAGATGCCCCACATGGACGGTCTGGCCACGACGCGGCGCCTGCGCCTTCACCGCGATTTTGATCAATTGCCCGTGATTGCACTCACCGGGGGCGTGTTGATGGAGGAGCGGCACCGGGCGCTGGAAGCGGGCATGAATGGCTTTTTGATCAAGCCGATTGACCTGGCGCAGTTGGTTCAGGTGGTGCGCGGCTTTGTTGAAGTCGCGCAAGGGCAAGCTCTGCCGCTGCCTCAAGCCGCGGGCCCTCCCATTTCCCCGTCGGCCAGCTTGTGGTCAGCGATAGACGGCATTGACGGTGCCGAAGCGGCCCTGCGACTCGGGCATGACCTGGTGCTTTACCGCAAATTGCTGCTGAGCTTGGCGGGAGATGCCGAAGCGCTGATGTCGACCAGCTTGCCCGGTCAATGGGATGAAGCTCAGCGCGCCGACTGGGCGGCTCGGATCCACAAGCTTCGCGGTGCATTTGCCTGGGTGGGTGCTGCGGAGGTCAAGCGTCTGGCGGGCCTGGCAGAGGGTGCGCTGGCCAAGCCGGATGCGCCGCTTGATGGGGTACTGGCGCCGCTCAGGCAGGCTTTGCTCCAACTGAGTCAGGCGATCCGGCGTGCCTTGGCTGAATGGCCTGAAGCCTGAAGCTGGGGCAGGCTTGGTCGAGGGCCAGGGCGCTGCCATGAAACTCAAGACATCGCTTGCGGCGCCAACTCTTTTGCCATGTCTTCAATGCGCTTGCGGCCGTCGCGTGCATGGGCGCGCAAGAGCTGAAACGCGCTGGTGATTGGCACCTTGTGGCGCTCGGCCAGGATGCCCACGGCGTGGCTCACGCTGCGCGTGCTGAGCAATGCCTCTTGGAGGCGCAAGGCCGATTCGCGCAGCGTCCTCATGTCTCGGTCTCGTTCAACCCAGAGCCGCAACGAAGCGGCCAAGGCTGCGGCGTCAACGTCATCAGGCAGCAAGGCCATGGCCCCGAGGCGTTGGCACAGATCCTGGCGTTGCGGGGTGATTTCGTGGGCGACAAACACCATCGGTATGCGCAAGGCCACAGCGGGCTTGAGCTTGCTGATGCCGCCGAGTGTGTCGATCTCGTCCATGTCAACCAAGCAGATGTCTGGGCGCTGTGCCGGCGATACCTCGCCATGTGCTTCGGCCGTCCATACGGCATGGAGCTGATAGCCAGCATCAACCAGAGATTGGTGAAGGCTTTGCAGGCGAGGTGCCGCATACAGCACCTTGATCGTTCCTGAATGATGGCTTGGGCTCATGTCGGAACTCCCCCTGTTCACGCACCCAACGGATGTTGAGCGAGCTTCCACCATAGTGACTTGAGGGCACCTTGTCTGTCAGTTAAGTCTTGCAGCTTCAAGCGAACACTCCGACGGATGGGTAGGATCTATCTGATGCCAATCACTTCGCAGGCATCGTAGGATCGCTGGCAGCGCTCTCTTGCGCGACGCTCAAAGAGTGGGCATTGGACTCTGTCGCGTTAGGTTTGAGCTGTCTCAAGCCGCGGGCCTTTGATCCGATATACGCGACTTCACCTTGCGCTGCGCCAGACTCTTCGCGCTGCATGGCTTGACCGCAGGCGGCCTCATCACCAAGGATCCCGTCATGAGTACCCACGCCCTGATGCGCGAGTGCTGCATCCGCTTTCGCATGTACAGCGCCATTGTCGTGGTGTGGACGCTTATCCTGGTGGTGGGCTGGCTTGGCTTGTACGGCTTGGTGCACAACGACCATACTGGGCAGGCCTATGAGCAGGCTTCCTTCTCCAATGTGGGAGCTCGCCCCTTGATGCGAGGGGCGATCGGCCATCGCCGCGTGCAAGAAAAGGTCATGGTGCAACTGGCGGGCGATGCAGAGGCCGTGCAGCACGCAGCCCAACGACGGCGCGAGGCGCTCACGCAATTGCGTGGTGGTGGGGCGAGGACAAAAACAATCCCTTGGTGCACACCATGCTGAGCGAGCTGGCAGCCTACGAAAAGGCGATGGATGCCGAGCAAGCCTGGCCGAACGCATGGCTACGCCATGCGCCAGCGTGGCGGTCAGGTCATGCTTGACCCAGCGGCGAGGCCAGGAGAGGGACGGTCTGCCAGGTGGCGCGTGATAGACCGCGGCGAGGGCATCCCGGCGGCCCACGGCATCGTCCGTCAGCACGATGGCGCGATGGACGAGAGTTCGATACCCTTCGAACACACGGTGTTCACCGTCTTGCTGCCATTGGCCTGATGTGCTGACACAGCACGTGCGTTCGATGCCCATGGGGCTGCTTGGCATGTGGCTTGATGGAGGGCAAGCCGTTGCTCATTCAGCATGACAGGCTCGCCCCCGTTCGATATGGTTTAGGCTGTGATGAGTAGTATGGATTTTGGTGTGGAGCAGTTGAGTTGATCAAGTTGGCAGTGTGTGATGACCACGAACTGGTCAGGGCCGGGTTGATCCAAATGCTCATGACGGATGGCCGTTTTGCCCTTGCTTCTCAGGCGTCCGGCATGGCCGAGTTGAGTCGTGGACTGCGGCAAGGGGCGCCTGCTGATGTGCTCTTGCTGGATCTGATCCTGGGCGCAAGCTGCGTGTCAGACGGCGTTGACAACGTCAAGGCTTTGCATGCCGAGCACCCACATCTGCCGATTGTGGTTTTGTCCATGCACGACGAGCCCGATGTGGTCCACGCTGTGCTGAGCGCAGGTGCCGAAGGCTACGTCACCAAGGACAGCGCACCCAGCGTGATGGTGGACGCCGTCATCCAGGTTCGCCAGGGGCATCGCTATGTGGCGCCCAAGCTGGTTGAAAGCTTGTTTTTGCATGGGCAGACAGGGCGCCATCAGGCGTGGCATGCCGAGCTCACGCCACGTGAGTACGAGGTGCTCAAGCGCGTGGTGGCTGGTGAGAGCATCAAGTCCATCGCATTGGATTTGAAAGTGAGCATCAAAACCATCAGTACCCACAAAGTGCGCCTGATGGAAAAGCTCGCGGTGGCCAATAACGCTGACCTGATCAGGCTGGCGATGAAGCACGGCATGTCTTGAGGGCGAACCTGGCGCCTGGTGTCTGGTGCCTAGCCAGTGTCACGCTGTCGCCTGCTCCAACCTCGCGGCGGGCAAACTTGAGCCTGATCATGCTTGCATTTGCATGGTGGCAAGCCGCTTGTTCAGGCGAATGCTGCTCAGTGTTTTCGCTAGTCTGAAAGCCTGTTCCCGTTGACAGCAACCCAGCCCCTGTTGCAGACCAACGCGATCTCAGGCCCAGCCCGAGTGCCCCATGCGCTCCCCTAACTGGCACTGCAGATCGCGGCCAGGATGAGGCTGCTCATGTTCGTGCTGTTCAAACCCCGCTTGCTCGCTGGCGCCACCCGCATCACGGGTGCCACCTGGCTTGCCGCCTCCAACGGCCCCCCATCCTTCTCTGTTCGCTGTCGGTTCACCTGACAGCTTGGGCGCGTGCCTGGCCAAAAGCCTTTGGCGCACGGCACCCAGCCATTTTCCAACGAGTTTCTCAAGTCGAAGCCCATGGCACGGGGTCTCGGCTGTCGCTTCGGTGTGCCTGTGCCACGCCATTCACCTCGTGCTGCCTTCCTTCATTCATCACCTGGAGAGTCCCATGTCCCTGATCACGAAGAACCGCAACGTCAACGCCCACGCCACTGTCCCGGCTGTTGTGGCCCATGGCCTGACCAAGACCATGACCCGCGATGCCGAGGCCAACCGCAAGCGTGCCCGCACCCTGGCCAAGCAGCAGCAAGCCGCTGAGCGCGTGGCCGGTGCCGCTGCGGAGCTGGGCTCGGGCATCAACGAAGCGTCTTCTGCAGCTGAAGAGCTCAAGCGCGCTTCTGACAGCATCGCCACGGGTGCCGAGCAGGCCGCCAGTGCCGCGCAGCAATCGCTGACTGCCATCACCCGCGTGTCGGATGCGATCCGCAAGCAGCTCGATGCCGTCAACATGGTGCAGGCCAAGGCGGAAGCCGGTCAGGCCCTGGTGGGCAAGATCAACACCGATGTGCGCGCCACGGTGGGCAACATTGTTGTAGGGGCAGATCGCCAAGCCGAGAGCGTGAAGATGGTGGCCGAGCTGGAGCGCCAGGCCGCCAACATCGGTGACATCGTCAAAGCCGTGGCCCGCATTGCCGACCAGACCAATCTGCTGGCCCTGAACGCGGCGATCGAGGCCGCACGCGCTGGCCAGCATGGCAAGGGCTTCGCCGTGGTGGCCGATGAAGTGCGCACCCTGGCTGAGACCTCTGAGCGCAGCGCCAAGGAGATACAGGACCTGGTGGGCCAGATCCAGGGTGAGGTCAAGGTGATTGCCGAGGGCATCAACGAAGCAGCAGACACCATCAAGACCGAGGTGGAAAAGAGCGACGTCATCCTCAAGCAACTGGAGCAGATCCGCAAGGACGCGGTGGACATCGTGGCCGGCGCCGGCGAGATTGCAAGTGCCGCCGCCCAGAGCGGCGTGGCTTCGCAGCAAGCCCTCAAGGGCAGCGAGCAAGTGGCTGCGGCCGCCGCCGAGCAATCACAGGCGTGTGAAGAAGCCGGCAAGACGGTGCAAGAGCAGTCTGCTGCCTTGAACGAGTGCGAGCGCGCCTCGCAAAACCTGTCCGAGATCGCTGACGAACTCAAGAACAGCACCGACATCACCAAGAGCGCCGAAGAAGTGGCCTCCAGCGCCGAAGAGCTGTCCAAGGGCGTGGCCGAAATCAACCGCTCCGCCAGCCAGATCATGGTGGCGCTGGAGCAGATCCGCAAGGGCGCCCAAGCTCAGGCCGCAGCCACCAACGAAAGCGCTGCGGCCATCACGCAAATCGAGCGGGGTGCCCAGGTGGCCGAAGAGCGCGCCGCGCAAGGCCGTGACCGCGCCACCGCCATCCGTGGTCTGATCGGCCAGAACAAAGAGGCCATCGACGGGCTGATCAACAGCATTTCGAACGGTGTCGACGCCACGCGCAAGAGCACCGGCCAGGTGAAGGATCTGGAACTGGTGAGCCGCAAGATCGACAAGATCGTTGACACCATCACCCAGGTGTCGATCCAGACCAATATGTTGGCCGTGAACGGCAGCATCGAAGCCGCACGTGCCGGTGAGTACGGCAAGGGCTTCGTGGTGGTGGCGACCGACATCCGCAACCTGGCACACGACTCGGCCGAGAACGCCGACCGCATCAAGGACATGGTCAAGTCCATCCAGGATCAGATCGGGTTGGTCGGCCGCGACTTGACTGAAATCATGGCCTCATCGCTGCAAGAGGTGGAGAAGGCCAAGGGCATCACCACCAACCTGGAGGCCATTGAAAGCGATGTCAATGACATCGAAAAGGGCAACGTGGACGCGGTGCGCACCTCACAAGAAATCGTGAACGCGCTGGGCCAGGTCAAGAGCGGCGTGGAAGAGATCTCTGCCGCGGCCACCGAAGCCGAGAAGGCTGCCGAAGCCGCTGCCACATCGGCCAAACAGCAAAGCCAAAGCGCTGAAGAGCTGTCGTCCGCCATCGAGGAAATTGCCTCGCTGGCCGACGAACTGCAAAGCGCCGCCTGAAGCCGGGCTCATTCCAACCCTTATGAAGGAGGTGAGCCATGAGTGCCGCCCTTGCTGAAGCCACCGACCTGGATGTCGATGCGCTCAACCCTGCTGCCGACGCGGTGAAGGACAACCAGTTCGTCACTTTCTCGGTGGCGGGCGAGATGTTCGCCGTGCCCATGGGGCCGGTGCAGGAAATCATCCGCGTGCCCGATGTGGCCCGCCTGCCGCTGGCACCGCCCGCACTGGATGGCCTGGCCAATTTGCGTGGCCGCGTGCTGCCCATCGTCAACCTGCGCCGCCTGTTCAACACGGAGGAGCGTGCGCACGATGACTCGACGCGCGCCCTGGTCATCAACATTGGCCAGCCCCTGGGTTTTGTGGTGGATCACGTGGCCAGCGTGGTGAGCGTGGAGCCCTCGCAGATTGAGCCGGCAGACAGCATCCAGTCCATTGTGGCTGCTGATTACCTGACTGGCGTCATCAAGCGGCAAGCTGCCGATGGCAGCACCCAATTGCTGCTGACGCTGGACTTCGAGCACTTGGTACGAGAAGAGTTTTCGGCCGTCAGCCGCTCGGCCAAGGCCACATCGGGTGCGCAGCGCAAGCAAGACGAGGCGCAGGTGTCTACCGTGACGCAAGTGGCCAACGACGATCTGCGCTTGGTGTCCTTCGCGGTGGACGGGCAGGAGTACGCCATCGACATCGCCGACGTGCAAGAGATTGTGCAGGTGCCCGAGGTCATCACGGCCTTGCCCAACACGCCGTCGCATGTGCTGGGGGTGATCTCGCTGCGCCAGCGCCTGTTGCCGCTGGTGAACCTGCGCACGCTGTTCGGCCTGCCCAGCCAATCCTTGACAGAGCAGCACCGCATCGTGGTGGTGGCCTTGCCGGATGGCGTGCAGGTGGGCCTGGTGACGGACTCGGTCAAAGAGGTGCTGAGTGTGCCGCGTCGCCAGGCCGACGAGATGCCGGCCTTGCTGTCCAAAGACGAGGGCATGCAGGAGTTCTCGTCCATCTGCCGTCTGGACGATGGCAAGCGCCTCGTCTCGATCATCGCGACCAGCCAGTTGCTGGGCTCACGCGCCATTCAGGACGCGCTGTGCGCCGGTGATGACCTTGACTCCGCCGATTTGGAGACCCAAACCGTGAATCAACGCAACAGCGACATGCCCACCGATGATGACACCCAGGTGGTGATCTTTCGCCTCGGCGCCGAAGAGTTCGGCGTGCCCATCATGAGCGTGCAGGAGATCGTGCGCGTACCCGAGGTGCTGACCAAGATCCCTAAGACACCGCACTTCGTGGAAGGCGTGATCAACCTGCGCGGCACCGTGTTGCCAGTGATCGATCAGCGCGTGCGACTGGGCCTGCCCAGCATCGAGCGCAATGACCGACAACGCATCATGGTGTTCACGCTGGGCGGCTTGCGCACGGGCTTCATCGTCGACTCGGTGGCCGAGGTGCTGCGCATTCCGCAAGGCCATGTGGAGGCCGCACCGACTTTGTCAGAAGAGCAAAGCCAGTTGATCTCGCGCGTGGCCAAGCTCAATGGTGACAAGCGCATGGTGATGCTGATCGACACCGAAAAGCTGCTGGCCCGGCGCGAAGTGGCCGTGGTGCAAGGTCTGAGCGGCGGCGACGCTGGGCGTGATCTTGAGGCGAATGGTGGGGACGCGGACGCTGCACCTGCCCAGCCCATGCCCAAAGCCAGGCTGCGCGCCAACGCCCGCTGATCCCCACGACACCAAGAGGACCACAGCCCATGAAAACCGTACTTGTCGTCGATGACTCGGCCTTGATGCGCCGGCTGATCAGCAGCGTGCTGCAAGAGGCCGGCTACAAGGTGGAGACGGCCCGCAATGGTGTGGAGGGCGTGCAGCGGCTGCTGGAGCTGGAGGCCGATGTGGTGACGCTGGACCTCAACATGCCCGAGATGGATGGGCTGACGGCCTTGTCACTGATGATGCAGGCGCGGCCCACACCTGTGGTGTTGGTGTCTTCGCTCACGACCAAAGGGGCGAGTGCCACCTTGGAGGGCCTGGCCCTCGGCGCTGTGGACTTCCTGGCCAAGCCGGGCGGCACGATTTCGCTGTCCATCGATGACATCGCCGCTGATCTGCTGAGCAAGGTGGCAGCAGCCGCTGCTTGCCGCATGCGCATGCCCAAGGCGGGCGGCGGGGGCGGTACCCGAACAGGCACAACTGCCCGGCCAGCGCAGCGCCCTGCAGCGACGCCCGCACCGAAGACCCCGCCGGGTACATCGGTCAAAGCCCCGCAGGCGCGCATCGGTGAGGTGCCTGGTGTGGTGCTCGTTGGCGTCTCGACGGGTGGGCCCCGCACGCTGGAAGACATCCTGCCGCTCTTGCCGGCAGACTTTGACTGGCCCGTGGTCGTGGCCCAGCACATGCCCGCGAACTTCACCGGCGCCTTTGCCGAGCGCATCGACCGCATGTGCAACTTGCGTGTGGTGGAGGTGACCGAGACCATGTCGCTGGAGTGTGGCCATGTCTACATCGGCCAGGGTGGCTGCGATGTCGTTGTGATCGAACGCTTTGGCCGCCTGGCGGTGCAGCCCCGCCCGGAGTCGCCGCAGTTTGTCTGGCACCCCTCGGTGGACTTGCTGGTCGACAGCGCCCTCAAGGTGGTTCCGGCCAGGCAGTTGATCGGCGTGGAGCTCACGGGCATGGGCAATGACGGGGCCAGGGCCATGACCGACCTCAAACGGGAGGGTGGCCGCACGATTGCTGAATCACAAGAAAGCGCCGTGGTGTTTGGCATGCCTGCCGAGCTCATTGCGCGTGGTGGCGCGACCCTGGTGCTGCCCAGCACCGGCATCGCCCGCCAACTCATCCATTGGATAGCGTCCTAAAGGAATGTGCCATGGCACTGCGAAAAAACACCGACTCCGAGGCCGTCAGCTTGCGCCAGGTGGTGCACCGCGCCCACGTGCGGGACAAGGCAGGCTTGATCGGCCAGTTGAGCGATCCTGATCCAGACGCACGCCGTTGGGCGGCTCGCGACCTGGTGCATGAGGCCGATGTGGTGTCTGCCCTGAGCGCACGCCTGCTCACCGAGCATCACCCAGCCGTGCGCGAGTCCTTGTTCACCGCGCTGGCCACAGTGGGCGACCGCGCGGTCGTGCAGGCCTTGCTGCCCTTGCTGCGCAGTGACGACGCACCCCTGCGCAACGGGGCCATTGAGGTGTTGACGGGATTGCCAGAGCTGGTGGCACCGTACATCGAAGCCCAGCTCCGCGATTCTGATCCGGATGTGCGCCTGTTGACCGTCAATCTGTTGACTGACTTACCCCATGAGAAGGCCGCGCATTGGGCCGAGCAGATCTTGCGTCATGACCCCCATGTCAATGTGGTGGCGGCCGCCATCGAGGTGCTGGCCGAAATCGGGGCACCTGAACAAGTGCCGACTTTGACCGCGGCCGCCCGGCGATTCGCCGATGCGCCGTTCATTGCCTTTGCGGTGGACGTGGCCGTCGAAAGGGTTGGTGCAGCATGACCCATACCACTCAGGTCGACGTGCACATCACCGAGGCCGACTTCGAGCGCTTTCGAGACTTCTTTTACCGCAAGACGGGCATCCAGTTCGAGGCCAGCAAACGCTACTTCGTTGACTCACGCCTGGCCGATCGCATCCGCGCCACACGCTCGCCGGACTTCCGCAGCTACTTCGTCGCCTTGCGCTGTGCACCAGATGGCGCAGAGATGCAGCAGTTGGTCAATGCGATGACGGTCAATGAGACCTATTTCTTTCGCGAGGCCTATCAGTTTGATTGCCTGGTGAACGACCTGCTTGACGACGTGGCCAAGCGCAAGCGTGCCGGCAAGCCCATCCGCATCTGGTCGGTGCCTTCGTCGACAGGCGAGGAGCCCTATTCCATCGCCATCTACCTGCTGGAACGCTGGCCTGGCCTGGCCCGGTACGACGTCGAGATCCTGTCGTCCGACATCGACACCCAGGTGTTGGAGGCCGCTCAGCGTGGGCGCTATTCGGAGCGATCCGTGGCCAACCTCCCTAAGCCTTACTTGGCCAAGTACTTCGACCGCATGGCCGACAACCAGTACCAGATCTGTGATGACCTGATCGGCGCCGTGAGCTTTTCAAGAGTCAACCTGACCCAGATGGGCGAGACCACGCAGTTCCGCGACATCGACATCATCTTTTGCCGCAACCTGCTCATCTACTTCGATGACCTGTCGCGACGCATCGCCGCTGACGCCATGTACGACGCGCTCAACCCGGGCGGCTTCGTGTGCCTGGGCCATTCCGAATCCATGAGCCGCATCTCGTCGGTCTTCACCCCACGTCGCTTCCCGGATGCGATGGTCTACCAAAAACCCCTGGAGGGCAGCCAATCATGAACCCCATCCTTGTTGTCGACGACGCCACCACGGTGCGCATGTACCACCGCAAAATTCTGGCTGAAAAGAACTGGCACGTGGAAGAAGCCATCAATGGCCAAGAGGCACTGGAGCGCGTATTGGAGCGGCCCGCAGATGCCCCTTATGAGCTGTACATCGTCGATGTGAACATGCCCAAGATGGACGGTTACAGCTTTGTGCGAGCCCTGCGCAAGCTCGACCATGTCTTGCAGGCACCGGTGCTGATGGTGTCCACCGAGGCGCAAGCCTGTGATGCCAATGCCGCGCGGGAGGCCGGCGCCAACGGCTACCTCATCAAGCCAGCCAACCCCCGTGAGCTGCACCTGGTGGCAGCCCTGATGCTGGGTGACGCCGATCAGGCCCGCATCTCCGCACAAGCCATCTCCGGAGAGCCAACATGAGCCAGACCGAACTGTTAGACCAATTCCTCAGTGAGGCCTTTGAGTGCCTTGAAAACATGGGGCGCCGGCTGCTCGAAGTTGAGCAACGCAGCGATGACAAGGACTTGCTCAACGACCTGTTCCGCCAGGTCCACACACTCAAGGGCAACTGTGGCCTGTTCGAGTTCAAGGCGCTGGAGCGCGCCGTGCATGCCGGTGAGGACGTGCTGGACCGCGTGCGCAATGGCACGCTCGCCTATACCGCAGCCATTGCCGATACCTTGCTGGACATGCTCGATTTCGCCATGGCCATGGTCGAGTCGATCGAGGGCAGCGGGCGTTTGCCGGAGCAGGCTGACGAGGCGTCTCATCAGTTGGCTGCGGCGTTGCGCGCCCATCTTGGCGCACCCGCGACGACATCCGCATTGGCGCCTGAGTCCAAGGGCGCAGGGCTGAACCCCGCCTTGGCAGCGTCAGGCAAGCGCTTGCCGGATTGGGCCGATCGCATCCCCAAGGCCCAGCTCAAGGCTGGCCGTGTGCTGCTGCGCTACCGCCCTGAGTCAGAGTGCTTCTTCAAGGGTGAAGACCCCTGGCGCCTGGCCTTGCACACACCGGATCTGGTCTGGCTGGATTTGGGCGCGGCCGAGCCTTGGCCTGACCCTGCTGCGTTCGACTGCTATCGCTGCAACCTTGATTTCGTCATGGCCAGCACCGCCGATGAAGCCGCTGTTCACGCCCATTACCGCTGTGTGCCAGAGCAGATCGAATGGCATGTGATTGTGGCCGATGACGTCCAGCCCAGCGCCGCAGATCGCCTGATGCAAGACCACGTCGCCAAATTGTGGCTGGAGCAGCGCCGCTTGCTGATGACGCCACAGATCACGGCGGGCACGGTGGCGTCGGCCGCCACGGTGTTCCTGCGCCTGCGTGCCTGCCTGGGGGTGCCGGTGGAGCCGCCACCACAGGATCTGGACAGCCTGCTGGCCTGGGCCGTGGCGCATGCCCCATCGCCCGCTGCAGCCGCTTCCCTGGTGGGCGGTGGGGCGGCCAGCGGGTCGTCTGGCGCTGGCTCAGGCGATGCGTCAGACCTGTCCGATGTGGCCGCGACCACGCAGCGTCGCGGCAGCGAGCCTGACGCCAGCGCAGAGCGTGGGGGCCATCGCGTCCTCAAGGTCACGCAAGAAAAGGTGGACACCTTGATGGACCTGATCGGCGAGATCGTGGTGGCCAAGAACGCCTTGCCCTATGTGGCAGAGCGCGCCGAAACGGTGTTTGGCCAACGCGAACTTGCCCGTGAGATCAAGGCGCAGTACGCCGTGATCAACCGCATTGCGGAGGACATGCAGCGCGCCATCATGCAGGTGCGCATGCTGCCTGTGGGCACCATCTTCCAACGCTTCTCCAGGCTGGTGCGTGACATCAGCCGCAAGCTGGGCAAAGAGGTGCTGCTGGTGGTGGAAGGCGAAGACACCGAGGCTGACAAGAACGTGATCGAGGCCCTGGCCGATCCTCTGATCCACATCATCCGCAACAGCCTGGATCACGGCATCGAATTGCCTGAGACGCGGGCAGCGGCGGGCAAGGCAAGGCAGGGCACCGTGCGGGTCAGTGCGCGCCAGTCGGGAGACCGTGTCCACATCGAGATCGCCGACGATGGCGCTGGCATCAATGTGCAGCGCGTCAAGCAAAAGGTGCTGGAACGCGAGCTGCTCAGCGAGGACAGGGTGGCCACACTCACTGACGACGAGGCGGTGCAGATGGTCTTTCTGCCAGGCTTCTCGACGGCAGACAGCATCACCGACCTCTCTGGCCGGGGGGTGGGCATGGACGTGGTGCGCACGGCGATTGAGCGCATCAATGGCCATGTGTCCCTGAGCAGCCGTGCGGGGCAGGGCACGACGATCAGCCTGTCGCTGCCGTTGTCCATGGCTGTGACCAACGTGATGATGATCGAGGCCGGTGGTCGGCGCTTTGGCGTGCCCATGGATTTGATCGTGGAGACCGTCCGCGTCAACGTGGAAGACATCCACGCCTTCAAGCAGGCGCGCACCACGGTGCTGCGCAACCGCATCGTGCCCTTGCGCTCTTTGCATGGCTTGCTGTCACTCGGCCAGGAACCCATCCAGAACACCGACCGGGAGGTGGCCGTGCTCGTGATCCGAGATGGCAGCGAGAACGTTGGCCTGATCGTCGACGACTTCGATGGCACGAGCGACATCATCCTCAAGCCCTTAGAGGGCGTGCTGTCAGGTCACACAGGTTTTGCCGGCACCGCCCTGATGGGCGATGGCAGCGTATTGATGATCCTCAACCCCAAGGAGTTGTTCTGATGAGCATTGCATACAACAAGACCAAGGCCGTGCTGCAAGGGCACGTGACAGTCGAAGACGCCGAGCCCCTGGCCGAATGGGTGCGTAAACACCCCAAGGGCGCCCTGGAGATGGCCGCTTGCGATTCGCTGCACGCAGCCGTGGTGCAGGTGCTGCTGGCGCTGCGCCCCAAGCTGGCATCGCCGCCCGACAACCCATGGCTGGTCGCAGCCATGGCACGCCCCGCCGATTGACTGTTCATGACCAACAGGACGAACCACCATGAAAACCATTTTCCTCGTCGACGACTCGATGACGATGCTCTCCAGCCTCAAAGGCATCCTGGTCAACAGTGGCTTCAAGGTTGACACCGCCGCTGATGGCGAACAGGCGCTGGCCAAGCTCAAGAGCGGTTTCAAGCCGGACATGATCATCACGGACATCAACATGCCCAAGATGGACGGCATCGCCTTGATCCGCGAGGCCCGCAAGCTGCTGCGCTTTGTGCCCATCCTGGCGCTGACAACCGAGAGCCAGCAGGCCAAGCGCGACGAAGCCAAGAAGTCGGGGGCCAGCGGCTGGCTGGTCAAGCCCATTGGGGGCGGTGAACTGATCAACGTGATCAAGCAACTTCTGCCAGGCGCTTGACGCCTGTCAAATCCATGAAGTGGGAGCAGTGATGAATCGGGATCAAGAGCGAAAACACAGCCTCGTACGCATCGTGCTGCTGAGCAGCCTGGCCGCGGGCGGCGCCCTCATGTCGGGTGTGGATGGCGAACAGGGAATGTCCCACGCAGGCGCGCTCCTTCTGCCTTACGGGCTGGGCCTGGGGTTGGGGGGGCTGGCCGTTCATTTTTGGTCATCCGGGGCCAGGCGGCAACAAGTGCAGGCCAATGGGATCTTGCAGCGCGAGCTGAAGGAAGTTGCCAAGGCTTTTGGCATCATGCGGCAGCAGCTGGCGACAACCATCAGCACATCCGAGCACGCCGTGATCGCGCTGGTTGAACGCCTGAACCGTGTGCATGGGCATGTGCAGGCCTTGCAGGCGCAAGCCAGCGAAGCGGTGCAGCGATCGCATACCCTGGTTGGTGACTCATCTAGCTGCGCCAGGATCTGGGAGCAGACAGCCTCCGGTCTGGCAGACCACCTGTCCAACTACGCGCAACTGCAGGCAGAGTGCAGCAACCGCTTGAACGATGCCACTTCGCGTGTGAAATCCTTGTCGCCCATGTTGACGCTCGTTGCGGAGGTGGCGCGCCAGACCAATGTGCTGTCGCTCAATGCGGCCATTGAAGCGGCCAGGGCAGGACCGGATGGCGCCAGCTTCAAGGTGGTGGCGACGGAGGTGCGCAGGTTGTCCTCACGCAGCGCAGAGGCCGCCAGCGCGATCACAGATGGGGTCACATCCGCCATGAACTCACTGGCCGTGCAGGTCGCAGCGGTCGAGCGTGAAGACGTCAGCCTGGCGCAAGCGCGCTCCGATCTGGTTGCCCAGCAAAGCCATATCCATTCGATGAACGAGACCCTGGCCAGTGCGGCCGAGCCACTGTCGGCGCTGTCTTCGACCATGCAAGGACTGGTCGAGTCGGTCCTGGTCGAGGTCGTGGACGCCCTGGGCGATCTGCAGTTTCAGGATGTCACGCGGCAGTTGATCGAACAGGTGGACGACGCCATGCTTGAGTTGACGGGCCATGTCCAGGCCTTGTCGGGCGTACCCCATGGCGAAGTGCACAGCGTCAGTGCCTTGGACCTGGTGGCCAAGTGGCAGCAAGACTACGTCATGGATGCCCAACGCAGGAACCATGCGCTGATGTCGCGGCCCGCTTCTAACGCGGCTTCGACAGGTGCTGCTGAAAGCGCAGGCGCCAACCTGGCGCTGCCCAAGGTCGAGCTGTTTTGAGCCAATCATCATGAATTTTCCACGTTCGATGATCTCAAAGATGTCCAGGTGGCGAAGCCGGCCCAGGGCGGCGCAGGGCTTGGTGCATGGTGTTCCCCCGCTCGACGACGAGGCCTTGCTTGGCAGTTTTCGCGCCCACCAATTGCGCATACTGGCGCAGCACGGCCTGCTCACCTTGCCCGCGACCTTCTTGTCTGGCTGCGCAATGGCCTGGATGCTGTGGGCGCCATGTTCGGCATTCCTCACATCCTGGCTGGTGTTGCATGTGCTGCTGGTTGGCGTCATTGTCGGGCGAGTGCGGCGCAACATCCACCTCGATGTGGCCAGCGTGTTGAACGTGCGCATGGGCCATCTCATGGCATGGCTGCTGGCTTGCCTTTTGGGGGCGTTTCCCATCTTCACTTTAGGCAGTGCAGGTGCCAGCCAGCAAATGGTGATCTTGCTGGCCATGGTCGCCTTGATTTCTACTGGTGCCATCGTCTTGCAGACGGTGCCGGCAGCCGCCACGGCTTGGGTGCTCATTCTGGTCACTTGCACCCTCGGTTCGATGTGGTGGCAGGACCTCAGCTACACCCCTCAGATCGCGGTCGTTGCCGCGTTCTTCAGCGTGATCTTGATTCGCAACGTACACATGAGTGCGCGTTACCTGTTTGGCCGCACAAAATTGGCTCATGAGGCTCAGTTGTTGTCGCAGTCCCTGGCCTTGCAGGCGCAGGTTGTGCAGGGCACGGCCAATGGTGTCTTGGTGCTTGACAAGCGGGGCCGAGTCGTTTGGGTGAACGAGGGGTTCACGCAAAGAACGGGCTTTGCTCAGTCCGAAGTCGTGGGTGAGCTTCCGTGGGCCTTGCTGAGCGCCACCACAGGGCAGTCGGATGCGCGGTCTGTCTGGCGCTCCTTGCGCAGGGCGGGCCAGCTCAGCCTTGACTTGCAATATCTGCACAAGGGTGGCCGCTGGCGCTGGGCGAGCCTCGACATCCGGCATTTGCGGGCGGAACAAGGCGGGCGCGATGGCTTCATGATCATCGCCACTGACATCACCGAGCTCCAGCAGATGACGCAGGCCCTTAAGGCCGAGCAGGACCGGCAGACCCACATCATCGACGGCACGCACTGCGGCACCTGGCAGGTCGACTTCGACCTGGGTGTGGGCAAGGTAGGCGGCCACTGGCTGGACATCATCGGGGTGGACACGTCCACGCCGATTGTGGTCGACGGCACCTGGCTCTTGGATCGCATTCATCCCGACGACCGCCATGCTCATGGCGAGGCGATCCGCCGATACCTGAGCGGACAGGCGGCGCAATTCAGTCACCAATGCCGGGTAAGGCATGACGACGGCACATGGCATTGGATCCATGCGCGAGGAAAAGCATCGGTTTATTCACCCGACGGCAGGATAGAGCAGCTGTCCGGGACGGCTGTGGACATCAGCGACTACAAAGCCACCGAGCTGGCCTTGATCGAGGCCACACGGCTGGCCAGACAGGCCAATGAGGCCAAGTCCTTGTTCCTGGCCACCATGAGCCACGAAATCCGAACGCCCATGAATGGTGTTGTGGGCACAGCAGAATGGCTCAAGCACACGAAGCTCGATGACGTCCAGCGTGATGGCGTCCATACGATCGTGGACTCAGGCCGTGCGCTCTTGACGATCATCGACGACATACTGGACTTCAGCAAGGCTGAGGCAGGCCGGATGAGCCTGACATCTGAGCCCGTGAACATCGCTGAGCTGGCCGAAGGCGTGCTGGATGTCATGGGGCCTGTTGCGCAGTCCAAGCACGTGGACTTGCATGTGTTCATCGACCCTCGTCTGCCGCCACGCGTGATGGGTGATGCCAACAGATTGCGCCAAGTATTGATGAACCTCGCTGGCAATGCCGTGAAGTTTGCCTGTGCCACGGCGGAAAAGCCTGGGCAGGTTGACGTGCGGGTCGTGGCCCCTGAGGGCAGCGCGACGAGTTGGCGCATCGTGGTGTCGGACGATGGCATCGGCATGACGGCCGATACCCTTCACAACCTGTTCAAGCCCTTTTCGCAAGCGGATGCCACGATCACCCGGCGCTTTGGGGGGACGGGCCTTGGCCTGGCGATTTGCCACCGTCTCGTCGAGATCATGGGTGGCGAGATCACGGCAGACAGCCAGCTTGGGCAAGGGGCCACCTTTTCCGTGACCTTGCCCTTGACTTGCCTGCCCCAGCGAGAGACGGAATTGGCTGGCAACCAACTCAGGGGCATTGACTGCCTGCTATTGGCTGGAAAGAACTTCCGACACGAGACCTTTGCCGCCTATTTGACGCACGCGGGTGCCCGTGTGCACTGTTGCGATGACGTTCTTGAGTTCAAGGCGAACCCCGCAAAGATGAGCATGGTGGTGGTGATCCGTGACACACCGGATCGGCTGGAACCTGCGTGCGCGGATGCTGTTGGCGGACTGCACCAACCTGGATTGGCAATCAGGCACTTGCTCGTTGGTCGATATCAGCGGGGGCCCATGCGTTTTGTCGGCTCGCACAGTGGCCAACTTGGGCGTGCACACGTTCAGGATGTCTTGCGTGCCGTTGCCGTCATGGCGGGTAGAAAATCGGCTGAGATTGCGCCTCATGATGCCGATGCACCTGAGGGCGTGCCTTCTTCAAAGAGGCAGCCATTTCGCGGGCGACACACCGACAGTCCTTTGTTGTTGATCGCCGAAGACGATCTCATCAACCAGAAGGTGATCAGGCGCCAGTTGCAAATCTTGGGCATCTCGTGCGAAGTAGTCGGCGATGGGGTGGAGGCATTGACGAGATGGCGGCAGGGCCAGTTTGACCTGATCTTGTCTGATCTGCACATGCCAGAGATGGACGGCTATGAGCTTGCCAGGTGCATTCGAACGCAAGAGGCCTCCACCGGCATGCCCAGGACGCCGATTCTGGCCTTGACAGCCAATGCACTCAAGGACGAAGAGGCCCGCGCACTGGCCTGCGGCATGGATGCTTACTTGACCAAGCCGATTGCAATCAAAGAACTCCAGCGCCGCCTGGCTGAATGGTTGCACGAGCGGGTGGATGCAAGCAGCCCAGAGGCGCCATCGCAGCGGAAGGGGGCCCAGCCCGTCATTGTCTATTGAACAGCTTGGGCAAGGAGCCCTGCCTTGAGCACTTTGGAGCGGGATTTAAAACGTTGAGCTTGTCCATCAACCATTTCGGAACGGGGTATTCATCGCTGGCGCAGTTGCACGACCTGCCCTTTGATGAATTGAAGGTCTATATGCGATTGGTTCTTCGCGCGCATGAGGATTCTGGCAGCGACGGTATCTGGGCCTGGTGATCCTGGATGAGTGGGGCTGACTGGCGTGCAGTTGGGCCGTAGGTGTGCCAATGCCGTGGTGGTGGCTGGCAAGATGTGGCTCGGCGCGCGGGACGCGCCCGTGCAACACTTCTTCCGTCCGACAGCTGCTACTTGCAAGTCAACGAGTCCCATGACGACTGGTCTGGCGCAATGGGTGCGACATATTGGGTGGCGCGAAAGCGGGGTGAGTCTTTGGTGCCGGATGCAGAAGTTGGCGGCCCAGAATGGGCAGCGGTCTCCGTACATCCCTGATACGGGTTCCTCGAATGCAAGACTTCAAACGGTCGCGCACTCAGGCGAAACCGCTTACTTTGCGTCGCTTGACACTCCAGGAGAGCCCAGATTTTTTGTGGCGTAAATCGTGGGGTAAATGAAGCTGATGACGCCAAAAAATACTTTAAAACAACAGCTTGGCGTCGACCTCGACGTTCAGGTTCAGCACATTGAGTGAAGCGGGGCCCCTGTTGGGGCCTCGCTCAGCTAGCCGATCAAGGCGCAGGCCAGGGCGGTTGCACGGCCTTGCCGGCGCTGGTGTAGACCACCACTTCGATTTGGTCGATCAGGCCATTGACCACCCGGAAGCGCTCAAACGTGCGGCCAGACGCCAGTTGTGGCCAGTTTTTGATGCCGGCGTCCACTGTGTAGATCACAAAGACCTCGTCGCCAGCGACATAGATTTGCTTGTCGCGCAGGCCCAGAATCAGTTTGAACTTGGCGCTGGTCGTCAGGTCCTTGCGCAGGCCGGCTTCGGTGTCTGCGGTGATCAGGTTGTTTTCGATGCGCCGCACCGTCGGCGTCAGTGGGATCAGCGACGCGTCGTGCGTTTGCAGTGCCGTCAGGTAAGACTCGACCGCAGCAACTTTGCAGGCGTTGTCACAAGCGTGGGCCGCCAATGGGCTGAGCGCAAGAGACAACAAGGCGGCAGACAGTGTTTTGTTCATAGGTCCTCGGTGGTCGATCCCATGGCGCCGCTTTGGCAGGCTTTGGGTGTGGTGCCTGTCCAGCGTCGGAAGGCACGGTGAAAGGCGCTTGTGTTGTTGAACCCAAGATCGCCCGCGATTTGTTGGATGCTGCGCTGGCCTGCGATCAGCAGCGATTGCGCATGCTCGGCTTGCAGCTTGACCAGCAGCTGCTGGAAGTCGACCCCCAGCGCCTTGAGGTGGCGGCGCAGCGTGCGCTCGGTGTAGCCCATGGCCATGGCGACATCGCCCATGCGCGGTGGCACGTGCATGCGCTGCACGATCTCTTGCACCACACGGTCCACCACCGTGCTTTGGCTTTTGCGCTCGGCCAAAGCCAAGTTGGCCCTTTGCAGCATCACGCTGTAGAGCATCGGGTCGGCACCCGGCAGCGCTTCGTCCAGCATCGACGACGAGAACACCAACTCACTGATGGCGCTGCTGTACTGGATGGGCGCGTCAAAAAACACCCGGTATTGCTCGCTGTGTGTGGGCTCGGCGTGTTCGAACGACACCTGCAGCAGCCCGGTGCGTCCTTTGCCAAACAGGCGCAGCACATGCGCAATGCCCAACATGATGAAGTCGGTTCGGCAGACTTTGCCGGATGGCGTTGAGCCAAACGGACGCACTTGAACTCGCACTTGCTGGCCTTCGTGAATGATCGTCAACTCGGATTCATCTTGAAGCAGGCGAGCAAACCTCTGAATGTGCGCGAGTGCAATGCCCAATTGCGGCGTGTGCATCAGCAGCGTGGGCAAGATGCCAAAGCGCGCTACGGCCGGGTTACATGCCAGTTGCAAGCCGAGGTCTGTTCGGCCGGACGCCTGGATCAGGTCTTCGTAAATGTCATTGAGGCGGTGCGACGAAACCCAGTCGTCTGTTTGGGCAAAGCGATCGAGCAGGGCGCGTGAGCGGGGCGGCACGCGCAAGCCCATCAGGCTGGTGATTTCTGCCATCAAGCTGAAGTTGATGGCAGAGACGGACATTTCACGCATGGCGTTTCATGGGCAGGACCAGTGGGTTTGTGGCATGGGCCAAGGTCAGTTTAATGGTGTGCCTGCTCAGTCCATGGTGGCGATGATGCGTTCGATGTTGCGTTCGGCGATGGCTGTGGTGGACAGCGCTGGGTTGGCAATCAAGGAGTCTGGGAACAGTGATGCGTCCATCACGTACATGCCTGGGTAGCCCTTGACCTCACCGATGTCGCTGGTGGCCAAGCCAATGGGGCAGCCGCCCAGTGGGTGGTAGGTCGACGAATCGGCGCACTTTTTACCGCCAAACAAGCTGCCGCTGTAGCTGCTGCCGTTCGCTTTGTTGATGCGGTCATACACCGAGAAGGTGCTGGCGACGGGCTCGTCTTTGGCCGTGGCAGACCAGTTCAGCGTGGAGGACTTGCTTTGGGTGTTGTAGCTGAAGTTGCCCAGCTCGGGCGTTCGGGTCATCGTGATGTGGGCGGTGGTCAGCGTCTCGATCCCGATCGGGATGCCAATGTTCATTGAGTAGGCCTGTTGGCCACGGTGGTCGATGGCGTCAATGCCGGTGACGGGCACCGTGCATTGTTTGGCGCCGGTGGCCGTCCAGGTGTTCATGACGGTGAAGATCTCGCCGTTGGAGCTCCAGCGTGTGCCCACGTGCTGATTGAGGTTGGGCAGTGAGCCCAACGCTCGGCACTTGACCAACAAGCCCGTGGTGCCCATGGTGCCCGCGCCCAAGAACAAGCGGTCGCAGCTGATCACCTGCTCGGCCAGCACGGTGCCCACGGTGTCGATTTGCTGGGTCTGCACGAGGTAGCGGCCATCGCTGGCCCGCGAGATCAGGGTGACCTCGGTCAAAGGTTGCAGCGTCACGAGCCCAGTGCCCAAGGCATCGGCCAGGTAGGTCTTGTCCAGGCTGTTCTTGCCCCAGTTGTTGCCAAAAGCGGCCTCGCCGCCCAG
Organism: Burkholderiales bacterium; assembly: GCA_947377275.1. Lineage (GTDB taxonomy): Bacteria > Pseudomonadota > Gammaproteobacteria > Burkholderiales > Burkholderiaceae_C > Aquabacterium. The sequence goes on along the minus strand of CANCFV010000036.1, from coordinate 1,902 downwards.
CGCCGATTTTGGCACCAGACCGGCGTCTTCTTTTGCCATGTAAGCCGCGTCGTAACCCGAGTCTAGGATGCGCCAGGGGATGCCGGCTTTTGCCGCATGTGCACAGGCCACGCGCGCATACCGGTGGTAGGCACTGGCTGCCAAATAGCTTTGAGTGACCTGGGTGGCACGCAGCCCTTTTTTGGCCATCGGGTAGTACTTGCTCAGCATCTCTTTGACGGAGATGCTGGCGGGCAGGATGCGGTTGAGTGTTTCTTCGTAGGGCGTGATCAACATGGCCAGGTTGACCAAGGATCCGCCGCCCACACCCCGGCCCACGTACACGTCCATGTTGGGCGACGAGATCACATCCAAGATGCCCGCCGCCTTGGGCACGGGAAAGCTGGTGGGGATGAAGCCGGCCACGGTCGTGACCACGGCCTTGGTGCGGTCCTTGAACCACATCGCCCGCTCGTCGGGCTTGAATGGGGTGCAAAACAGTTTGCCGTCTTTGCCGGGGGTGTTCCACAGGCGACCCATCTCCAGCATGGTCACGCTTTGGCCTTGCTGGGCCAAGCGCAGGGCCGTGACCGAGGCGCCGTAGCCTGATCCCACGATCAGGTTGTTGACGTGGCGGTCGCCGGTTGCGGCCATGGCTTGCTGCGCCATCAAGCCGCCCAGCATCGCCGCTGTGGGTTGACTGGCGGCGAGGATGCGGGCGGGCAAAGCGATGCTGGTCAGGCCCATTTGACCGCCCAGAGCGAGCACGCGCTGCCCCCATTGGCGACGGCTCATCGGCTTGTTTTGTGACATGTCATTTTCCTGGTGATGGGCGCGGTGACCCGTTTGGAAAATGGTCGATGGCAACGTGGTGCGTTCAATGTGCCGAAGCGGACATCTGTTTGCCTTGCCCCGAGGGATCGGGGTAAACATGAGTCCGGTTTTGGGGAGGCTGCGTCCGTGTTTGCCCGCGGCAGGGGTGGGCGGCTGACCGGACTGGGCTTGGCTGCGCCGCACCGTCAAATGCCTGCTTTTGGCGCAAAAATGTTAGACTTTGAGCCCCAATTCCGTCTGATCGCCGTCTTGCCGTTTTGCGGACAAGCTGTGTGTCTTTATGAGCGCCGAACCCATCTCTCAAACACCCAGCGTGCCCAACTCGCCTCAAACACAAATGGACTACCCCGGTAACCTCTTTGTGGTGTCGGCACCCAGCGGCACGGGCAAATCCAGCCTGGTCAAAGCGCTGCTTGAACTCGACTCGCGTCTGCAGGTGAGCGTCTCGCACACCACGCGCGTGCCGCGTGGCCAGGAGCAGCAGGGGCGTGAGTACCACTTCACCTCGAAAGACGAGTTTGCCGCCATGATCGAGCACGGCGACTTCTTCGAGCACGCCGAGGTGCATGGCAACCATTACGGCACCTCGCGCCACGCCATTGAAGACCGCATCAAGGGCGGCGAAGACGTGGTGCTCGAGATCGACTGGCAGGGCGCCCTGCAGATCAAGAAGATCTTCCCCAATGCCATCTTGATCTTCATTTTGCCGCCCAGCTACGAAGAGCTGCTGCAGCGCTTGAACCGCCGCGGCGAAGACACGCCCGAGGTGATCGAGGTGCGCATGGCCAACGCCCGCATCGAAGTGGGGCAGGCCCAATTCTTTGACTTTGTGGTGGTCAATGCCCTTTTCGAGTCGGCTTTGTTCGATTTGAAAACCATTGTTCACGCGCAGAGGTTAAAATACGCAGCTCAGCGCCGGAACAAGTCTGTTGTGTTCCGTGCCCTCAATCTGGTTTGATCCTGTTCAGACACCACTGGAGCGCTTGAAAATGGCCCGCATCACCGTCGAAGACTGCCTGCAAAAGATCCCCAACCGCTTCCAACTGGTTCTGGCTGCAACGTACCGCGCTCGCATGCTGAGCCAAGGTC
>CANCFV010000035.1 GCA_947377275.1 Burkholderiales bacterium | reverse complement strand
GCAGACGAGCGCGGCATCCCCGTGCGGGGTGAGCTGTCGCTGTTCGCCACCGCCCTGGCCGACCTCAAGACCGAGCGCGGCTACGCCCCCAAAGTGCTGGCCATCACCGGCACCAATGGCAAGACCACGACCACCTCGCTGACCGCCAGGCTGGTGGCGCGCGCCGGACTGCGTGTGGGCCTGGCTGGCAACATCGGCCCCACGCTGCTGGACACCTTGGGGCAGGCGCTGGACGCCGAGCCGGCGAAAGCACTGGACGATGCCGCGACCTTGTCGGCAGCGGCCGAGCCCGCCGTGGACGTGCCGACCGACGCCTTGGCCGCACTTGCCGATGAAGCCGCTGACCGGGCCGCTGACCAGGCCGAGCGTGGCGCCGTGGCCGACAGCATCGCCGATGAGGACACGCCTGCCGAGTTGCCTGTTGACGCGCTCGCCGACCTGCCCGCCGACCTGCCCGAAGACGATGCGCCCCTGATCACCCTGGCGCCGCCGCCGCCCGCTGTCCCAGTCTTCGAAGTGCTGCCCGAGGTCTGGGTGCTGGAGCTCTCCAGCTTCCAGCTCGATGGCGTCAAGCACTTCGAGCCCGATGCCGCCGTGGTGCTGAACATCACGCAAGACCACCTGGACTGGCACGGGAGCATGGCCGCCTACGCCCAGGCCAAGGCCCACATCTACGGCAAGCACGCCACCATGGTCGTCAACCGCGACGACCCGGCCGTCATGGCCATGGTGCCGCCGCCCGAAGTCATCAAGTCCGGCGTGCGTGGCCGGCCGCCCAAGGTGGTGCACCGCAAGGTGGTGTCCTTCGGCCTGGATGCGCCCGCGCAAGCAGGTGACTTCGGCCTGGTCACGGAAGGCGGCATGGCCTGGCTGATGCGCGCGCTGGAGCCCGATCCCACGCACAAGCTCAAAAGGGGCGAGACCCATGAGCTGGTGCTGCAACGCCTGATGCCGGCCGATGCCCTGCGCATCCGTGGCCGCCACAACGCGGCCAATGCCCTGGCCGCGCTGGCGCTGACCACGGCCATCGCTTGCCCGCTGGCGCCCATGCTGCATGGCCTGCGCGAATACCGTGGCGAGCCGCATCGGGTGGAGCATGTGGGTACGGTCAAGGGTGTGGACGCCATCGACGACAGCAAGGGCACCAATGTGGGCGCCACCGTGGCCGCCTTGCAAGGCCTGGGCGCCGACCTCACCTCGGGCAAGCTGATCGTCATCCTCGGTGGCGATGGCAAGGGCCAGGACTTCGGCCCGCTGGCCGAACCCCTGGGCCGTTTTGCCCGCGCGGTGGCCCTGATCGGCCGCGACGCCCTGGCGATCGGCGAGGTGGTGGCCCGTGCTCCCACCTTGAACGGCGAGCCCCTGCTGGCCGCCAGCCACGCCACGCTGGAAGAGGCCACCCGCTGGTGCTTCGAGCAGGCCTTGCCCGGTGACGCCGTGCTGCTCAGCCCGGCCTGCGCCAGCCTGGACATGTTCAAGAACTACGCCCACCGCGCACAGGTCTTTGTGGACACCGTGCAGGCACTGGCCATGGACACAGGAGACATCGCATGAGCGACGCCACCGCCAACCGTCCGGCCCTGCTTGGCGCCCTGATGGCCCGCCTGCCCTGGCGCAAGGGCGATGCCGCCGACGTGAGCGGCCCGCTGCCCGTGCGCGACTTCGTCGACATCAGCGGCGGCCAGCCTTCGCGCGTGATGGGTTTTGACCAGCCGCTGGTGTGGGTGACCGTGGCCCTGCTGCTCATGGGCCTGGTGATGGTGTACTCCGCCACCATCGCCCTGCCAGACAGCCCGCGCTTCTCCAATTACACCCCGTCGTTTTTCTTCACCCGCCACATCGTGGCCCTGCTGATGGCGGTGTGCGTCTCGGCGGTGGTCACGCAGATCCCCATGGCCACCTGGGAGCGCTGGGCGCCCTGGCTCTTCGTGGTCTCGCTGGTGCTGCTGATGCTGGTGCTGATCCCGCACGTGGGCAAGGTGGTCTATGGTGCGCGCCGCTGGCTGCCGCTGGGCGTCATGAACTTCCAGCCCTCCGAACTGGGCAAGCTGGCCATCGTGCTCTACGCGTCTGATTACATGGTGCGCAAGATGGAGGTCAAGGAGCGCTTCTTCCGCGCCGTGGCCCCGATGGCCGTGGCCGTGGGCGTGGTGGGCCTGCTGCTGCTGGCCGAGCCCGACATGGGTGCCTTCATGGTGATCGCCACCATCGCCATGTCCATCCTGTTCCTGGGTGGTGTCAACGGCCGCATGTTCTTCCTGATCACGGCCGTGCTGCTGGGCGCGTTTTCGCTGATGGTCACGCTCAGCCCCTGGCGGCGCGAGCGCATCTTTGCCTACCTCGACCCCTGGTCGGAGAAGAACGCCCTGGGCAAGGCCTACCAGCTGACCCACTCGCTGATCGCCTTTGGCCGTGGCGAGATCTTTGGCGAAGGCCTGGGCTCCAGCCTCGAAAAGCTGCACTACCTGCCCGAGGCCCACACCGACTTCCTGCTGGCCGTGATCGGCGAAGAGCTGGGCTTTGTGGGTGTCTCCGCCGTCATCCTGGCCTTCTTCTGGCTGGTGGTGCGCCTGTTCAACATCGGCCGCCAGGCCATCGCCCTGGACCGCGTCTTCTCCGGCCTGGTGGCGCAAGGTGTGGCGGTGTGGATTGGCGCGCAGGCCTTCATCAACATGGGCGTGAACCTGGGCGTGCTGCCCACCAAGGGCCTGACCCTGCCGCTGATGAGTTTTGGCGGTTCTGGCGTGATGCTCAACTGCGTCGCCCTGGCCATCTGCCTGCGCGTCGACATCGAGAATCGCCAGCTGATGCGGGGAGGGCGCGCATGAGCCGTCACCTCGTCATCATGGCGGCAGGCACGGGCGGGCACATCATGCCCGGCCTGGCCGTGGCCGACGAAATGAAGCGGCGGGGCTGGACGGTCTCCTGGCTGGGCACGGCTGCCGGCATGGAAAACCGCCTGGTGCCGCCCACCGGCATCCCGCTGGACACCGTCGCCTTCAACGGCCTGCGCGGCAAGGGCTTCAAGGACACGCTGTTCGGTGGCGTGCGCCTGCTCAAGGCCTTTGCCGATTGCTGGCGCATCCTGGGCCAGCGCAAGGCCGACGCCGTCCTGGGCATGGGCGGCTATGTGTGCTTCCCCGGTGGCCTGATGGGCGTGGCCCGCCACAAGCCGCTGGTGCTGGTCAATGCGGATGCGGCCCTGCTCTTGAGCAACCGCGTGCTGCTGCCCATCACCGACGTGCTGGCCTGCGGCTTCGATGGCCCGGCCGCACAACACAAGCACGCCCGCGTCACCGGCAACCCGGTGCGCGCCGAGATCGAAGCCATCGCGCCACCGGCCCAGCGCTTTGCAGGTCGCAGCGGCCCGCTCAAGGTGCTGGTGGTGGGGGGCAGCCTGGGCGCCCGTGTGCTCAACGAAACCTTGCCTCAGGCCCTGGCCCTGATCCCTGCCGATCAGCGCCCCATGGTCACCCACCAGACCGGCATGGCCAACCTCAATGACGTGAAGGGCGCCTATGCCGCCGCTGGCCTGGTGCCCGGCCGCGACGCCGAAATCCTGCCGTTCATCAACAACATGGCGCAGCGGCTGGCCGACTGCGACGTCATCGTGTGCCGCGCCGGCGCCATCACCGTCAGCGAGCTGTGCTCGGCGGGCGTGGCCGCCATCCTCATCCCGCTGATCGTGTCGACCACGGCACATCAACGTGACAACGCCGAGCACATGGCCAGGCAAGGCGCAGCCGTCTACCTGCCGCAGGCCGAGCTGTCGCCCCAAGGCCTGGCCGACCGCCTCTTGGCCTTGCGCCGCGACGACCTGCAAACCATGGCCGAGCGCGCCCGCGCCCTGGCCCAACCGCGATCGGCGGCCCAGGTGGCCGACGCCATCGAGTCCCTCGTGAAACCCATCTCCGAAAAGGCGTCCACATGAAGCACGCCGTCAAACACATCCACTTCGTCGGCATCGGTGGTGCCGGCATGAGCGGCATCGCCGAGATCCTGCACAACCTGGGCTACGCGGTCTCGGGATCTGACCAATCGAGCAGCGCCACCTCGCGCCGCCTGGCCAGCCTGGGGATCAGCGTGTTCGAGGGCCACGACGCCGCGCACATCGCAGGCGCCGAAGCCGTGGTCACGTCCACTGCGGTCAAGGGCGACAACCCCGAGGTGATTGCTGCACGGGCCAAGCGCATCCCCGTGGTGCCGCGCGCCGTGATGCTGGCCGAGTTGATGCGCTTGCGCAAGGGCATCGCCATTGCCGGCACGCATGGAAAGACCACCACCACCTCACTGGTCACCGCCATCTTGGCCGAGGCCGGTGTGGACCCGACCTTCGTGATTGGCGGCAAGCTCAACAGCGCTGGCGCCAACTCGGCCCTCGGCAAGGGCGAGTACATCGTGGTCGAGGCCGACGAGTCAGACGCGTCTTTCTTGAACCTGCTGCCGGTGCTGTCGGTCGTCACCAACATCGACGCCGACCACATGGACACCTATGGCCATGACTTTGCCAAGCTCAAGCAGGCCTTTGTCGAGTTCTTGCACCGCATGCCGTTTTACGGCTCGGCCATCGTCTGCGCCGACGACCCCGGCGTGCGCTCCATCATCCCCATGGTCTCGCGCCCGGTGATCAGCTACGGCTTTGGCGAGGACGCGCAGGTGCGCGCTGTCAACGTCGAGGCCTTGCCCGGCGGTCAAATGCGCTTTGTGGTGCAGCGCCGCAACGGCGTCGTCATGCCCGACATGAACGTCACGCTGAACCTGCCTGGCGTGCACAACGTGCTCAACGCACTGGCCGCCATTGCGGTGGCCACCGAGATCGAGCTGCCTGACGAGCCCATCATCAAGGCGCTCGGCGAGTTCAGTGGCGTGGGCCGCCGCTTCCAGCGTTATGGTGAATTCAACACCATGGACGGCGGCCGCTTCACGCTGATCGACGACTACGGCCACCACCCGGTCGAGATGGCCGCCGTGATTGCCGCCGCGCGCGGCGCTTTCCCGGGGCAGCGCTTGGTGCTGGCCTTCCAGCCACACCGCTTCACGCGCACCCGCGACTGCTTCGAAGACTTCGTCAAGGTGCTGGGCACCTCTGATGCCGTGCTGCTGACCGAGGTCTACAGCGCTGGCGAGTCGCCCATCGTGGCGGCCGATGGCCGTGCGCTGACCCGTGCCGTGCGCGTGGCGGGCAAGGTCGAGCCGCTGTTTGTTGACGAGGTCTCTGACCTGCCTCAGGCCATTGCCCAAAACGCCCGCGCGGGCGATGTGGTGATCTGCATGGGTGCAGGCACCATCGGTCTGGTGGCCTCTTCGGTGGCCGAATTGCTCAAGGACGCTGCATGAGCGCGAACCCCACTCAACTGTCTGCCCCCACCGTCAACCCCGCTGCTTTGGGCCGCGTGGCGGTGCTGTTTGGCGGCAGCTCGGCCGAGCGCGATGTCTCCTTGATGTCGGGCTCGGGCGTGCTCAAGGCCTTGCTGTCGCAAGGTGTCGATGCCTTTGCTTTTGACCCGGCCGAGCGCCCCTTGCAAGAACTCAAGACCGAAGGCGTCGACCGCTGCTTCATTGCCCTGCATGGCCGTGGCGGTGAAGATGGCACCGTGCAAGGCGCCCTCGAGCTGCTCAAGATCCCCTACACCGGTTCGGGCGTGATGGCGTCGAGCATCGCCATGGACAAGGTCATGACCAAGCGCATCTGGCGCTTCGAAGGCTTGCCCACCCCCGACTGGCGCATGGTAGACAGTGCCGAGGCCTGCGCCCAGGCCTTGGCCGTGCTGGGTGCGCCCATGATCGTCAAGCCCGCCCGCGAAGGCTCGTCGATTGGCCTGACCAAAGTGAGCGACCCTTCGCAATGCGCCGCCGCCTATGCCGCAGCCGCGCAACACGACCCCGAAGTGCTGTGCGAGCAGTTCATCTCTGGTGAAGAAACCACCTGCCCCGTGCTGATCGTGGATGGCCAAGCGCAAGCGCTGCCCGTCATCCGCATCAAGGCGCCCGACGGCAACTACGACTACCAAAACAAGTACTTCAGCGACGATGTGAAGTACCTGTGCCCGAGCCTGCTCGATGCCGACGAGGAAGCCGAGATCCAGCGCCAGGTGCTGCGCGCCTTCAAGACGCTGGGCTGCCGCGGCTGGGCCCGCGCCGACGTCATGATCCGCGCCACCGACCGCCAGCCCTTCCTGCTCGAGATCAACACCTCGCCCGGCATGACCAGCCACTCGCTGGTGCCCATGTCGGCCAAGGTGGCCGGCCTGAGCTACGAACAGTTGTGTGTGCACCTGCTGGCCTCTGCCAACCTCGACACCCTGGTCCGCTGATCCACCCCTTCGCACCATGCAAGCCGCTGCCGCCCTCAACCAGTACCCCGCACCCAGCGAGACGCCGATCGACGTCCGCTGGATGAACGCGGGCACGGCCGCCTTGGTGCTGGCCTTGCTGGGCATGCTCGCGGCTGCGGGGTTGGGCAAGTTGGCACGTCAGCCCTATTTCAACCTGACCAAGGTGCAGCTCGAAGGCGACCTGCTGCGCAACAACCTGGCCACCGTGCGGGCCAACATCGTGCCCCGCATGACAGGCAACTTCTTCTTCCTCGACCTCGCCAAGAGCCGCGAGGTGTTCGAAGCCGTGCCCTGGGTGCGCAAGGCCGTGGTGCGCCGCGTGTGGCCCAACGAGTTGCGCGTGGTGCTGGAAGAGCACAGCCCCGCAGCCCTGTGGCACACCGATGACCGCGATGACCGTGACGATCAGTTGGTGAACACGCATGGCGAGGTCTTCGACGCCAACGTGGGCGACGTCGAAGACGAGCACCTGCCCACCCTCTATGCGCCCGCCAAGCGCGGCAGCAGCGATGCGCCAGAGATGCTGGCCATGCTGCGCGCCCTCAAACCCGCCTTGGCACCTTTGGGCGAGATCTCGTCATTGCGCTTGACCGAGCGTGGCTCGTGGAGCGTGGTGCTGTCTTCTGAGGCGACCATCGAGCTGGGCCGCGGCACGACCGCCGAGGTGCGTGAGCGCGCCGAGCGCTTCGTGCGCACGCTGCCCACCTTGCAGCGCCAATACCCCGCGCCCTTGATGCACGCCGACCTGCGTTACCCCGAAGGCTATGCCGTCAAGCTGCGCGGCATGACCACCTTGCAAGACGGTGTCAGTGCCAAGCCTGCGCTGGCCCCCAAACCTGTTTCACCCACCAGATAAACCACACACACCATGGCCAAGGAATACAAGGATCTGGTTGTCGGACTCGACATCGGCACCGCCAAAGTGATGGCGGTGGTGGCCGAGGTCTTGCCTGGCGGCGACCTGCGCATCGCCGGTCTGGGCGTGGCGCCCACGCACGGCCTCAAGCGCGGCGTCGTGGTCAACATCGATGCCACTGTGCAGTCCATCCAGCAGGCGCTCAAAGAAGCCGAGCTGATGGCCGACTGCAAGATCAGCCGCGTCTGGACAGGCATCACGGGCAGCCACATCCGTGGGCAAAACAGCACCGGCATGGTCATCGTGCGCGACAAAGAAGTCGCCCCCATCGACGTGCAGCGTGTGGTCGAAACCGCCAAGGCCATCAACATTCCCAATGACCAACGCCTCCTGCTGGTTGAGCCTCAGGAGTTCATCATTGACGGCCATGAAGTCAAAGAACCGATTGGCATGAGCGGTGGTCGCCTGGAGGTCAAGGTGCACATCGTGACCGGCGCGCAAAGCGCGGCCGAGAACATCGTCAAGTGCGTGCGCCGCTGTGGCCTGGAGGCCGAGCAGCTGGTGCTCAACCCCAGCGCGTCCAGCGCCGCCGTGCTCACCGAAGACGAAAAGTCGCTGGGCGTGGCCCTGGTCGACATTGGCGCCGGCACCACCGACGTGTCCATCTTCACCGACGGCTCGGTGCGCCACACCGCCGTGATCCCCATTGCCGGTGACCTGATCACCAGCGACATCGCCATGGCGCTGCGCACGCCCACCAAGGACGCCGAAGACATCAAGGTCGAGCACGGCGTGGCCAAGCAGATGCTGGCCGACCCGAACGACCAGGTTGAAGTGCCGGGCCTGGGCGACCGCGCCCCGCGCATGCTCTCTCGCCAGGCTTTGGCCGGCGTGATCGAGCCGCGCGTCGAAGAAATTTTCTCGCTGGTTCACCAGGTGATCCGCGAGTCTGGATACGAAGAACTGCTGTCCTCGGGCATCGTCATCACGGGCGGCTCGGCGGTCATGCCCGGCATGGTCGAGCTGGCCGAGGACATCTTCTTGAAACCCGTGCGCAAGGGCATCCCCTTGTACTCGGGTGCACTGCACGACATGGTGGCCAGCCCTCGCTCGGCCACCGTCATGGGCTTGCTCGAAGAGGCAAGACTCGCGCGTTCGCGCGGGATGAAAGCGGCGCAACAGGCCGGGTCGGTTCAGACCTGGTTCGGGCGCGTACGCGATTGGTTCGTTGGCAACTTTTGAGTTGCGCTTGGCACATTTTCAATTGGCAACTGCTTGATAAAAGAGAGGTACGACATGGCAATCGAGATGATCGACAACTTCGACATGGGCACGCAGATCAAGGTGATCGGCGTGGGCGGCGGCGGCGGCAATGCCGTTGAGCACATGATTCAGCAAGGCGTTCAGGGCGTGCAGTTCATCTGCGCGAACACCGACTCGCAAGCGCTGATCCGCTCCAGCGCTGAAATGCAACTGCAACTGGGTGCTTCGGGCCTGGGCGCAGGGGCCAAGCCTGAGGCAGGCAAGGCCTCGGCCGAGGAGGCTGTGGACCAGATCCGCACCGCCCTGGACGGCGCGCACATGGTCTTCATCACCGCCGGCATGGGCGGGGGCACGGGCACGGGCGCTGCGCCTGTGATCGCCCGCGTGGCCAAAGAAATGGGCATCCTCACCGTCGGTGTGGTGACCAAGCCGTTTGAATTCGAAGGCAACCGCCGCACCAAGCAGGCCGATGCCGGCTTGGCCGAACTCGAGGCCAATGTCGACTCGCTGATCGTCGTGTTGAACGAGAAGCTGCTGGAAGTGCTGGGCGACGACGTCACCCAGGAAGAAGCTTTCGGCAAGGCCAACGACGTGCTGAAAAACGCTGTGGGTGGCATCTCCGACATCATCCACATCCCGGGCCTGGTCAACGTCGACTTTGAAGACGTCAAGACCGTGATGAGCGAGCCTGGCAAGGCCATGATGGGCACGGCCACCGCCGGCGGTCCTGACCGCGCCACCAAGGCTGCCGAAGCGGCTGTGGCTTGCCCGCTGCTCGAAGGCATCGACCTGTCGGGCGCGCGTGGCGTGTTGGTGCTGATTGCCGCTGGCAAGAGCACCTTCAAGCTGAGCGAGTCGCGCAATGCCATGAACACCATCCGTCGCTACGCTGCCGAAGATGCACACGTCATCTACGGCACGGCTTACGACGAAAGCCTGGGTGATTCGCTGCGCGTGACCGTGATCGCCACGGGCCTGAGCGGCTCCAAGCGCCAGCAAGCCCCGATGACCGTGGTGCACAGCGCCCCTGTCACGCAGGTGTTTGCACGCACCGGCACCGACAACATCCCCGTGTTGACGCAGCCCATCGGCGGCTCTCAAGGCCTGGCCTCCGGCTTGACCGGCATGGGTCACACGGCCACCGGCAACGATTTCAGCGGCATGAACACGCCCAGCGTGTGGCGCACCCGTACGCAGGCGGCCGCCCGCGTCGATGCCCTGGCCAGCAACGGCATGGACGAGATCGAAATCCCCGCCTTCCTGAGAAAGCAGGCCGACTGACCCTGCCAGATCTGTCGACCCTCATTGCCAAGTGAGTTTGATCCCCCCGTGCCCTGTGGTGCGGGGGGTTTTTGGCGATCGCGTTATTTCACTCGGAACACCGAGACCGCTTGCGCCAAGCCCGAGGCTTGATGTCGCATGCTTTCTGCCGCCGCTGAAGTCTCTTCGACCAGCGCTGCGATTTGCTGTGTGGACTGGTCCAGTTGCGTCACTGCCTGGTTGATCTGGCCCACGCCCTGGCTTTGCTCCGTGCTGGCCGCCGTGATTTCGGCGATTAGGTCGTTGACTTGCACGGTGCCGATGTCGACCTTTTCAACGCTGGCGGTGATCAGCGTTTTGATTTCTTTGGCCGCGTTGGCCGAGCGTTGCGCCAGCGAGCGCACCTCTGAGGCCACCACCGCAAAGCCGCGACCTTGCTCGCCTGCGCGGGCCGCTTCCACTGCTGCGTTCAAGGCCAAGATGTTGGTCTGGAAGGCGATGCCGTCGATCACCGAGATGATGTCTGAGATGCGGCGGCTCGACTCTTGGATATCAGACATCGTGCTGACCACCCGGTTCACATCCTCACCGCCTTGCGTGGCAACGACGCTGGCCTGCATTGCCTTGGGCGATTTGTGCAGATGCCGTCGCCATCGACTCGGTGCCTTGGCGTACCTCACCGACCAGACGCGAGAGGTTGCTGGTCATGGCGTTGAGCGATTGGGCCAAGTCACCCACCTTTTCTTTGGTGTGGATGTGGATCTGGCGTGTGAGGTCACCGCCGGCCACCAGCACCACCAAGACGGTGCCCACTTGCGCTTGTGTGTCGCTGTGCTTGGCCTGGTCGTAGGCCCCGTTCCCGCCACCGACATTGAGCGCAATATCCTGTTCGATCACGTCGCTCAGCGCGTCAAAGCGCTTGGCGGCATCGATGGTCACGGTCCTTCGCGCCTCTGCCAATTGCGCTTCACCCGCGTTGGACGCGGCCTAAAGCGCGCCCCCGGTCTCGCGGTAAGCCTTGAGCCTTTCCACGGCGTCTTGGTAGAGCTTGCGTTCCTCGTCCGAGCTGATCAAGCCTTCATACATCGATCTCACCCAAAATCTGCACGCTGGGCCACCAGTTGGTGGCCATCTCGGCGGTGTCTGCGTTGACCTTGTTGATCTGGTACAGGCCCACGCCACCGGTGATCAACACCATCGGCCCCGCCAGGGCAAAGCTGCGCTGAACCTCACGCCTTGGCGTGAAGTGCCAAAGCTTGTTCGCGGGCTTGTGAGATGACCTTGCCGATGTCCGGGCCGCGCAGACCCTGGGCCAGCGCTTGGGCCGAGACGCTGGCGGTGTCGACCGCCAAGGCCGTGTCCAGTGCGGCTTGCAGGCGTGCTTTTTGGGGGTAGGGCGCCTCGCTCAAACCCAGCCTTCCTCGTGCGTCGCATTCGCAGGCCAGCAGCACGTCGGAAAAGCGCTGCGGTTTGCGGATCGCGTCGCAGCGTTCAAGCAGGCGCAGCGTGGCCGAGGGGCTGAGCGCCTCGCTGCGGTGCACGTTGCCGTGCTCGCGCGCCACCACGTCGGCCAGCTCGCGGCAGTCGGTGGGGATGCGCAGGCGATCGTTCACGTGCTTGAGCAACTGGGCGCTGCGCCCTTCGTGGCCGACGTGGCGCGGCAGCACGTCGGGTGGGGTGGTGCCTTTGCCCAAATCGTGCCCCAGGCAGGCGTAGCGCACAGTGAGCGGGGCTTGTAAGCGCGCGCTCATGTCGAGCACCATCATGAGGTGCACGCCGGTATCGATTTCGGGGTGGTAGTCGGCGCGTTGGGGCACGCCCCACAGCCGGTCGACTTCGGGCAGCAGGCGTTGCAGGGCACCGCAGGCGCGCAGCACCTCGAACATCCGCGAGGGGCGGGCCTCCATCAGCCCTCGCGCGAGTTCTTGCCACACGCGTTCGGGCACGAGGTGATCCACCTCGCCCTCCGTCACCATTTGGCGCATCAAGGCCAGGGTCTCGTCGGCCACGGTGAAATCGGCAAAACGGGCGGCAAAGCGCGCCAGCCGCAAGATGCGCACTGGGTCTTCGGCGAAGGCGGGCGAGACGTGTCGCAGCACGCGCGCGGCCAGGTCGCGCTGACCGCCGTGGGGATCGATCACCGTGCCATCGGGGGCTTGCGCCATGGCGTTGATGGTGAGGTCGCGCCGAACGAGGTCGTCTTCGAGGGTGACATCGGGCGAGGCGTAGACCGTGAAGCCGTGGTAGCCGTGGCCGCTCTTGCGCTCGGTGCGCGCCAGGGCGTATTCCTCGTGTGAGTCGGGGTGCAAAAAGACCGGGAAGTCTTTGCCGACCGGCGTGTAGCCCTGCGCCACCATGGCCTCGGGGGTGGCGCCAACGACCACCCAGTCGCGGTCGGCGTGAGCCGGGTCCCACGAGCCCATGAGCTGGTCGCGAACCGCGCCGCCGACGAGGTAGGTGTCCATGGCGTCAGGCCGGCGGGGCCTTGGGTTTGAGCGCGGCCAGGGCCAGGTACTCGGCCACAGGCACTTCTTCGGCGCGGCGTTGCAGGTTGAAGTCGGTCTGGATGCCGTTTTCGGTGATCCAGGCGCCCAGCGTGTGGCGCAAGATTTTGCGGCGCTGCGAGAAGGCCACGGCCACCATGCGCTCCAGCACCGCAGGGTCGACATCGGGCACATCGGTCAAGGGCACCATGCGCACCACGGCCGAGTTGACCTTGGGCGGTGGGTCGAACGATTCGGGCGGCACGTCGACCACGCACTCCATGGCGTAACGCCATTGCAGCATCACGCTCAGGCGGCTGTAGTCCTTGCAGCCGGGCGAGGCCACCATGCGGTCCACCACCTCTTTTTGCAGCATGAAGTGCTGGTCTTGCACCTGGTCGGCGCAGGGCAGCAGGTGAAAGAGGATGGGGCTGGAGATGTTGTAGGGCAGGTTGCCGATCACGCGCAGCTTGGTCTGGCGAGATTCGGCCAGTGCGCGGAAGTCGACCTTGAGCACGTCAGACTGGATCACGTCGAGCTCGGGGCGTTTGCGCAGTCGCTCGGCCAGGTCGCGGTCGAGTTCGACCACGGTGAGCTTGCCGCAGCGCTCGACCACGGGGTTGGTCAAGGCGCCCAGGCCGGGGCCGATTTCGACCAGGGGTTGCCCGGGCTGGGGCGAGATGGCGCGCACGATCTCATCGATCACACCCAGGTCCACCAGGAAGTTTTGCCCAAAGCGTTTGCGGGCGATGTGGCCGCCACCGCCACTCACGGCACGCTTGCCACCGGGGCGCGGTTTGCTGTGATCAGGGCGCATCGCGCATTTCCACGTAGGCGCCAGCACGCAACTCGCGCGACCATTCCTCGTAGGCCGACTCGAAACGGCGCTCGCGCAGCACGGTGCGGGCGGCATCGCGTTTTTGTTGCTCGGTCAGTTGCACCTCGCGGCGCTCGATGAGCTGGATCAGGTGCACGCCAAAGCGGCTGACCACGGGCTCAGAGATCTGGCCGGGTTGCAGCGCCGACAGGGCTTTTTCGAACTCGGGCACGAACTGGCCGGGCGAGGCCCAACCCAAATCGCCGCCCTTGCTGCCGCTGCCATCTTCGGAGTACTGGCGAGCCAGTTGCGCGAAGCTCGACTGGCCGTCTGTGACTTGCTTGCGGATCTCGGTCATGCGCTTGACCAGTTCGGTCGTGGGCAGCTGTGGCGTGCTGCGCAGCAGGATGTGGCGTGCGCGTTGCTGTGTGTACATGGCCTGGGCGCTGTTCTCGCGCTCGACCACCTTGATGATGTGGAAGCCCGCGTTGGAGCGAGCCACCGGGGCGATCTGGCCGATCTTCAAACCCTGCGTGGTGACCACGAACAGTTCAGGCAAGCGGCTCACGTCGCGCAGGCCAAAAGCGCCGCCCTGGTCGCGTGTGTTGCGGTCATCGGAAAAATCTTTGGCCAGTTTGGCGAAGTTTTCACCGCGTGCAGCGCGGGCCTGGATGTCCTGGGCCTTCGCTTGCAAAGCTTGCAGTTGTGCCGGCGTGGCCTTTTCGGGCACGGCGATCAGGATGTGGGCCACGTTCAAGGCCACCTCGGTCTGCGCGGCGGGGTCTTCCTTCATGAAGGCGTCCACGTCGGCATCGGTGATCTGGATGCGCGGGGTGACTTCGCGCTCGCGCAAGCGCTGCAGCAAAATTTGCTCGCGCAGGCTGTTGCGGTAGCGCTGGAAGTCCAGGCCATCGCTGGCCATGCGCTGCTTGAGGTCGCTCAAGCTGAGCTGGTTCTGGGCGGCGATGTTCTCGATGGCCGCGTCGACCTCGGCGTCAGAAATCTCCAGGTTGATCGACTTGGCGAACGAGACCTGGGACTTTTCGTCGATCAGGGCGTCCAGCACCTGGCTGCGCAGCTCATCGGGCGGCGGCAGCGCGGGGCCGCCGTTGCGGGAGGCGTCCTGGATGCGGGCCACGCGCTTGTCCACATCGGTGTGGGTGATGGGTTCCTGGTTGACCACGGCCACGATGAAGTCCGAGGTGGTTTGCACGCCGGCCAACTTGAGGTCGGTGCTCATGTTGCGAGCGCCTGGGATGCGTGGGGCCACCGAAGGGGACTCGTTGCGGCGCAATTGCGCCCAGGCCGGGGCGGTGCTGCCGATCAACAGGCTCAGGCACACGCCGTGCACGAGGGCGCTGAGCAGTCGTGGCCGCACGGCGCTCATGGCGCGGGGCAGGGAGGTGAAGTCAGTCATCGGTCAGGGTGGGCGTGTAGCGGGTTGCGGGCTGGGCCTTGCTGTCGTCGCGCAGCAGGTTGTAGCCGGGGATGTTGTCTTTGAGGGTGCGCAGCGGGTTGGAGCCGAGGCTGATGCGCGACAGACCCACAAGTTCAAGCTGGAACATGATGCGCGTGCTGGCCTGCGCTCGGCCCACAGACACGCGCTGCGCCACGACGCGGCCGATCCAGCAACCTGCATCGTATTCGACGCCCATGATGGAGTCGGTCAAGCGGCTGTCGCGGCGGCTGTAGCTCAGGCGGCCCACGCTGTACCAGGTGCCGCCGCAGGCATTGCTGGCCACGGGGGCTGCGCCCAGGTTGATCACGTCAGGCGAGGTCGCCGTGGCGCGCATCTGGCTCACGCCACCGACGGGGCCACTGATGGGCCATTGCCAGCCCAGGTCGATTTGCTCGGTGTTGTCGCGCGTGTAGCGGTAGTTCACGCCCACCGTGCGGAAGGCGCCGGGGGAGTAACGCACGCCCGTGGAGGTGGCGGCGGTGGCGTGGCTCTGGGCGTCGAACTGCACCACGGTGTCGAGCGTCCAGTTGGGCACCACAGAGGTTGAACCCAGCAGCAGCAGGTCGGACAAGCGTTGCGTGATCGGGCCGTCGCCATTGGGGTTGATGCGCTGGTCGGCCAGCAAGACCTTTTGCACCACGCCCAGGCGCATGGCTTCCGTGCCATTGCGTGGGTCGATCAGGCGTGAACTCACGCCCAGGGTGACCTGGTCAGCGTCAGAGATGCGGTCGACACCGGTGAACGCGTTCTCACTGAAGATGGCGTATTGGTTGAAGTCGCGCGGCGCGCTGTCGAACACCGGCAGTTGGCTCTGGTCGCGGAAGGGCGTGCGCACGTACTGGATGCGGGGCTCCAGCGTTTGCGTGAGTTCGCGTTCGAACAGTTTGACGGGGCGCTCCAGCACCATCGCGGCGTCCATGCTGAAGGTCGGCAAGGTGCGTGAGGCCGTGCGCTGGCCGTTGGCCAGGGTGCTGTCTAGGTCGTAGTGGGCGCTGTTGAGGCTCAGTCGAGGCGTCAGGCTGAGGCCGCCGAGGTTGAACGCTTGTTCGAGCTTGCCGACCACGTGGGCGCGGTTGCCTTGCACCTTGGCCGCGTCCGAGTTGGTGAAGCGGTTGAACTCGCTTTGCAGGCTCCAGGTCAAGCCGGCTTCATTGCGGCTGCGACTGCGCAGGCCGATTTGGGGCTCGCGTCGGTAAGGGGCCTCGATGTTCGAGAGCTTGGGGTCCGACAGTGGATCCAGGTCGCGCAACGTCTGCCACGTCTGCACATTGGCGTAGACGGTGGTCTGGCTGTCGCCCAGGCCCCAGGCACGCTCGTTGAGCTGCTTCTCGATGCTCGCGTGGCTGTCGTACAGGCGCGGGGTCAGCGAGGGCAGGTTGTGCGGGAAGTCTTTCCAGTAGTTGTCGTCTGAAACGCGCAGCCACTTGATGTCGTAATCGGTCGGCGAGACTTCGGTCGAGCTCTTGAGCTTGCCCTTGTTGGCAAAGTCCAGCATGCCGCGAGATCGCACGGCCACGCGGTCATCCGGGCGCCCAATCAGGTGCAATACGCCGCTGTCTTGCTCGGTGAGGTAGCGGTACTCGGCGTCCAGTCCCATGCCGCGGCGCACCGACATCATCGGGGCGAGCGTCATGTCCTTGTCTGGCGCGATGTTCCAGTAGTAGGGGGCCGACAGCTCGAAGCCGCTCTTGCTGTCGAAGTCGAAGCTCGGCGGGAGCCAGCCGGACTTGCGCTGGTCGTTCAGCGGGAAGGTCAGCTTGGGGGCAGCCAGGATGGGCACGCCCTTGAACCAGATCACGGCGTTGTCGGCAGAGCCTTCGTTGGCATCGAAGTCCAGGTCGACGCGGCTGGTTTTGAGCGACCAGGCTGGCTCGGCCGGCGTCCCATCAGGGTTGGATGGCGTGCAACTGCTGTAAGTGGTTTGCGCCGCACGCATGCGGTTGTTGCCCAAAAACTCCACCAACTCGGCGCTGCCGCCGGCTTGGGTGCGCGAGAACCAGAACTGCGGGCGCACGAATTCGCCCTCCAGCGTGTCGAGCTTGAGCGTCAGCTCGGGGCCACTGAAGACGTCGCCATTGCGGCGGATGCGCACATGGCCCACGGCTTTGGCCGTGTTGTCGCTGGCCGTGTGGGTGAGTTCATCGGCGCGCACGCGCAGGTCGCCCTGGCTCAGGCGCACCGAGCCCGTGGCCCGGGTGCTGCGGCCGGCTTCGCCTTCGAGGTTGTCAGCCTCAAAAAACAGCGGCAATTTGCCGTTGTGGCCTTTGCCTGTGGACGCGGGTGCGGGCAGGGTGAAACTCAGCCGAGAGGCGGCTGCCGCGCTGGCGCTGGCCGCTGCTGGGCTGGGCGCTGCGGGCTGGGCCTGGGCGGCCAGTGGCTGCCAAGCCTGGGCGACCAACAGGCCGGCCGCCAAGGCGATGGGCCCACGGCGCCAAACGAGGGCGGCTCGGGGTGCTGGCTGGCGCGGCGCAGGCCGTTGACGGGGGGGGGGGCTGAGTCGGTCCAAGGTGCGTGTCAGGGTTGCGCTTGCGCGTCGCAGGGCTGCGGCGGGCGGGGCGTTCGCCATGGCGAGCCAGCCTTGCCTAAAATCAGCGCATTATTTCATGCTGACCCGCGCCCGCCGCCCTCATTTGCAGGAAGCGCGCACGCGGCAAGGCTTTTTGAATGGCTGCCCATGACCGTCGCGTCGTCCTCCCCCTCTGCTTCCCCCTCGTCCCCCTCTGCGATTGAGCCCATCGAATGGGCCGATCCCGCCCGTGCCCAGGCTTTTGCCGCCTGGTTGGGTGGCGTGGCGCCCGCCCACGGTCTCCGCGTTGACACCGTTCGTGCGGCCAGCGCCGATGCCAGCTTCCGCCGCTACTTCCGTGTCGACTGCGCCCAGGGCAGCCTGATCGTCATGGACGCCCCGCCCGACAAAGAAGACAGCCGCCCCTTCGTGCGCATCGCCCGCCAGCTGCATGCCGGTGGCGTGGCCGTGCCCGAGGTCTTGGCCTGGGACGAGGCCCAGGGCTTCATGCTCTTGAGCGACTTGGGCCAGCACACCTTCTTGTCGGCCACCGACATGGCCGATCTGGACCATCACCCCGGCTCAGCCAACCGCGCCCGCTACTTGGCAGCCATTGACGAATTGCTTCGCTTGCAAGCCGTGCCCACAGACGGCCTGCCGCCGTACGACGACGCCTTGCTGCAGCGCGAACTGGACCTGCTGCCCGACTGGTACCTCACGCAGCTGCGCGGCTTGACTCTCAGTGACGCCGACCGCGCCATGCTGAGCAGAACCTTCGCTCTCATCAAGGCCGAGGTGCTGGCCCAGCCCATGGCCTTTGTGCACCGCGACTATCACAGCCGCAACCTGATGGTGAACCCGGCCGACCCCGCCGCGCGCCCGGGCGTGATCGACTTCCAGGACGCGGTGGTCGGACCCTTGACCTATGACCTGGTCTCTTTGCTGCGCGACGCCTATGTCATCTGGGACGAAGACATCCAGCTGGACTACGCCGTGCGCTACTGGCAGCGTGCCCGCCAGAGTGGCTTGAGCGTGTCCGAGGACTTTGCCGATTTCTGGCGCCAGTTCGAGTGGATGGGCCTGCAGCGCCACCTCAAGGTGCTGGGCATTTTTGCCCGACTCGGTTTGCGCGACGGCAAGCGCCAGTACCTTGACGACATCCCCCGCGTGTGGACCTACGCCCACCGCGTGGCCTCGCGTTACCAAGGCTTGGGCCCTCTGGCGCACCTGCTGGAGCGCGCCGAGGCGGCCCACGGCGGCGTGCAGACCCAGGTCGGCTACACCTTTTGACCCGGTTTTGGGGCCTTGCCGGGCCTCATCACCCAATAAAACTGCGCAAAAAAGCAGCAACAGGCGGATAATGCGCAACCGATGAATCAAATTACCTCACCTGCGGCCGATGCGGCCACGCCAGGCAACATGCCTGCTGCCCCTTCAGTCGATCCCGTGCCGCCCGCTGCGGCCCAGGCTGCGCCAGAGGCGGTGCCTGAAGCGGCACCCGAAGTGCCCGCGCGCTTTGACACCCTGCCGCTCGACCCGAAAATCCTGGCCGCCATCGCCTACCCGACGATGACGCCCATCCAGGCCAAGGCCATCCCCTTGGTGCTGGCCGGTCGTGACGTGATGGGCGCTGCCCAAACCGGCACCGGCAAGACCGCCGCCTTCTCGATCCCGCTGCTTCAGAAGATGATGAAGCACGAGAACGCCAGCATGTCGCCCGCCCGCCACCCGGTGCGCGCCATCGTGTTGGCCCCCACGCGCGAGCTGGCCATCCAGGTGGCCGACAACGTCAAGACCTACGCCAGCAAGTGCAACCTGCGCTCGGCCGTGGTGTTTGGCGGCATGAACATGAAAGAACAAACGGTCGAGCTCAAGGCCGGCGTCGAGGTGCTGATTGCCACCCCGGGCCGCTTGATCGACCACATCGAGGCCAAGAACTGCAACCTCTCGCAGGTGGAGTACGTGGTGCTCGACGAAGCCGACCGCATGCTGGACATCGGCTTCTTGCCCGACCTGCAGCGCATCTTGAGCTACCTGCCCAAGACCCGTCAGACCCTGCTGTTCTCGGCCACCTTCTCGACCGAGATCAAGAAGCTGGCGCAGAGCTACCTGCAAGACCCGATCTTGGTCGAAGTTGCCCGTCCCAACCAGACGGCCACCAACGTCGAGCAGCGCTTTTACCGCGTCGACGACGACAACAAGCGCCTTGCGATCGTCAAGATCCTGCGTGAGCGCGAGATCAAGCAATCCATCGTCTTCGTGAACTCCAAGCTGGGTTGTGCCCGCCTGGCCCGTTCGTTCGAGCGCGACGGCCTGCGCACCTCGGCCCTGCACGGCGACAAGTCGCAAGACGAGCGCATCAAGGCTTTGGATGCCTTCAAGCGCGGCGAGGTCGACATGCTGGTGGCCACCGATGTGGCAGCGCGCGGCATCGACATCGCGGCCTTGCCTGCGGTGTTCAACTTCGATATTCCCTTCAACGCCGAAGACTATGTGCACCGCATTGGCCGCACGGGTCGTGCTGGCGCCAGTGGTTTGGCCGTGTCGCTGGTCAGTGGCTCTGATGCCCGCCTGATGGCCGACATCGAAAAGCTCATCAAAAAGAAGATCGACGTCGAGACCTTTGAGGTTGACGCTCGCCGTCCGGAGCGCAGCAGCGACCGTGGCAGCGATGACCGTGGCGGCTACCGCCGCGAGCGCCGCAGCGACGAGGATGTGCCAGCCCGCGAGCCGCGCAGCGAAACCCGCTTTGAGAATCGCTTTGAAGGCCGCTCGGACGCCCGTGCCGACGTGCGTGCGCCCCGTCCGATGGCGCCGCGTCGCCCCAGCGACCCCTTCTTTGACAAGCCTTACGAGCCCGATCCTTCGGCCGATCCGGTCTGGGAAGACAAGGCCGCTGCAGCCACGCCAGCGGGCTCGAGTGTGTCGCGCTTCATCAAGCCCAAGCGCAAGGTCGCTTCTTTGTTGGGCGGCACCGGCACCAGCCGACGCTGATCCCGCCACGCGGATGGCGTCATGCCGTATTCGCGTTTGAAGGCCTGGCTGAAGGCGGCCTCTGAGGCATAGCCCACCAGGTTGGCGACCTTGCTCACTTGCAGGGTCGATCCGCCCAACTGCCGCGCGGCCAGCCGCATGCGGTGGCGCGTCAGGTAGGTCAGCGGGGGCTCGCCCAGCGTTTGCGTGAAGCGGTCGGCAAACGCCGAGCGCGACAAGCACGCCTTTTGCGCCAACTCTGGCACCGTCCAGTTGTGGTGAGGTTCACGGTGCATGTGGGACAAGGCCGCTGACAGGGCCCTGTCCTTGAGCGCGGCCAGCCAGTTGCCCGAGCCTTCGGGCACCGTCTCGACGTGGTCACGGATGCACTGCATGAACAAGATGTCGCCCATGCGGTTGATGATGGCTTGCTGCGCGGGCCGTTGAGCCGATACCTCGAGCGCCAAGAACTGCAGCCCCACAGCCAGCCAAGGCGGCGGCGCCTCACCCAGGCCGCGCACATGCATCAAGGGTGGCAATGCAGCGATGAGTGGTGCGGCCATGTCCACATCAAAGCGTGCATGTCCACTGATGACGTGGCTGGGGGTGCCGCCACCGCCATGCGTGCGCGCATGGGTGTCTGACTGGATCATGTGCGGCAGCAGGTCATCGGCCACCGCCATGGTTTGGGGCTTGTCTTGCACCCGGTGCAGGCTGCCGGCAGGCAGCACGATCAAATCGCCCGTTTGCAACAACACGGGGTCTTCGCCCTCACGCACCAACCAGGCTTGCCCCAGGGTGACCATGTGGAAGCAAGCCAGGCCGGGCGTTGCCAATTGCCAGGCCCAGGGGGCGGTGTTGTGGGTGGCAGCGAACACGACACCGTCAAAGTGCATGTCGTCCAAAATCAGGCTGAGGCTGTCCATGGTCGAACACAATGCCACGTTTGCTGCGCCAGCGCACTTCGCATGAGTCCTGTGTTGTCCAGTCAAACGCCGGCAATGTGATGTGTTTGACGGGTTGCGGGTTTTCCCGCGCGCGGCGGCGGCGTCTGGCGATGGTTGAACGGACGCCAGGCCCTTATCAGCACGCCCGGCTTTGACGACACTGGTGGCACTTGAAGGAGTTCAGTCCATGTCCAACGCCACCCTCGCGACACCCCCCGCGGCCACCCAGTGGGCCGACCCCAAACGCTACCTCTGGCTGCTGGGCCCTGCCATTCCCGTCATTGGCGCGTCCATGTTGGCCATCTATTGGCAGACCCAAGCCGTTTGGAGCCTGTGGTTTGCTGTGGCCTTGGTGCACATCATCCTGCCGGTCCTCGATTGGGTCTTCGGTGAAGACGCGGCCAACCCGCCCGATGAAGCGCTCAAGGCGCTGGACGCCGACCGCTATTACAGCTGGGTGCTGTACGCGTTTGTGCCCTTGCAAATTGGCGTGACGATCGCCGGCGCCTGGATGGCCGCCACCATGCCCATGCCTTGGTACGCCATGCTCGGTTTGGCCATCAGCGTGGGCGTCATCAATGGCGTGGCCATCAACACCGCGCACGAGCTGGGTCACAAGAAAGACAAGCTCGACCGCTGGCTGGCCCGCATCTCGCTGGCCCCCACCTTCTATGGCCACTTCTATGTGGAGCACAACCGCGGCCACCACAAGAACGTGGCCACGCCTGAAGATCCAGCCAGCTCGCGCTTTGGCGAAACCTTTTGGGCCTTCTGGCCGCGCACCGTGATGGGCAGTCTGCGCTCGTCGTGGGAGTTGGAAGCCGAACGCCTCAAGCGCTTCAACAAGGGCGTTTGGAGCACCGACAACGAAAACCTGCAGTCGTGGGCCATGTCGGTGGTGTTGTTCGGTGGTTTGCTGGCTGTGTTGGGTTGGATGGCCTTGCCCTTCCTGATCATCCAGGCGATCTACGGTTTCTCGCTGCTCGAAGTTGTGAACTACTTGGAGCACTACGGTCTGCTGCGCCGCAAGAACGCCGATGGCCGCTACGAGCGTTGCGAGCCAGAACACTCATGGAACAGCAACCACACGGTGACCAACCTGTTCCTGTATCACCTGCAGCGCCACAGCGATCACCACGCCAACCCCACGCGCCGTTATCAGACCCTGCGCCACTTCGACAACAGCCCGCAGCTGCCTTCTGGCTACGCCGGCATGATCACCCTGGCCTACTGCCCACCGCTGTGGTTTGCCCTGATGAACAAGCGCGTGATCGCCCATTACAAAGGTGACCTCAGCCGCATCAGCTTCCAGCCTGGCAAGCGCGAAGCCTTGATGGCCAAGTACGCTGACTACGCCGCCCAGTGTGCCCAGGCGGCCCCATCTGCAAAGGTCTGATCCCATGCGTTACCGTTGCCCGAATTGCGACCATGTCTATGACGAAGCCCAGGGCGAGCCTCACGAAGGCTTTCCTGCCGGCACATCCTGGCAGTTGATCCCCGACGACTGGGCTTGCCCGGGCTGCGCGGTGCGCGACAAGGTCGATTTCGAGCCTGTGCCTGACGCGCACTGAGCCTTGGCGCTACATTGGGGGCTGATTGGCTTGACCCAGATCCCGATGTCGCACACAGCCACTGCACCCAACTCAGACGAAGCCGACGACGCTGCCCCGCGCAGTGCGTCGGCTTCTGCCGTTCCTGCTGGCGGGCTGGGCATGGGCGATGCCGCCTTTGTCAACGCCCTGCGCACGCAGATGGTCAAGTTCGCACACCTGCACCTGAGCGATCGGCACCTGGCCGAAGACGCGGTGCAAGAGGCCTTGGCCGGTGCCTGGAGTGGCGCCCAGCGCTTCGCGGGCCGCGCGGCCATCAAGACCTGGGTGTTTGCCATCCTCAAGAACAAGATCGCTGACGTGCTGCGCCACAAGCAGCGCGTGGTTGACGCATCGAGCGTCATGAAGGACGACGAGGACGCGGCCATGTCCGACCTGTTCGACCAAAAAGGCCACTGGCTGCAAGACAGCGCGCCCAAGGCCTGGCACTGCCCCGAGGCCAGCCTGGAGCAACAACAGTTCTGGGCTGTGCTGGAGGTGTGCCTGGACGGCATGCCACCCGCCCAGGCCCGCGTGTTCATGATGCGCGAGTACATGGGCTTTGAAACCGACGAGATTTGCACCACTGTGAACGTGAGCAGCAGCAATTTTTTCGTGCTCATGCACCGCGCCCGTTTGCGCTTGCGTGAGTGCCTGGACCAGCGCTGGTTTGCCCATGGCACTGGCGCTGCAGCGGGAGGCTTGTGATGTTGAACTGCGAACAAGCCACCCGCTTGCTGTCTGAGCAAGAAGACCGCGCCTTGGGCGTGGGCGAGCGCACGCGTTTGCGCATGCACACCTGGATGTGCATCAGCTGCCGCAACTTCGGTGGCCAGTTGGGCTTCATCCGCCGGGCGGTGACGGGCTTTGCCTCGCGCCCTGACGAGGGTCCGCCCGAGCGAGACGAGCCGCCGGTGTGAGGCCACTGTAAGAAATGGCGGCTGGGTGCGACCAATTGGCATCTGTCATCCAAGGAGCCTGTCATGTCCCAACCCGCTGCGGTGTCATCCGCCGTCTTGAACGCCCCGCCCGCTGAGGCCACATGGGTTGCGCGCCTGCAGCGCTGGGGGATGCAATGGCTGCGCATCGAGGTCTGGCCGCAAGCGCTGGCGCTGCTGGCCGCACGGCTTTACCTGTGCGAGGTGTTTTTCAGGTCAGGCCTGACCAAGGTGGCCGATTGGGACGCCACGCTGTTTTTGTTCGCCGAGGAATACCACGTGCCCTTGCTGCCACCCGAATTGGCCGCATGGATGGGCACGGGCGGTGAGCTGGGTTTTTCTGCCTTGCTGGCCTTGGGCTTGATGACGCGGCCCGCAGCCGTCGGCCTGTTTTTCGTCAATGCCATGGCCGTGATCAGCTACCCCGACCTGGCGCCCGCCGCCTTGAAAGACCACCACCTGTGGGGCGTCTTGGCCACGGGCTTGGCGGTGTTCGGTGCGGGCCTGGTGTCGGTGGATGCGGTGCTGTGGTGGCGCTTGCGCCGCGCCTGAATCAAGGCAGCTCAACGCCACCCATGCGCGCCGCGATGGTGCCCGAGCGGCTCAAGATGTAGCCCGAGCGGGGCTGCTGCTCAAAGCGCTTGGGCGCGGGCAGCATCACGGCCAGGCGCGCTGCCTGGATGGCGCTGAGCTGGCTGGCGTCCACCCTGAAGTATTGGCGTGACGCAGCCTGCGCACCAAACACGCCCTCACCCCACTCGACGTTGTTGAGGTAGACGGTGAGGATGCGTTCTTTGCCCAAGATGCCTTCGAGCATGAAGGTGAGGGCGAACTCTTCGGCCTTGCGCAGCAAGCTGCGTTCGCTGCTCAAGAACAGGTTCTTGGCCAGCTGTTGGGTGATGGTCGAGCCGCCAATGACTTTGGGCGTGGCCGTGGTGGCCGCACTGGGTGGCGGTGGCACCTCGCGGCCACGGGCTTTGGCGCGGGCCACGCTGCGCTCGTAGCGTGCTTGTGCCTGCTGACGGGTCTTGTCGGCGCGGGCCTGGGCCTGGGTGTTCTTCTTCCAGGCGTTCTTCAAGGCGTCCCATTCGACACCGCCGTGGTCGGCGAAGTTGGCGTCTTCTGAGGCGATCACGGCACGCTTGAGGTTGGACGAGATTTGCGCGTCGTCACGCCATTCTTGGCTCCACAGCAAGCTGCCGTTGGTGCGCACGATGCGCGCCATCTCGCTGCGCTGGAAGGTGGTCGATTGCGGCGCCACGACGCGCATCAGCGCAATGCGAGCCGCGAAGTACAGCTGCAGGCTCAGGGCGCTGAGCATGACCATGACAAAGATTCGCCAGACTGCGCGCATCGGGTGTGTGCTTTCCTTGAGCGGTGGGGGTTTGCTGTGTGTGTCGATCAGGGCTGGGCCTGATCGACCAGCGCGCGCATGTGGGCCAGCACGGGGGCGGTGTCGGGCATCACACCACGCCAGATGTGGAAGCTCTCGGCGGCTTGCTCGACCAGCATGCCCAGGCCATCGCGCGCCATGGCGCCATGGCTGCGGGCCCAGTCCAAAAAGGCCTGAGCGGCTGGGCCATACATCATGTCCAGCGCCAGGCAACCCGGCTTGAGCACCTCAGGACCGACAGGCACGCCGCCGCCGCTCAGGCTGGCGGCCGTGCCGTTGATGAACACGTCATAGGCCTCGCCGGGCGTTTGCAGGCCGCGTGCGCTCAGGGCCACGCCATGTTGGGCGGCCCACTGTGCGTGGCGGTCGACGATGGCTTGCGCCTTTTCAAGGGTGCGGTTGGCGATCACGATCTCGCGCGGGCCGGCTTCGATCAGCGGACCCATCACGCCCGCGCTGGCGCCACCGGCGCCCAGCAGCAGCACACGCTGGCCCATCAAGGGCACGCCGGCGTTGACGGTGAGGTCGCGCACGAGGCCGATGCCATCGGTGTTGTCGGCCAACCAGCCGCTTTCAGCATCAAAGCGCAGCACGTTGGCGGCTTGCGCCAGGTCGGCACGGGCGGTGCGGTGTGTGGCCAACTCAAACGCTTCGAACTTGAAGGGCACGGTCACGTTGCAGCCCTGGGCCCCGTGCGCAGCGAAGTCAAGCACCGTGGCTTTGAAGGCGTCCAGCGGGCACAGCAGGCGGCTGTAGTCCACGGCTTGCCTCGTTTGTTGCGCGAACAAGGCGTGGATCAAGGGCGAGCGGCTGTGCGCCACGGGGTTGCCCGCCACGGCGTAGCGGTCTGGGGTGGTCTCAGGCGTGGCCATGGGGGCTCCGTGTTTTTGGGCGCAGTGCGCGGCTCAAGGCGTGGCGCCGCCAGAAGACATGGTGGTGGCCTGCATGCCTGCATCGCGCGTGAAACGAAAGCGCGATGAGATCACGAGCAGGTCGTGGCCGGCGGTAACTTCAGGTGGCACCGCCCCGAAGTTGCCGGCTTGTTTGACGATGGCCGCGGCGCGCTTGTCCAGCAGCTTGTTGCCCGAGCTGATCGACACCTCGGTGCTCACCACGCGGCCCAACCGGTCGAGCGAGACGAACATCACCAGCTCGCCATAAAGCTTCTCGCCTTTGCGTCCTGTGGGGAAGTGCTCGGTGCCCGAGCGTTCAACCAGCGTGCGGAAGTGGCTGTAGTAAAGCGCATCGGCGGACTTGAGCGTGGCCGGGCTGAGGTAGCGCTTTTTGGGCTTGCTGTTTTCTTCGTGGATGCGCTTGTCGATCTCGGCCATCATCTTGATGAGCTGACGACGGCGCTCCTCTTCGGCGCGGTTCTGCGCGTGTTCGGTTTTGGCGTTGGGCTGCGGCGGCGGCAGGGCCGACAGCTCGTTCTTGATCTGCGCGAGCAAGGCCTGCTGCTCTTGCTGCATCTGCTCGATCATGCGGGCGGTTTGCTCCAGCGAGTCGCCCGTTTCGTTGTCGGGTGAGGGAGGCAAGGGCGAGGTGGCGCGTTGCTTGTCGGTGGCCTCGCCACCACCAGCCAGGTTGAGCTGTGCCAGGGCCTGGGCTTTGTCGGGTGCGGCTTCGCTGCCCGAGTTGACCAAGATCACTTCCAGTGGCGTGTCTTTGAACGCCTTGTTGAAGCCTTCAGGGTCGACCAGCCGGAAGCTGAACAGCCCCATGTGCAACGCCACCGAGACGCCCAGGCACACCTGCAGCAGGCTCAGCTTCATCCACAGGGTGCGAAGGCGTTGCAGCATGCGCGCTCGTGTCCTTCTCAGGCTGCAGGGGCGTCGCCGGCGGGCGCGTCGGCGTCGGTCACGTCAATGGCCAGCGTCAACGGGCCGGCGTTGTCGAGCGCCTCGTCGTCGCCTTCGCCTTCGGCATCGGTCTCATCGGCACCCTTGTCAGAGGCCTCGTCGATGCGGGCGATCACGCTGGCGTGCACGTCCAGGGTCAGCGCATCCAGGCCCGTGATGCGCACGCGCACCTTGGCGTGGCGGGGCAGGTTGTCGGCACCAATGGCCTTGAAGACCAAGGGCAGGTCGTCGGCGCGCACCAGGCCGTTGACCATGACGGCGCAGGTCAGCTCGGTGATGTCTTGCTGGCCCAGGTGGCGCAGCGTCCAGTAACGCTCCAGGCTGGACTGGAAGCCGTTGTAGGCGCTGTAGGCCGTGTCGAAGTTGCTGATGACGGCAAACAGCTCGGCATCTTTGGGCTTGAACGGCGCAACCAAAGCGGCGGTGCGGCCGTTCTTGGCGCAGGCCACGATCTGCCATTGGTTGACCAAGTCAACGTAGCGGCGCAGCGGCGAGGTGGCCCAGGTGTACTGCGCCACGCCCATGCCAGCGTGCGGTGCGGGCTTGGTGCTCATGCGCACCTTGATGCCGGGCTGCAAGCTGGCCTGGCTGCGGTAGATGCCGGGCACCCCCAGTTCGGCCAGCCAGCCACCCCAGGTGCTGTTGGCCAAGATCATGGCTTCGGCCACGATCAAATCGAGCGCCGATCCGCGTTGGCGCGTGCCGATCAGCACCTGCTCTTGGCCGGTGGGCTCGGCGCCATCGGCCTTGCCTTCGAGCTTGAAGGTGTAGTCGGGGCGGTTGAAGTTCTCGGGCTTGCCGCGCACCACTTCGCGCTGGGCCTTGAGGTGCTTGGCCAGGCGGAAGGCAAAGGCCAATTCGGGCGCAAAGGCGTAGTCGGCCGGGGCCTCGCCGCTCAAGGTGGCGTCGGTGATGATGCCCTCGAGCTGGTCGTGGCGCAGGTTGGCCGCAATGGGCACGCGCTCGAGCTTGGTCTCGCTGTGGGTGATGGCCAGCGTGGCTTCGTCAAAGCTCACGTACAGCGACACGGCCGGGCAGTCGCGCCCTTCGATCAGCGTGTAGAGCTGCACAACCTCGTCGGGCAGCATGGTGATCTTGTGGCCGGGCATGTAGACCGTGGACATGCGGTTGCGCGCCACGTTGTCCACCGGCGTGCCCGGCGCAATGGCCAGGCTGGGTGCCGCGATGTGGATGCCGTAGGTGACCTGACCAGAGCCCAGGCCTTGCACCGACAAGGCATCGTCGATTTCGGTCGTTTGCGAGTCGTCAATGGAGAACGCTTGCACGGGTGCCAGGGGCAGCTCGTCCTTGATCGGCGGCGCGTCCAAGGCCGGGAAGCCAGGTCCCTTGGGGAAGTGCTCGAACAAGAAGCGCTTGAAGTGGAACTGGTAGGGGCTGTCGATGGCGCCTGCGTCTTTGAGCAGGTCCAGCGGCGCGCGCTGGGCCACCTTGGCCGCTTCGACCACGGCCTTGTACTCGGGGCCGTTTTTGTCCGGCTTGAACAAGATCTTGTAGAGCTGCTCTTTGATGGGCGCGGGGCAGGTGCCGGCGGCCAGGTCTTGCGCCCACTGCTGGATCTGCAGGGCTTGCTGCTTCTTGCGCTCAATGGCCACCAGGGCTTGCTTGAGGATGTCCTC
>CANCFV010000034.1 GCA_947377275.1 Burkholderiales bacterium | reverse complement strand
TTTGAGCTACGCCGAATTGGCTGGCGAGATCCTGTCGCTGTACATCGACGACATGCCGCAAGCCGACGTCAAGGCGCTGGCCGCCAAGACCTACACGCAAGCGGTGTACGGCTTCCCTGAGATCACCCCCCTGAAGCCGCTGGAGCCTGGTCTGGCGTTGCAAGCCCTGTCGAACGGCCCCACGCTGGCCTTCAAGGACATGGCCATGCAGTTGCTGGGCAACCTGTTCGAGTACGAACTGGCGCGCCGTGGCGAGTCGCTCAACATCCTGGGTGCCACTTCGGGTGACACAGGCAGCGCGGCCGAATACGCCATGCGCGGCAAGAAGGGCGTGCGCGTGTTCATGCTCAGCCCCCATGGCCGCATGAGCCCCTTCCAGCAGGCCCAGATGTTCAGCCTGCAAGACCCCAACATCCACAACCTGGCGGTTGAAGGCGTGTTCGACGACGCGCAAGACATCGTCAAGGCCGTCTCGAACGATTTGGCCTTCAAGCGCAAGTACAAGATCGGCACGGTCAACTCGATCAACTGGGCGCGTTTGCTGGCCCAGGTCGTGTACTACTTTGCCGGCTACTTCTACGCCACCAAGTCCAATGCCGAGAAGGTCAGCTTCACGGTGCCTTCGGGCAACTTTGGCAATGTGTGCGCCGGCCATGTCGCCCGCATGATGGGCTTGCCCATCGACACCCTGGTGGTGGCCACCAACGAAAACAACGTGCTGGACGAGTTCTTCCGCACCGGCGCTTACCGCGTGCGCGGCAGTGCGGAGACCTACGAAACGTCATCGCCTTCGATGGACATCTCCAAGGCCTCGAACTTCGAGCGCTTTGTGTTTGACCTTTTGGGTCGCGATGGCGCCAAGGTCAAGTCGCTGTTCAAAGACGCGATCGAGCAAGACGGCGGCTTCCATGTCTCGCCCGAAGAATTTGCCAAGGTGGCGCAATACGGCTTCGTGTCGGGTGCCAGCAAGCACAGCGACCGCCTGGCCACCATCAAAGACACCTTCGAGCGCTTTGGCGTGGTCATCGATACCCACACGGCCGACGGCTTGAAGGTGGCGCGCGAGCACACCAAACCCGGCGTGACCATGCTGGTGCTGGAAACGGCCTTGCCTTGCAAGTTTGCCGAGACCATCGTGGAGGCCATTGGCCAGGAGCCTGAGCGCCCGCACTGGATCGCGGGCCTCGATGGCCTGGAGAGCCTGCCCAAGCGTTTTGTCGTGGTCCCCAAGGACACTCAGGTGGTCAAGGACTACGTCGTCCAGCACTGCAACGACTGATCCGGTCGAGGAGGGCGCATGGCCCCGGTTTTCAAGCCTTTGATGCCTCTGGATGAGGCTTGGTCGCGTTTGAAAGACGCGGCTTTGGCCCACCGGGAGGCCCAGCCCCCACGGACAGAGGGCATCGACAGCTTCGAGGCCCTGGGCCGCGTGCTGGCCCAGCCGCTGACATCTGGTGTGGATGTGCCCCCGCTGGACAACAGCGCGATGGACGGCTATGCCGTGCGCGCCGCCGATGTGGCCTCGGCCTGCGCCGATGCGCCAGCCTTGCTCAGCCAAGCCCAACGCATTGCCGCAGGGCAGGTGGGTGGCGCGCTGCACGCCGGCACTTGTGCGCGCATTTTCACGGGCGCGCCCATCCCGCCGGGTGCCGATGCCGTGGTCATGCAAGAGCATGCGCAGCCTCAGGCAGACGGCAGGGTGGCGTTCGCGCAAGCCGTGCCGCCGGGCCACAACGTGCGCCAGCGCGGCGAAGACATTGCCTCGGGCCAAACCGTGTTGCACGCGGGCGTGGCCTTGACGGCCGCTGGCCTGGGTGTGGCGGCTTCGGTTGGGGCGCAGCAGGTGTCGGTGTTCAAGCGCCCGCGCGTGGCGGTGCTGACCACCGGCAACGAACTGGTGATGCCTGGGCAGCCTTTGCCCGAGGGCGCCATCTACAACAGCAACCGGCACACGCTTCGTGGCTTGGTGCAGGCCTGTGGCGGCCAAGCCAGCGATTTGGGCATCGTGCCTGACCAACTGGAGGCGACGCGTGCCGCCTTGCGCGCGGCCGCTGCCGACCACGACCTGATCATCACCAGCGGCGGTGTGTCTGTGGGTGAGGAAGACCACCTGCGCGCAGCCGTGCTCAGCGAAGGTGAGCTCGACTTCTGGGCTTTGGCCATCAAGCCGGGCAAGCCCTTCGTGTTTGGCGTGATCCGACGCCCCGATGGCTCGCGTGCGCTCTACATGGGCCTACCGGGCAACCCGGCCGCCAGTTTCGTCACCTTCTTGCTGTTGGTGCGACCGGTGCTGGCGCTGTTGGCCGGACAAGACTGGGCTGTGCCCCAAGCGCTGCCTTTGCGCGCTGCTTTTGACTGGCCTCGCCCGGACAAACGCCGTGAGTTTTTGCGGGCACGCCTGGAGGCCTCTGGCCAAGTCAGCCTGTACCCCCACCAGGGTTCGGGGGTGCTGACCTCGGCGGCCTGGGCCGATGGTCTGGTCGACCTGGCCCCTGGTCAGACCGTCTCCAACGGCGACACCGTTTCTTACATCCCGATGGCCGAACTGCTGCAGCCCGCGGCTTTGTGGCGCCAGCCCTGAAGCGCACCCTGAACTTGAGGCGACATGAGCATCACCATCCGCTACTTTGCTTCGGTGCGCGAAAAACTCGGCGCCGGAGAGCAACTTGTTTTGGGCGACACCGGTGCCCGCACCGTGGGTGAACTGCGCCAGTGGTTGCGCGGTCGTTCGGCCTTGCACGCCGATGCACTCGACCCTGACAAATGCCTGCGCACGGCATGCAACCAGACCCTGTGTGATGCCGACGCGCCCTTGCTAGACGGCGCCGAAGTGGCATTTTTCCCCCCGGTCACGGGCGGGTGAGACACTGACATGGACCCTCTGATCGACCCTGTTGCGCCCAAGCCAGCACCGCTGGGTGCCATGTCACCCGCCGATGAGGCCTCGGCCATGGCCGAGGCCTTGCGCTGTGTGCTGGTGAGCGAGGCGGACTTCGATCTGAGCGCTGAGGTGAGCGCCTTGCGTGCCGGTGACGCCGGCGTGGGCGCGGTGGTAGCGTTTGTGGGCACGGTGCGTGAGTGGCAGCTCTCGACCCTTGAGACCGGTGCGTCGCCGAACGCCTCGCCCGCACCGGCCGTCGCGCCGACCCTGTCGCTGGAACATTACCCTGGCATGACCGAGCGCAGCATCGCCGAACTCATCGTCCGCGCGCGCCAGCGTTTCGACGTGCGCGGTGTGCGCGTCATTCACCGCGTGGGCGCACTGGCTGTGTCCGACCAGATCGTGCTCGTGGCCGTGACTTCGGCGCACCGTGGCCAAGCCTTTGCCTGTGCCGAGTTCTTGATGGATTGGCTCAAGACACGTGCCCCTTTCTGGAAGAAGGAGACCGCCGATGGGGGCAGCCGCTGGGTCGATGCGCGTGTCAGTGACGATGAGGCCGCAGCACGTTGGGGCGACGAGGCGCAAACAACCGTGAAATGGTGAGCATCATGGCTTGACTCTATCAAGCCAAGCCACAAACTGCCGATATGCAGGCACACGCGTCTGCACAAAGCGGGGCAACTTGTTCATCGACGTCTTTTCCTGCTACGCCGTTGGAGGCGCCGGTGCCCTGATCGGGCTCGGGCTGATTTTGCTCATCCGAACCGACCAGCCGCGCATCAGCCACGCGCTGATGATTTACCGCTGGGCCTTTGCCTTTTTGGCTGCCTTGCTGACGATCGAATTCTCGCCAACTGAGCACCGCGCTCACTGGGTCCAATGGGCCATTGGCATGGCCGCCGTGGGCGTGACTTTGCTGGCATGGGCCTTTCGGCAACTCAATGGCCGACGAACACCACCTGTGCTGGGTTTCGCCGTGGCTGCGGGTGCCGGTTTGAGCATCTGGGCCGCAGCGATATGGGGTGCCGACGTTCATTTCGTTCATGCCGTGGCCATCGTGTTCGCGCTGGTCAGCCTGGGCATGGCCATCGACCAAGGTTGGCTGATGGTGCGCAGCGGTCGCGTCAACCCGAGTGAGTTGAGCCTGTTTGTGGTGTCCGGGGCTTTTGCCGCCAACTGGCTGCTGACTGCATGGCATGTGTTGACCGTGCCTGGGCCTTACCCACCGCACTGGCTGCATGAGCCCGATTGGCTGCAGCCCTGGTCTGCCATGTGCGTTGCCCTGCTGCCGCTGGCGGTGGCTTCGGTGGTGTTTGCCATCGTCAACGACCGGTTGACCCACCAACTGCGTGCCCGGGCCCTGTCCGACGACCTCACGGGCGCCTTGTCACGGCGTGGTTTGCGCGAACTGGGCGAGCGCATGTTGGCCTTGCAGGTGCACCAGCCCTCTGTGGTGGCGGTATTGATGGTTGACGTTGACTACTTCAAGCTCGTCAACGACCGCTTCGGTCACCTCACGGGCGACGATGTGCTCAAGCACCTCACCCACGTGATGCGTGAACACCTGCGAGACGATGCCTTGTTGGCGCGCTACGGTGGTGAAGAGTTTTCGGTGCTGCTGCCCGTTCGCACGCAATACGAAGCCCGCGTGGTGGCCGAGCGGCTGAGGCAGGTGGTTGAGGCCACGCCGTGCAAGACCAGAACCGGTCCGGTGCACATCACGGTGAGCATTGGCGTGAGCTTCCACCTGCCCAACAGCTCGCTCGAAGAAGACCTGGCCCAAGCCGATGCCCGCCTGTACCTGGCCAAGCAAACGGGTCGCAATCGGGTGGTCGCCACCGACCTGGCGGCTTGATCCGCTTGATCTGCCTCAAGCGCAGGTCAAGCTAGGGGCTTGAAATGCTGGGCGCCGTGCCCCATGTTCATGAGCAATCGCCCCCGGTGGTCGGGGGTCACAAGGTGTGCTCATGCGACTCGACAAACTCACCAGCAAATTCCAGGAAGCGCTGACCGAGGCCCAGAGCCTGGCGGTCACCCGCGACAACCCCTTCATCGAGCCTGCCCACGTCCTGTTGGGCATGCTGCGCCAGGAAGACGGTCCCAAGGCCTTGTTGGAGCGCGCTGGCGTGCGCGTGGGGCCCTTGGCCAGCGCCTTGGAAAAGCAGATCGACAAGCTGCCACAGGTGCAGGGTGCCGATCAGGTGCAAGCCGGTCGCGACACGGTCAGCTTGCTCCAGGGCGCCGAAAAAGAAGCCCACAAGCAGGGCGACCCCTACATCGCCAGCGAGATGTTCTTACTGGCCCTGGCCGATCACAAATGCGACGCGGCCGTGCTGGCCCGTGACCATGGCTTGCAACGCAAGGCGCTCGAGGCAGCCGTCAAAGTCGTGCGCGGCGACCAGACCGTGGACAACCCCGAGGCCGAAGGCCAACGCGAGGCGTTGAAAAAGTACACGATGGACCTGACCGAACGGGCTCGCGCCGGCAAGCTCGACCCGGTGATCGGGCGTGACGAGGAAATCCGTCGTGCCATCCAGGTGCTGCAGCGACGCACCAAGAACAACCCAGTGCTCATTGGCGAGCCCGGTGTGGGCAAGACCGCCATCGTCGAGGGCCTGGCTCAGCGCATCGTGGCCGGTGAGGTGCCCGACTCGCTGCGCAACAAGCGCGTGCTCGTGCTCGACATGGCCGCTTTGCTGGCCGGCGCCAAATACCGCGGTGATTTTGAAGAGCGCCTCAAGGGCGTCCTCAAAGAAGTGGCCAAAGACGAAGGCCAGACCATCGTCTTCATCGACGAAATCCACACCATGGTGGGCGCCGGTAAGGCCGACGGCGCCATGGACGCAGGCAACATGCTCAAGCCCGCCTTGGCCCGTGGCGAGCTGCACTGCATTGGCGCCACCACGCTCGATGAATACCGCAAATACATCGAGAAAGACGCTGCTCTGGAGCGCCGCTTCCAGAAAATCATCGTGGGCGAACCCACGGTCGAGGCCACGATCGCCATTCTGCGCGGCCTGCAAGAGAAGTACGAAGTCCACCATGGCGTCGACATCACCGATCCGGCCATCGTGGCCGCGGCCGAGCTGTCGAACCGCTACATCACCGACCGCTTCTTGCCGGACAAGGCCATCGACCTGATCGACGAGGCTGCTGCGAAGATCAAGATCGAGCTCGACTCCAAGCCAGAGGTGATGGACCGCCTGGACCGCCGCATGATCCAACTGCAGATCGAGCGCGAAGCCGTCAAGCGGGAGAAAGACGAGGCCTCGCAAAAGCGCTTTGAGCTGATCAACGACGAGATCGGCAAGCTGCAAAAAGAGATCGCCGACCTGGACGAAATCTGGAAGGCCGAGAAGGCACAAGCCTTGGGCAGCCAGCACGTGCGAGAAGAAATCGACAAGCTGCGCCAAAAGATCGAAGAGCTGACCCGCAAGGGCGATTTCAACAAGGTGGCTGAGCTGAAATATGCCAAGCTGCCTGAGCTGGAAACCCGCCTCAAGGCCGCGCAAGACCACGAAAATGCGCGTGGCAAGGACGCCGCCAAGCCGCGCCTGCTGCGCACGCAAGTGGGTGCCGAAGAGATCGCCGAAGTGGTGGCCCGCGCCACCGGCATCCCTGTGAGCAAGCTGCTGCAGGGCGAGCGCGACAAGCTCTTGTCCATGGAAGACAAGCTGCACGAACGCGTGGTGGGCCAGCAAGAGGCCATCGTGGCCGTCTCAGACGCCATCCGCCGCTCACGTGCGGGCTTGTCGGACCCGAATCGCCCCTACGGCTCCTTCTTGTTCCTGGGCCCCACTGGCGTCGGCAAGACCGAGCTGTGCAAGGCCTTGGCTGGCTTTTTGTTCGATAGCGAAGACCACCTCATCCGCATCGACATGAGCGAGTTCATGGAAAAGCACTCGGTGAGCCGCCTCATCGGTGCGCCCCCGGGCTACGTGGGCTACGAAGAGGGCGGCACGCTGACTGAGGCGGTGCGCCGCAAGCCTTACAGCGTGGTGCTGCTGGACGAGGTCGAGAAGGCCCACCCCGATGTGTTCAACGTGCTCTTGCAGGTGCTCGACGATGGCCGCCTGACCGATGGCCAGGGTCGCACCGTCGACTTCAAGAACACCGTGATCGTGATGACCTCGAACCTCGGCTCGCAAAACATCATGCAGATGGTGGGCGAGCCCTACGAGGACATCAAAGAAGCCGTGTGGGAAGACGTCAAGGCGCATTTCCGCCCCGAGTTCCTCAACCGCATCGACGAGGTCGTGGTCTTCCACGCCCTGGACCAATCCAACATCACGTCAATTGCCAAGATCCAGCTCAAGGGCCTGGAAGGGCGTCTGGCCCAACTCGACATGCGCCTGGACGTCTCGCCTGCGGCCCTGGCCGAGTTGGCCAAGGTCGGGTTCGATCCAGCCTTTGGTGCGCGGCCACTGAAACGGGCCATCCAGCAGCGCATCGAGAACCCCGTGGCCAAGCTGATTTTGAAAGGGCAGTTTGGTCCGAAAGATGTGATCCCGGTGGATGTGGATGCCAGTGGCGAATTCCAGTTCGCGCGCACGGTGCACTGAACCCGGTGGGCAGAGGCGGGCGCAAGTTCGTCCCTCGCCATCGTTTTGGTTGAGTGTAAAAAAATGCCGCCTGCCTGTCGCTTTGTGAAATATCTTCTATAACCGTTTCGGTCGCATCGGTCATTGTCAAAGGGTAGGCATGTTTCTCATTCGTCATGGCTGGATCAGGGTGGCGCTCACCGCTTGCTTGAGTGGCTTGGCCATGTCGGCCATGGCGGCGTCGCAGGCTTCTGCCTCCCTGCAAAACCTGACGTTCACCCTGGAGGACCTGAGTCCCTCCGACGGCATCGATCCTTTTTACGCCTTGCAGAGCCTGCGCGGGCCCGGCAGCAAGCAATCCT
Organism: Burkholderiales bacterium; assembly: GCA_947377275.1. GTDB lineage: Bacteria > Pseudomonadota > Gammaproteobacteria > Burkholderiales > Burkholderiaceae_C > Aquabacterium. The sequence continues at coordinate 21,193 of CANCFV010000034.1, read as the reverse complement.
GGCTTTCGTTCTACGCTGCCGATGACACGGTCGCCCAATCGGAGGCCGAGCGCACAGCGCTGAATTTGCTCCACGCAGATGCCTTGGCAGACCGCGACACCGCGCAAGGATTGGCCTCTGCGTCGGTTCGGGCCAGCCTTACCGACTGGCGCGTTGCCGGCATGGCCTCAGGGCCCGGAACATCGTTTGCAGCCAGCGCTTTCACCGGCCCATTGGACCGAGACCTGTACCTGCAGGGCTTCACACTCACCCTGTCGCCACACAGCAGCCTGACGGTCTCCGGTCAGGCATTTGCTTCTGCCTCCGCCGACAACGCCAGTGCATGCGCCTTCGAAGTCGATGGCCCTCTGTTTTGTGTCAATGAGGCGGCCTCTGCCTCGGTCGAGGTCGGTGTCTCTTACGTCCTCGTGCCGGGTGATGAGGTCACGAGCTTGCGCGAGGCGGTGTTTGCCAATGCGCTGGTCAGCACCTACACAGACGTGGCGTTCGACCCCGCCACGGGCGACTGGCGTGAAGTCATTCGTGTGGATCCGGATCAAACCGAACAACACGCTCAGTTGCTGCAGCTCGTGTTGAGCAACCCTTCCGATGCACCGTTGAGCGCTGATCTTGGCTTCGCCTTGTCCGCTTATGGACGATCTAACTCTTTCGCGTCGTCCGTGCCAGAGCCCACATCGCTCGCCTTGAACTTGCTCGGGTTGGCCGGTCTTGGTGGCTTGTTGGTGTTCAAGCGTCGTTGATCGGTTGTGCGACCTCATTGAGGCGATTTGGCACGTGCAGTGTCTCGCCCACGGCGGCCACGTGGAACGCTGACGCGCACAAGCCTTGCTGCTCGCGTGCCAGCGCCAATGCGCGCGGCGGCTCATCTAGCGCTTCGTCGGTCAACTGAAAACAACCCCAGTGCACGGCCATGGCCCGCTTGCACCCAATGTCCTTGAAGATCTGCACCGACTCCTCGGGGTTCACGTGCTGGTCCTTCATGAACCAGCGCGGCTCATAGGCGCCAATGGGCAGCAGGGCCAGGTCAAAGCCGCCACCCATCTCGGGCCTGTGTGCTCGCGCGAAGTGGTGGCGAATCTCGACGAAGTCCTTTGAATATGCGGTGTCGCCCGCGAAGAACAAGTGGCAGTCGGGCGACAGCACGGCGAATCCGCCCCAAAGGCTGCGCAAGGCATCGGTGGCGGTGCGCGCCGACCAATGCTGTGCGGGCGTCAGCGTCACGGGGATGCGGGCGTGCTCGGGCGCGAGGCTGTTGGCCTCCAGCACGTGTGTGTCCCACCAGTCCAACTCGACCACGCGGTGCATGCCGCGCCGCGCAAACCATGCTTTGTGCCCCAGCGGGCAAATCACCAATGGCGGGCCTCCGGCTTGCTGGCTCAGCGCGACCATCGAGGCCTCGTCCAGGTGGTCGTAGTGGTTGTGAGACAGCAGCACCACGTCAATGCGCGGCAATTGCGTCAGCTGCAGGCCGGGTGGCGTTTGACGCTTGGGGCCAGCCCACTGCACCGGGAAGCAGCGCTCAGAGAACACCGGGTCTGTCAAAAAATTGAGCCCGCCCATTTGCGCCAACACCGTGATGTGGCCGATCCAGGTGGCCGCGGGCTGCATGGCTGCACCCGCTCGTGCGTTGGCATGGATGAAGGCCAGGTCAGGCGCCACCACCGCGATCGGCTCGCTGATGGGGCGCGGGTGCCCCGCCCGCCAGGCCTGCCAGCGCCACCGCAGCACCTCGTGCCAGCGCTTGCCTCGGAACGAGTTGTGGTTGTTCTGAAAGCCGTCTGGGCGATGGTGCTTCTTGGCGGGGTTGAAGTGGGGGTTCTTCACGGTGGGTGTCGTTCAGGCGCATCGGCGCGACCTGGGCAAAACAAGGCCCCGAGCGGCGCGGGGCCGTCGGGGCTCATCTGTGGGGTCAAAGTGGCATCAGGCTGCGTTGACGGGGATCACTTTGCCGCTGATCTTGGCTTGCCACAGCTTGGGGCCTTCGATGTGGGCGCTGGTGCCGCCTGAGTCAACGGCCACCGTCACAGGCATGTCGACCACGTCGAACTCATAGATGGCTTCCATGCCCAAGTCGGCAAAGCCCACCACCTTGGCGCCCTTGATGGCCTTGGACACCAGGTAAGCCGAGCCGCCCACGGCCATCAGGTAGGCCGACTTGTGCTTCTTGATCGCTTCGATGGCGACCGGGCCGCGCTCGGCCTTGCCAATCATGCTGATCAGGCCGGTCTTGGCCAGCATCATTTCGGTGAAGCTGTCCATGCGGGTGGCGGTCGTGGGGCCTGCTGGGCCGACCACTTCGTCGCGCACCGGGTCCACGGGGCCCACGTAGTAAATGACGCGGTTGGTGAAGTCCACGGGCAAGGTCTCACCCTTGGCCAGCATGTCGGCGATGCGCTTGTGCGCGGCGTCGCGGCCCGTCAGCATCTTGCCGTTGAGCAGCAGGGTCTGGCCGGGCGTCCAGCTGGCCACTTCTTCTTTGGTCAGCGTGTTCAGGTCCACGCGCTTGGACTTGTTGTAGTCAGGCGCCCAGTGCACGTTGGGCCACAGGTCCAGGCTGGGTGGGTCCAGATAAACCGGGCCCGAGCCGTCCATCACGAAGTGCGCATGGCGGGTGGCCGCGCAGTTCGGGATCATGGCAATGGGCTTGCTGGCTGCGTGCGTGGGCCAGGTCTTGATCTTGACGTCCAGCACGGTGGTCAGACCACCCAGGCCTTGCGCGCCAATGCCAAGTGCGTTGACCTTCTCGTACAGCTCAATGCGCATCTCTTCGAGCTTGTTTTGGGGGCCACGATCGAGCAGCTCGTACATGTCGATGTCGTCCATCAACGACTCTTTGGCCAGCAGCGCGGCCTTTTCGGCCGTGCCACCCACGCCAATGCCCAGCATGCCGGGCGGGCACCAGCCAGCGCCCATGGTCGGCACGGTTTTGAGCACCCAGTCGACGATGTTGTCAGACGGGTTGAGCATGTAGACCTTGGACTTGTTCTCAGAGCCGCCACCCTTGGCCGCCACGGTCACGTCCACCTTGTCGCCCGGCACCAGTTCCATGAAGACCACGGCGGGGGTGTTGTCCTTGGTGTTTTTGCGCTCGAAGATCGGGTCAGACAACACTGAAGCACGCAGCTTGTTGTCCGGGTTGTTGTAGCCGCGGCGAACGCCTTCGTCCACAGCCTCTTGGATGCTGCGCGCGCCAAAGCCTTCCCACTTCACGCCCATCCCAATTTTCAGGAAGACGTTGACGATGCCGGTGTCTTGGCAGATGGGGCGACGCCCTTCAGCGCACATGCGCGAGTTGGTCAGGATCTGCGCGATGGCGTCCTTGGCTGCAGCGCTTTCTTCGCGCTCGTAGGCGCGGGCCAGGTGGGCGATGTAGTCAGCAGGGTGGTAGTACGAGATGTACTGCAGCGCTGCTGCGACGCTTTCAACGAGGTCGTCGTGGCGAATGGTCGTCATGTGGGGCCTTCGTGGGGCAAGGGTTGGGTGGGGCGAAAACCGACATTGTGCCAAGGAAGCGCAAGGCTTGGCCGCGACGTCAGTGATGCTCGGTGGGCGCGTGCAGCAAGCGGTCTGTGTAGGCAATCGCAATGGCAGACAGCAAAAATGCCATGTGGATGACCGTTTGCGCGATCAAGACCTTTTCGGAGTAGTTGGCTGCATTGATGAAGGTTTTGAGCAGGTGGATGGACGAGATGCCGATGATGGCCGTGCCCAGCTTGACCTTGAGCACCGATGCGTTCACGTGGTCCAGCCACTCGGGCTGATCCGGGTGGCCTTCCAGGCGCATCCGCGACACGAAGGTCTCATACCCGCCCACGATGACCATGATCAACAGATTCGAGATCATGACCACGTCGATCAGGCTGAGCACCACCAGCATGATCGTGGTTTCTGTCAGGTGGCCGGGCACCTCGCTGAGCGGTTGCCCAGAGGCCAGCGCGATGGCTTGCAGCGCTTCGGCGTTGCCAAAAGCCGCCTGCACCAGGTGCACCAGTTCGACCCAGAAGTGGTACGCATAGACCCCTTGCGCCAGGATCAAGCCCAAATACAGGGGTAACTGCAGCCATCTGCTCGCAAAAATGAACGAAGACAGGGCGTTCGGTTGGCGTGGAGGATTGTTGTTGCTCATGACGAATTTAGGGGAAGTCCTTAGCGAATCATTGTAGAGATGGGCGCATGGTCTTGGGTTGACAGGGGCAGCATGCATGATGTGATGGCCTCAGTCAGATTGACCCGCAGGCGCCACAAGCGCCGGTACCCAGGAGCACGACACCATGACTGGCTCAAACCAGACCGCAATCCCCAGCACCCTCTACCCCGTTTCGGCGTCCTTTGCCGCCACAGCGCACATCTCCAGCCGCGAAGCTTACGACGCCCTGTGCGCCGAAGCCCAGCAAGACCATGCCGCCTACTGGGCGCGCTTGGCCCGAGAGTTCCTGACGTGGCAAAAGCCCTTCACCCAATCGTTGGACGAGTCACAAGCCCCGTTCTACAAGTGGTTCGAAGACGGGCACATCAACGCCTCGTACAACTGCCTTGATCGCCACGTTCAAGCGGGCTTGGGCGACAAAGTCGCCATCATCTTCGAGGCCGACGACGGCAAAGTCACCCGCATCACCTACAGCGAATTGCTGGCCCGCGTGTCGCGCCTGGCCAATGCGCTCAAGGCGCAGGGCGTCAAAAAGGGCGACCGCGTCGTCTTGTACCTCCCCATGTCGGTCGAGGGTGTGGTGGCCATGCAGGCCTGTGCCCGCATTGGCGCGACGCACTCGGTCGTGTTTGGTGGCTTCTCGGCGCAGAGCCTGCGCGACCGCATTGAAGACGCGGGCGCCGTGCTGCTCATCACCGCCGACGAACAATTGCGTGGTGGCAAGGCGCTGCCCCTCAAGGCCATTGCCGACGACGCCTTGGCGCTGGGCGGTTGCGACAGCATCCGCAAGGTGATCGTGTTCAAGCGCACCGGTGGCGCGGTCAACATGGTGGCTGGCCGCGACGTGTGGTTGCACGACGTGACCGCTGCACAAAGCGAGCAATGCGCACCTGAGTGGGTCTCTGCTGAGCACCCGCTGTTCCTGCTCTACACCTCAGGCTCCACCGGCAAGCCCAAGGGCGTGCAACACAGCACCGGCGGCTACCTGCTGCACGCCGCGGTCACCACCAAGTGGACCTTCGACCTCAAGCCAGATGACGTGTTCTGGTGCACGGCCGACATCGGCTGGGTCACGGGGCACACCTATGTGGCCTATGGCCCGCTGGCGCTGGGCGGCACCCAGATCGTTTTTGAAGGCGTGCCGACCTATCCGGATGCGGCGCGCTTCTGGCGCATGATCGAAGCGCACAAGGTGTCGATTTTCTATACCGCACCCACGGCCATCCGCGCCCTGATCAAAGCGGCAGAATCTCACGCTGAGGTTCACCCGCGCAATTTTGATCTGAGCAGCCTGCGCTTGCTGGGCACGGTGGGTGAGCCCATCAACCCTGCGGCATGGGAATGGTATTTCAAGGAAATTGGTGGCGGACGCTGCCCGATCGTCGACACCTTCTGGCAAACCGAAACCGGTGGCCACATGATCACGCCGTTGCCGGGTGCCCATGGTTTGACGCCCGGTTCTTGCACGCTGCCTTTCCCCGGCATCGATGCTGCCGTGGTGGATGAAACCGGCAAAGAAGTGCCATGGGGGCAGGGCGGTTTGCTGGTGGTTCGCAAACCCTGGCCATCGATGATTCGCACGATTTGGGGTGACCCTGATCGATTCCAGAAAAGTTATTACCCGCCCGATTTTGGCGGCAAGTACTACTTGGCTGGCGACGGGGCCATCCGTGATGCCGAAACGGGTTATTTCACCATCACCGGTCGGATTGACGACGTGCTGAACGTGTCAGGTCACCGCATGGGCACGATGGAAATCGAGTCTGCGCTGGTCTCTCACCCCTTGGTGGCCGAAGCGGCTGTGGTCGGTCGTCCTGACGACCTCACGGGCGAGGCCATCTGCGCCTTCGTGGTGCTCAAGCGCACGCGCCCCACGGGCGAAGAAGCCAAGAAACTGGCCATCGAACTGCGCAACCACGTCGGGCATGAAATCGGCCCGATCGCCAAGCCCAAAGACATCCGGTTTGGTGACAACCTGCCCAAAACCCGCTCCGGCAAAATCATGCGGCGTTTGTTGCGCGTGATCGCCAAGGGTGAATCTGTCACGCAAGACACGAGCACCTTGGAAAATCCAGCCATTTTGGATCAGCTGTCCGAGAGCAATTGAAAACGGATGCTGTCAAATTGGCTGCATTCAAGCCCGGTGAGTTCTGGCTCACCGGGCTTTTTTCATGGTTCCAAACCCCATCAGGGCAGACCCTGGTGATGGGTACAAATACGCAGTGGTGTCTGCGCAAATTCACCGCTTTCTAAGCATTCCCCCTCATTACATCTGTTCAAAGCCACCCCTAGATTAGGGGGTGGGGCAGTCACAAGCTGCCCTCTATCTGCAATGTCGAGGAGCACACACCATGGCCAGTAACAGCATTTCCGCAAATGCGCCCATGACCGCGGAGGAGAAGAAAGTCATCTTCGCCTCCAGCTTGGGCACCGTTTTCGAGTGGTACGACTTTTACCTATACGGGTCTTTGGCAGCCATCATTGCCAAACAGTTTTTTTCCGGGCTGGATGAGACCTCAGCCTTCATCTTCGCTTTGCTGGCTTTTGCTGCTGGCTTCATCGTTCGCCCCTTCGGCGCACTGGTTTTCGGTCGCTTGGGCGACATGATCGGCCGCAAGTACACGTTCTTGGTGACCATTTTGCTGATGGGAGCATCCACGTTCATCGTGGGCATCTTGCCGAACTACAGCAGCATTGGCGTGGCGGCTCCCGTCATCCTGATTGCGCTGCGTCTTTTGCAAGGCTTGGCGCTGGGCGGTGAGTACGGTGGCGCTGCCACTTATGTGGCCGAACACGCGCCACATGGTCGCCGTGGTGCCTACACCGCGTGGATCCAGACCACTGCCACGATGGGCCTGTTCCTGTCGCTGCTGGTGATCTTGGGTACCCGTACGGCCATTGGCGAAGAAGCCTTTGCCGATTGGGGCTGGCGTGTGCCGTTCATCGTGTCGATTGCATTGCTGGCCGTCAGCGTGTGGATCCGCATGAGCATGAACGAAAGCCCCGCCTTCAAGAAGATGAAGGCCGAAGGCAAGACCTCCAAGGCACCGCTGTCCGAGTCGTTCGGCCAGTGGGGGAACCTCAAAATCGTGATCCTGGCCCTGTTCGGCTTGGTCGCTGGTCAAGGTGTGGTTTGGTACACCGGCCAGTTCTATGCGCTCTTCTTCCTGACGCAAGCCTTGAAGGTCGATGGCCCGACTGCCAACATTTTGGTGGCCATCTCGCTGCTGATCGCGACACCTTTCTTCGTTGTGTTTGGCACCCTGTCTGACAAGATCGGCCGCAAGCCCATCATCTTGGGTGGCTGCCTGATCGCTGCCTTGACTTACTTCCCGCTGTTCAAGGCCCTGACCGAGGCGGCAAACCCCGATCTGGCCCGCGCTCAAGCGACCGCGCCCGTGACACTGACGGCTGATCCTGCCGAGTGCTCCTTCCAGTTCAACCCCACTGGCACCGCCAAGTTCACCAGCTCGTGCGACATTGCCAAGCAGTTTCTGGCATCGAGTTCGGTGAACTACGAAAACGTGACCGCGCCTGCTGGCACCGTGGCTTTCGTGAAGGTCGGCGATACCGTCATCAACAGCTATTCGCCCACCAAAGTGAGCGATGCTGACGTGCCGGCAGCCAAGGAAGCGGCCACCAAGGCGCTGGACGGCGCGGTCAAGAAGGCGGCTGACCCGGCAGTCATGGGCGACGCAGCCAAGGCCAAGGACGCCAACAAGGCCGTGGCTGATGCCAAGACCGCCTTGGCTGCCTTCGACAAGGCTCCCAAGGCCGCTGCAGCCAAGGTCATTGACGGGCAGTTCAAGAAGGCCGTGGGCGCAGAGCTCAGGAAGGCTGGCTACCCCACCAAGGCAGACCCAGCCAAGCTGAACAAGCCTCTGGTCGTAGCGATCCTGACACTGCTGGTTCTGTACGTGACCATGGTGTACGGGCCGATTGCAGCCATGTTGGTGGAGATGTTCCCCACGCGCATCCGCTACACCTCGATGAGCTTGCCGTACCACATCGGCAACGGTTGGTTCGGTGGCTTGCTGCCCACCACGGCGTTCGCGATCGTGGCGCAGACCGGCAACATCTACAACGGCTTGTGGTACCCGATCATCGTGGCGCTCTTGACCTTCGTGGTGGGCCTGCTGTTCGTGCGTGAAACCAAAGACGTCGACATCTACGCTGGCGACTGATTTCAGGGGCTGCAGGGTCACAAGCCTTGCAGCCCAGCTTGGAAGAAGCCAAGCCCTGAAAAAGCGAAAGCCCCGCGGTGCGGGGCTTTTTTCATGGGCGAAGCCTCGGACAGGTCACTTGACCGTCAGCAACCACTTCACCAGTTGCTTGGCTTCGGCTTCAGAGACGTTGCCCTTTTGAGCGGGCATCGGGCCCATGGGCATGTTCCACACGCCGCCGCCGCCCGCCAACACCTTTTGGGTCAGTTGCGCCTCGGCGTTTTTCTTGCCTTTGTACTTGGCCGCAACGTCCTTGTAGGCTGGTCCGAGGATCGGCTTGTCGAGCCCATGGCAGTTCATGCAGGCCTTTTTCTGAGCCAAGTCTTGGCTGGCCAGGGCAGGGGTCAGGGCTGTCAGGCTCAGGGCCAGGCAGGTCAGCATCGATGGCAGGCGTTTCATGGGGGTCCTTCCGCGGTCAGTCCATTACAGTGAAGCCTGATTTATAAACGCAGTGAGCACCTGTTGTGGTTGACACAGGTGGGTGTTGCAGGGGCGCCAACGCGCTTTGAAAGGGCATGAAATGTGGTTTGTGGCGATCGGCGTGGCCATGCTGGTGATGTTCCTGGGTGGCATCGGCCCCATCGGCTCGTGGGTCTGGGGGGACCGTTGGTGGGCCTTGCTCACGCCGTTTGGCTTTGCCATCTTGTGGTGGGCCTGGGCCGACATGTCGGGCCTGACCCAGAAAAAGGCCATGGACAAGATCGAGGCCAAGAAGGTGGCCCGGCGCCAAAAGAGCCTGGATGCCTTGGGTTTGAAAGACCCTCAAAAGCGCAGGCGTTGAGCAAACCCCGCTTTGCCGGGGCTCGGGATAAAATCGCAGGTTCCCACTGAGATCACAGCCCGGAGTTTTTCATGCCCCAGTACCGTTCCCGCACCTCCACCGCTGGCCGCAACATGGCTGGCGCGCGCGCCCTGTGGCGTGCCACAGGCATGAAGGACGGTGACTTTGAAAAGCCGATCATTGCCATTGCCAACAGCTTCACGCAGTTCGTGCCTGGCCACGTCCACCTGAAGGACCTGGGGCAACTGGTTGCCCGCGAAATCGAAGCCGCAGGCGGTGTCGCCAAAGAGTTCAACACCATCGCGGTGGACGACGGCATCGCCATGGGCCATGGCGGCATGCTGTATTCGCTGCCCTCGCGTGATCTGATCGCTGACAGCGTCGAGTACATGGTCAACGCCCACACGGCCGATGCGCTGGTGTGCATCTCCAACTGCGACAAGATCACCCCAGGCATGCTGATGGCTGCGTTGCGCCTGAACATCCCGGTGATCTTCGTGTCCGGTGGCCCGATGGAAGCGGGCAAGGCCAAGATCGAAGGCAAGGTCATCTCGCTCGACCTGGTCGATGCCATGGTCAAGGCCGCTGACAAGAATTGCTCTGACGAAGAGGTCGCGCAAATCGAGCGTTCTGCATGCCCGACCTGCGGGTCGTGCTCGGGCATGTTCACGGCCAACTCGATGAACTGCCTCACGGAGGCGCTGGGCTTGTCTTTGCCAGGGAATGGCACCGTGCTGGCCACGCACGCCGACCGCGAAAAGCTGTTCCGCCAGGCCGGTCGCACGGTGGTGGCCTTGGCCAAGCGTTACTACGAGCAGGACGACGAATCAGCCCTGCCGCGCAACATCGCCAACTTCAAGGCGTTCGAGAATGCCGTGGCACTGGACGTGGCCATGGGGGGCTCCACCAACACCGTGCTGCACTTGCTGGCCGCAGCCCGCGAAGCCGAATTGCCATTCAGCATGGCCGACATCGACCGCATGTCGCGCAAGGTGCCTTGCCTGAGCAAGGTCGCCCCGGCTGTGCCTGATGTGCACATCGAAGACGTGCATCGCGCTGGCGGCATCATGTCCATCCTGGGCGAGTTGGCCCGTGGCGGCCTGCTGCACACCGATGTGCCCACCGTGCACACCGCCACCATGGCCGATGCCATCGCCCAGTGGGACGTGACCGTGTCGAAAGACGAAGCCGTGCACACCTTCTACAAGGCCGCGCCTGGCGGCATTCCAACCCAAGTGGCTTTCTCGCAAGACAGCCGCTGGAAGAAGCTCGATCTGGACCGCGCTAAGGGCGTGATCCGCAGCACAGAGCATGCATTCACCAAGGACGGTGGCTTGGCTGTGCTCTACGGCAACATCGCCGAAAAGGGCTGCATCGTCAAAACCGCGGGTGTCGACGAATCCATCTGGAAGTTCACCGGCAAGGCACGCGTGTTCGAAAGCCAGGACGACGCCGTGGAAGGCATTTTGGGCGAAGTGGTGCAGGCCGGTGACGTGGTCATCATCCGCTACGAAGGCCCCAAGGGCGGCCCTGGCATGCAGGAAATGCTCTACCCCACCTCGTACCTCAAGAGCCGCGGCCTGGGCAAAGACTGCGCGCTGTTGACCGATGGCCGCTTCTCCGGCGGCACCTCAGGCCTGTCGATTGGCCATGCCTCGCCGGAAGCGGCGCAGGGAGGGGCCATCGCCCTGGTGGAAGATGGTGACACCATCGAGATCGACATCCCGAACCGCAGCATCAACCTGGCGATTTCGCCAGAGGCGCTGGCAGCCCGTCGCGCTGCCATGGAAGCCAAGGGTGCAGACGCTTGGAAGCCCGTGAACCGCCAGCGGTACGTGTCGGCGGCCTTGCAGGCCTATGCGCTGCTGACCACGTCGGCAGACACCGGTGCGGTGCGCGATCTGAGTCAGATCAAGCGCTGAGTTGCCTGGACGTGCCTACGGGCACACCAAGGTGAACACGCGAAAGGGGCCCAAACGGGCCCCTTTGCTTTGGGTGATGCGCTGGGCGCGACTTGCCCATCTGCCCATCAAACGCACGTGCGAGTTGCGCTCAAAACAAGTTGAACGCCAGCATGGCCACCACGGTGGGGGCCAGTGCCGCCAAGAACAGCTTGCCGGCCTCGATTGCTCCCTCGTCAAAACCACCCTTGAGGATCGTGGCCCCCGCTGGGTTGGGCGCGTTGGCGATGATGGTCAACCCCCCTCCCGTCACGGCGCCGGCCACCAGGGCGTACTTGAAGTCATCGCTCAAACCGGGCACCAGCGAGCCCAAGTAGGTGAGCGCAGCGTTGTCGGTGATGGCCGTCAATGCCGTGGCGCCAAAAAAGACCGCTTGGGCGTTCATGCTCAGTAATACGGGCTCCAGCCACCACTTTTGCATGCCACCCAGCACCACCAGCCCTGCCAGGAAAAAGGCGACCAGCAGCCCCTCGCGCAAGATCAGAGGCGACTGGTAGCGCTCGTAGGCTGCCGTGAATCCCAGAAAGAACATGAACAGCCCCAGGAACACCGCCGGGTGATGTGCAAAGACCACGATGCCCACCAGAAACAGCAAATGGATGAACACCACTGGCCAAGGCGGTAGGGCCTCATCAGCTGCCGCCATGGCGGGCAAAGCTCGCAACTCCTTGCGCATCAGCAAAACCAGCCCGGTCGCATTGACGAGCACAGCCACCGCGGCCTTGTCACCAAAGTGCAGGAACATGTAAGCGCTGTCCCAGCCCCAGGCGGCCGCCACCATCAACACGGGTGGCGCGGCAAACGAAGTCAGCGTGCCGCCGATCGACACGTTCACAAAGAGCACGCCCAGCGCACCGTATTTCAGTCGCGTGGACGCAGGGTGGGCATACAGGCTGTCTTTGAGCAGCAGGGCCGCCAAGGTCATGGCCGCAGGCTCGGTGATGAGGGATCCCAGCAGCGGCACCCCCGCCAAAATCACCCAGGTGCTGCCCAAAGCGCCGGGCAGAGGCAAGAGGCGCGTCAGGCTGCGTGTGAGGTGGCTGGCCACTTGAAGCACAGGCTTGCTGCCTGCCGCCACCATGATGGCAAAAACGAACAGTGGCTCCGTGAAGTTGCGCGTGTCCAAATAATGCGTTGCGGAGACTTTGCCTTGCAGGCCGAACATGGCCAGCACCAACACCAGGGCCCAAAATCCGAACACGACCTCCACCTCGCCGAGCAGGTGCCACAGCCCCGCATGGCGGGGGCGGCTGTGGGCCAGGTGCTCGAAGAACTTGGTCGAAAAAGTGTGGATGAGGGCCAGCGCGAACAGGGCGGCGCCCACGAGCTCGATCAGGGTGGGGTTCATGCGTCGATGCTATCAGTTGGGTTGACTGGGCTCCAGCGCTGGCCGATGTGGGTGCCCACATGCGCTATCGTTCGCCCCATGCTGATCCACCCCCAATTCGACCCCATCGCCATTTCACTGGGCCCTCTCAAGGTGCACTGGTATGGCTTGACCTACCTGCTGGCGTTCTCGCTGTTTTACCTGCTGGCCAACATCAGGGCCAAGCGGGCACCATTTGCCCAGCAAGGCTGGGACCGAGAAATGGTCGAAGACCTTTTGTTCTTTGGTGTGGTGGGTGTGGTGCTGGGTGGGCGACTGGGTTATGTGCTGTTCTACAAGCCCACCTACTACTTCAGCCACCCCAGCGAGATCCTGGCTGTCTGGCAGGGCGGCATGGCCTTTCACGGTGGCTTGCTGGGCGTGATCACCGCCTTGGCCGTGTTTGCCAAAAAGCGTGGCAAGCGTTTCTTTGAAGTGGCCGACTTGGTCGCGCCTTGCATCCCTGTGGGATTGGCTGCAGGACGCCTGGGCAACTTCATCAACGGCGAGCTTTGGGGGCGCCAAGCCGATGCCAGCCTGCCTTGGGCGATGGTGTTTCCCCAGTCGGGCACCGACATCGCGCGTCACCCGTCACAGCTGTATCAGTTTGGTCTTGAGGGGTTGCTGCTCTTCGCGCTGCTGTGGTGGTATGCACGCGTGCCGCGTCCACAAGGGGCTGTGGCGGGCGCTTTTTTGCTGGGCTACGGCGTGTTCCGCTTCACCGCCGAGTACTTCCGCGAGCCTGACAGCTTCCTCGGCCTGTTGGCACTGAACATGAGCATGGGGCAATGGTTGTGCGTGCCCATGATCCTTGTTGGTGCGTTGTTTTTGGCGCTGGCAAAAAAAGACGCCCCCCAGCGATGAGCTGGGAGGCGTGAAGAGGTCTGTGGCTTTTTCGCGGACCACTGACCCCCGCTGAGGAAGACCGTTTGGCTCTGGCGAATCAGACGGTCATGTCTACTTAAGCAATGGGCGTGCCAGGTTTTCTTTGCGGGGGGCGTGGGCTGCGTCAGGCGGCCTGCTTGTGTGCCACGCCGTGGCGTGTGTACAAGAAGTCGAGCACGGCCTTGCGACAGGCCATGTAGGTCGGGTCTTCCGCCAGTTGCACGCGGTTGCGGGGGCGCGCCAGCGGCACGGGCAAAACTTCACCAATGGTGGCGGCGGGGCCGTTGGTCATCATCACGATGCGGTCCGACAGCAGCACGGCCTCGTCAACATCGTGCGTCACCATCACCACGGTGCTTTGGGTGCGCGCCACGATCTTGAGCAGCTCGTCTTGCAGGTGGGCGCGGGTGAGGGCGTCCAGGGCACCAAAGGGCTCGTCCATCAACAGCACTTTGGGCTCCATGGCCAGAGCGCGGGCAATGCCCACACGCTGCTTCATGCCGCCAGAGATTTCGTTGGGGCGCTTGGCGGAGGCGTGCGCCATGTTGACCAGCTCCAGTGCCTCATGGGTGCGCTTTTTGAGCTGCTCTTTCCCCTCTTTGCGGCCGAAAACGCGCTCCACCGCCAGGTGAACGTTCTCGAAGCACGTCAGCCAGGGCAGCAGCGAGTGGTTCTGGAACACAACGCCGCGCTCAGGGCCGGGGCCGGCGATCTCGCGGTTGTCGCAGATCAGGCCACCGCTGCTGGGCAGCAGCAAACCGGCGATCAGGTTCAGCAAGGTCGACTTGCCGCAGCCCGAGTGCCCGATCAAGGCGATGAACTCGCCCTTGTTGATGCCCAGGTTGATGTCGCGCAGCGCGTGGAAGCGCCCCTTTTTGGTGTCAAACACCATTTCGGCTTGGCTGATGTCGATGAAGTGGGACATGGCAGGATCCTTTGGGTGCGATTCGTGTCTGGGTTATTCGAAGCTGAAGCGCTTGGCAATCGCCACCAGGGCGTTTTCAAGCAGCAGGCCGACGATGCCGATCACGAAGATGGCGATGATGATGTGGGCCACGTTCAGGTTGTTCCACTCGTCCCAAACCCAGAAGCCGATGCCCACGCCGCCCGTCAGCATCTCGGCGGCCACGATCACCAGCCAAGCGGTGCCCACCGACAGGCGCACGCCGGTCAGCATGTAAGGCAGCACCGAGGGCAGCAAGATCTTGGTGACGATCTTCCACTCGCTCAGGTTCAGCACCTTGGCCACATTGAGGTAGTCCTCAGGCACGCGTTGCACACCCACGGCGGTGTTGATGATCATGGGCCAGATCGAGCAGATGAAGATCGTCCAGATGGCAGCAGGGTCGGCCGACTTGAACACCAGCAGACCAATGGGCAGCCAGGCCAGCGGCGAGACCGGACGCAGCAGGCTGATCAGCGGGTTCAGCATGCTGGCGATGATCTTGGATCGACCGATCAAAAAGCCCATCGGGATGCCCACCAGCGCAGCCAGGCCGAAGCCCATGGCCACCCGCTTGAGCGAGAACAAGATGTTCCAACCCAGGCCCTGATCGTTCGGCCCGTTGCTGTAGAACGGGTCTGAGAACAGCTTGACGGCTTCGGTCCAAGTGGCCCAGGGCGTCGGGAAGGTGCTGCTTTTCATGGTCAGCAGTGCCCAGATCGCCACCACCAGGCCAATGCCAGCCAGGGGCGCCAGCGTGTTGAGCGCCAGGCCACCCCAGTCGATCGGGGTTTTAGCGGGTGTGGCCGGCGGCGTGGGAGCCGCAGGCGCGATGGTGGCGTTCGTTGTCATGAGGGGCGTCGGGTTCGATGTGGAGGCGGAGGGCTTGCTGCTGCCCGCTTTGTCCGCGCGCAGGGCATCACTGGCATCGGAAGGGCTGTGAAATACGGCACTGACCATGGTGTGCTCCTGTGGCGGATGAGGGCCGGTGAGGGCGGGCGATCAGGCTTTGACTTTGATCTTGAAGCCGTCGGCGTACTTCTTCGGGTCTTTGCCATCCCAAACGACGCCGTCCATGAGCTTGCTGGTGCGCATCACATCCTTGGGGATGCTGATCTTCAGGGCGCCGGCCGCTTCCTTGTAGATGTCGATCTTGTTGACCTGCTTGGCCACGGCCAGGTAGTCAGGGTGGTCCTTGAGCAGGCCCCAACGCTTGTGCTGCGTCATGAACCACATGCCGTCAGACAGATACGGGAAGTTCACTGCGCCACCGTTGAAGAACTTCATGTGGTTGGGGTCGTCCCAGGTCTTGCCCAAGCCGTTTTGGTAGCGGCCCAAAATGCGTTGGTTGATCGCGTCGACACCCGTGTTCACGTAGGACTTGGCCGCGATGGTCTCGGCCATCTTCAGCTTGTTTTGCAGGCCGGCGTCGATCCACTGGCTGGCTTCGAGCACGGCCATCATCACAGCGCGCGTGGTGTTGGGGTATTTCTTGGTGAACTCGTCCGTGGTGCCCAGCACCTTTTCGGGGTGGTCTTTCCAGATGTCTTGCGTGGTGATGGCTGTGATGCCAACGCCATCCATGATGGCGCGGTGGCCCCAGGGCTCACCAACGCAGAAGCCGTCCATGTTGCCTACGCGCATGTTCGCCACCATTTGCGGAGGCGGCACCGTGATCACCTTGGCATCTTGCAAGGGGTTCACGCCTGACGCGGCCAGCCAGTAGTTCAACCACATGGTGTGGGTGCCCGTGGGGAAGGTGCCCGCGAAGGTGTACTCGCGCTTCTCACTGGCCATCAGCTTGGCCAGCGACGGTCCGTCTACGGCGCCCTTGTCTGCCAGCTTTTTGCTCAGGGTGATGGCTTGGCCGTTGTTGTTGAGGCTCATCAACACAGCCATGTCCTTTTTGGGGCTGCCAACGCCCAGCTGCACGCCATAGATCAGGCCGTACAGCACATGGGCCATGTGCAGGTCGCCATTGACCAGCTTGTCGCGCACGCCAGCCCACGAGGCCTCCTTCGATGGGATGATCTTGACGCCATACTTTTTGTCAAAGCCGAGCACCGACGCCATGACGACAGAGGCGCAGTCGGTCAGGGGAATGAAGCCAATCTTGACTTCTTCCAACTCAGGTTTGTCGGAGCCAGCTGCCCAGACCGCCGATTGCAGGCCTGGCACGATGCCAACGGCGCTCGCAGCTGCAGCGGTTTTCAAAATGTGGCGGCGGGAGAGGTTCAGATCCTGCGAGTTCATGGTGCAAAGCTTTCGAGTTTGAAAACAAAAAAGGTGTCGCCGAAGCGCAAGCCTGCCGAATGGGCAGACGCACACATCGATGACACCTTTGTCGGAAGCTCGGGGCCCGTTCACGGGCACCCAAGGCACGCAAAGTCGCCGTTGACTTTGCATGGCTGAGGTGATGCAAACGCTGTGCCAGCTTTTGTGCATCAAGAGGGTGCAACGCCCGTTGTGGCTCGTGCTCTGCTCGAACTGGCGCTGGCCAAGGCCTACACTCACGGCCATGCCTGATTTGAACCCCGCACAGCCTTCCACCGCGAGCGCGCCGCAGCTCATCCTGGGGCTGGAATCTTCGTGTGATGAAACCGGTTTGGCCCTGGTTGAGCTGCCTGCCGATGGGCAAGCCCCGCGCTTGCTGGCTCACGCCCTGCACAGCCAGATCGACATGCACCAAGCCTACGGCGGGGTTGTGCCCGAGCTCGCCTCGCGCGACCACATCCGCCGCGTTGTGCCACTCGCTCGTCAGGTATTGACCGAGGCTGGCAAAACCATGGCCGATGTCGATGTGGTGGCCTACACCCGCGGACCCGGTCTGGCCGGCGCCTTGCTGGTGGGGGCGGGCGTGGCCTGTGCGTTGGGGGTCGCGCTGAACAAGCCCTTGCTGGGTGTTCACCACTTGGAGGGGCACTTGCTCTCGCCCTTTTTGTCTCAAGATCCGCCTGAGTTTCCCTTTGTGGCCTTGCTGGTGTCTGGCGGGCACACGCAATTGATGCGCGTCGACGGTGTGGGTCGCTACGCCATCCTTGGCGAAACCGTCGACGACGCCGCCGGCGAGGCCTTTGACAAGTCGGCCAAGCTCATGGGCTTGCCCTACCCGGGTGGCCCACACCTGTCGCGCATGGCCGAGCAGGGCAGGGCAGGCGCGTTTGATTTGCCTCGGCCCATGCTGCACTCCGGCAACCTTGATTTTTCTTTCGCTGGCCTCAAGACCGCCGTTCGCACGCACTTGGTGCGATTGGGGTGGCTCGATCGCGCCGATTTGATGGCCGAACCTGCCGCTCAGGCCGTGTTGGCCGACTTGGCCGCGTCCACGCAGGCGGCCATCGTAGAGGTGCTGCTCAAAAAGTCGCTGGCAGCACTCAAGGAAACCGGCATGAAGCGCCTCGTGGTGGCCGGCGGTGTGGGGGCCAACCGCCATTTGCGCGAACAACTGGACCGCGCCTGCGCGCGCCGCGGCATCCGTGTCCACTACCCCGAACTGCATCTGTGCACCGACAACGGCGCCATGATCGCCCTGGCGGCCGCCATGCGCCTGCAAGCCGGGCAAGCGCAACTCACGCACACGCCCACTTTTGACGTCAAGCCGCGCTGGGATTTGTCCACGCTGTGAGAAATTGATATACTCGCGGGCTTGCCCTGCTATGACAGAGGGGAATTCGCACGACCTGGGTCTCGTTTCACCCGGCGTCGCAAGTTCAACGCAGACACCGTGCGCCATCATTTGAGGCGCTTGAGATCTGCCATTTTTTAGGAAACACCATGTCCGTCGCTGACATCAACACCGCAGCCATCGTCAAAGACAACGCCCGCGGCCCCGCTGACACCGGCTCTCCCGAAGTGCAAGTCGCCCTGCTGACGTCGCGCATCAACGAGCTGATGCCTCACTTCAAGGCCAACAAGAAGGACCACCACGGTCGTCGCGGCCTGCTGCGCATGGTCAGCCGTCGCCGTAAGCTGTTGGACTACCTCAAGTCCAAGGACTTCGACCGTTACGCTGCTCTGATCGCCAAGCTCAGCCTGCGCAAGTAAGCGCTGGATGACGACAAAAAGCCTGTCTGGACCGTCCAGCACAGGCTTTTTGTTTTTTCACGCCGCCCACTCGACTCAAGCGAACGCTGTGTCATTCCAACGGGCCTGGGGGGCAGCCCCGCTGGAATGGCATCGCGATGAGGGTGACGGCAAACCCACACAGGGCAGCATGTGCTGACCCTGTTCAATCAAATCGGAGACTGATCTCATGACCATGTTCAACAAAGTCACCAAGACCTTCCAATGGGGCAAGCACACCGTCACGATGGAGACGGGTGAAATCGCACGTCAAGCTTCGGGCGCCGTGGTGGTCGACATCGAAGGCACCGTTGTGCTGGCCACCGTGGTGTGTGCCAAGACCGCCAAGGCCGGTCAAGACTTCTTCCCCCTGACCGTTGACTACATCGAGAAGACATACGCCGCGGGCCGCATCCCCGGCAGCTTCTTCAAGCGCGAAGCCAAGCCCTCCGAGCATGAAACGCTCACCTCGCGTCTGATCGACCGCCCGATCCGCCCCCTGTTCCCAGAAGGCTTCTACAACGAAGTGCAACTGGTGATCCACGTGGTGTCTTTGAACCCAGAGGTCTCCTCTGACATCGCCGCCATGATCGCCTCCAGCGCTGCGCTGTCGATCTCGGGCATGCCATTCAACGGCCCCATCGGTGCCGCTCGCGTGGGCTACATCAACGGCGAATACGTGCTGAACCCAAGCATCGCTGAGCTGCTTGATTCCAAGATGGACCTGATCGTCGCCGGCACCGAAACCGCCGTGCTGATGGTCGAATCCGAAGCCGACCAGTTGTCGGAAGACATCATGCTGGGTGGTGTTGTGTTCGGTCACGAACAAGGCAACATCGCCATCAACGCCATCCATGACCTGGTGCGTGACGCTGGCAAGCCTTCGTGGAACTGGCAAGCGCCTGCCAAGGACGAAGACTTCATCGCCAAGGTCAATGGCCTGGCCGAAGAAAAGCTGCGCGCCGCTTACCAAATCCGCTCCAAGCAAGCACGTACGCAAGCCACCCGCGCGGCTTACGCTGAAGTCAAGTCCGCCTTGACCGCCGAAGGCATCGCGTTTGACGGCGTCAAGGTCGAAGGCCTGTTGTTCGACATCGAAGCCAACATCGTGCGCAGCCAGATCCTGGCCGGCGAGCCTCGCATCGACGGTCGCGACACCCGCACCGTTCGCCCCATCGAGATCCGCACCGGCGTGCTGCCTCGCGTGCACGGCTCGGCGCTGTTCACCCGTGGTGAAACCCAGGCGCTGGTCGTTGCCACCTTGGGCACCGAGCAAGACTCGCAGCGCATTGACGCCCTGACCGGCGACTACCGCGACACCTTCTTGTTCCACTACAACATGCCTCCGTTCGCCACCGGCGAAACCGGTCGCGTGGGCACGCCCAAGCGCCGCGAAATCGGCCACGGCCGTCTGGCCAAGCGCGCCCTGGTGCCCTTGCTGCCTGCCAAGGAAGACTTCGCCTACACCGTGCGCGTGGTCTCTGAAATCACCGAGTCCAACGGTTCGTCGTCGATGGCTTCGGTCTGCGGCGGCTGCCTGGCCATGATGGACGCTGGCGTCCCCATGAAGGCGCACGTGGCTGGCATCGCCATGGGCCTGATCAAGCAAGACAACAAGTTCGCTGTGCTGACCGACATCCTGGGTGACGAAGATCACCTGGGTGACATGGACTTCAAGGTTGCCGGTACCACCACGGGCATCACCGCCCTGCAGATGGACATCAAGATCCAAGGCATCACCAAGGAAATCATGCAAGTGGCGCTGGCGCAAGCCAAGGAAGCCCGCCTGCACATCCTGGGCAAGATGAGCGAAGCCATGTCGGGGGCCAACACCGAAGTCTCCGAGTTCGCCCCCCGCCTCTACACCCTCAAGATCAATCAGGACAAGATCCGTGACGTGATCGGCAAGGGCGGCGCCACCATCCGCGGCCTGTGCGAAGAAACCGGTTGCCAGATCAACATCGCCGAAGATGGTGTCATCACCATCGCGTCGACCGATGCTGGCAAGGCCGAATACGCCATCAAGCGCATCAACGAAATCACCGCTGAAGTTGAAATCGGCGCCACCTACGAAGGCGCTGTCACCAAGCTGTTTGACTTCGGTGCCTTGGTGAACCTGTTGCCTGGCAAGGACGGCCTGCTGCACATCAGCCAGATCGCCCACGAGCGCGTTGAGAAGGTCTCTGACTACCTGACCGAAGGTCAAGTCGTCAAGGTCAAGGTCTTGGAAACCGACGAAAAGGGCCGTGTCAAGCTGTCGATGAAGGCCTTGATGGAACGCCCTGAAGGCATGCCCGAGCGCGAAGACCGTGGCGACCGCGGTGACCGTGGTTCGCGCGGTGACCGTGGTCCTCGTGGTGGTGACCGTGGTGATCGCGGCGAGCGCCGTGATCGCGCCCCTCGCGCCGATCAGCAAGCCGCTGACCAAGGCGGTGAGGCCGATGGTCAGCCTCAGCAGCAGCAGCAGCAGTGAGCGCCATGAAGAAACTGGTTGTTGGCAACTGGAAGATGCACGGCAGCCGTGCATCCAACACTGAGCTGATCGCTGGCCTTCTGGCCGCTGACCTGGGCAACACGGCGCCTCGCGCCGATGTCGCTGTCTGCCCGCCGTTTGTGTATCTGGCCGATGTGGCTGCTGCCTTGCAAGGCAGTTCCATTGGCGTGGGCTCGCAAGACGTGTCGGTGCAGGCGCAGGGTGCTTACACCGGCGAGGTGAGCGGCGTCATGGTGCGCGAACTGGGTGCCCAGTACGCCATCGTGGGTCACTCCGAGCGTCGCAGCTACCACTTTGAAAGCGACCAGTTGGTTGCTGACAAGGCGCAAGC
>CANCFV010000033.1 GCA_947377275.1 Burkholderiales bacterium | reverse complement strand
GGCTTCACTCAGCTGATCGAAGGCGGCAAACCGCCGCCCACGCCTGACCAAAAAGACAGCGTCGAGCAGATCCTGCACGCTGGCTGGTACCTGCTGGGCCTGATCAACGAGATCCTCGACCTGTCGTCGATCGAGTCCGGCAAAACGGCGCTCATGTCATGCACCATGTCCATGGCCGAGGTGCTCCACGATTGCCAGGCCATGATCGGCCCACAGTCGCTGCGCAGCGGCATCCAGATCGGTTTCCCGGTGCTCGAGGGGCCCTGCTTGGTGCATGCCGACCCCGTGCGGACAAAGCAGGTGCTCATCAACTTGCTGACCAATGCCATCAAATACAACCGCGTCTGCGGCCAGGTGACGGTGCGCTGTACTGCCGCTCCGGGGCAGCCCGTGCGCGTCAGCGTTGACGATACCGGCCAGGGGCTTTCTCCGGCGAAGCTGGACCAACTCTTCGAGCCGTTCAACCGCCTGGGCCAGGAGTTCGGCACCGAACCGGGCACCGGCATCGGCCTGGTGATTTGCAAGCGACTGGTGGAACAGATGGGCGGACGCATGGGTGCCGACAGCACGGACGGTGTGGGCAGTTGCTTCTGGTTCGAGCTCGATGCGGCGGTCGAGCCGTGCCTGGGCCCCACCCACACCCCCGTTCGAACCGTGTTGTGCATCGAGGAAGCCGCAGCCTGTTTGCAGCAAGTCGAAGCACTGATGGCGCAGCATCCAGGCACACGCCTGCTGATCGCGCGCGACATCGCAAGCGGCATGGCGATCGCTCGTACCGCGCGGCCTGACGTGATCCTGATGGGTTTGCACCTGCGCGACCCAGCTGGTCTGGACGCGGGGCTGTTGTTGGCACGAGACCCCGCCACGGCGCACATCCCTCTCATCGCGCTGGGTGCCGATGGTGCGCTCCGCGATATCGACACCCACTTGCCTGCCGGGTTCGTCAGCTGCCTTTCGCAGCCCCTGCAACGCGCTGCTTTCAACGATGCGCTCGACCTGGCCTTTCAACCCCAGCAAACGGGTGGCCAGCGCGCCACCGCTTAAGGAAACCACCACATGCAGTCCCCTACCGCGACCCAACGCCAAGGCCTCGACGACAGCGACGCCGAAGCCGCCATCCTGGCGTCCAGCATCCTGATCGTCGACGATCAGGCGGCGCACGCGCATCTGCTTGAACGCTTGCTGAACGACACGGGCTACGTGAACGTCAGCTCGACGCTGGACCCGTCCCAGGTCGGCGCGCTGCACCGCAAACACCGCTACGACCTGATCCTGCTCGACTTGCAGATGCCGGGTTTGGATGGCTTCGGTGTGATGGAAGCGCTGAGGGCCGACGTGGGAAGCAACTGCTTGCCGGTGATCGTGCTGACAGCCCAACCCGGCCACAAGCTGCGGGCCTTGCAGGCCGGGGCTCGAGACTTCATCAACAAGCCTTTCGAGACGGTGGAAGTCAAAGTCCGCATTCACCACATGCTTGAAGTGCGCTTGCTTCACAAGAAGCTCGAAGCACACAACCGCGACCTTGAGCGCACCGTGCAAGAACGCACGGCAGAGCTGCAGGAAAGCGAAGCCCGTTACCGCAGCCTGACCGATCTGGCCGTCGACTGGTACTGGGAACAGAACGAAACAGGCCAGTTCACCAAAGCATCGGGCTTGGTGATGGAGCTTCTGGGCATCACAAACGCAGCCCTCGTCGCCGCCGGCGCTGATCACGCCAATGAGGGCATCGAGGTCAACGACGCAGGTCAAGGCATCGACAACTGGGACCCCGCTGAGCGCCAGACGCTGGAAGACAACATCAAAGCGCGCAGGCCATTTCTCGACCTCCTCATGCACCGCCGTTGCACCGACGGTTCGCGACAACAGTTCAGGATCAGCGGCGAGCCCATGTTCGACCGAACCTGCCGTTTCACGGGTTACCGCGGCCTGGGCGTCGAAGTTCTCCCTTACCGATAGGTCATGCCAGGCCTTCACATACCAAGTCAGAATCAGCTGCTTGCAGCCATACCCACGGCTGAATACGCCCAATTTTTTGGCGATCTCGAACTGGTCCCAATGAAACTGGGCCAAATGCTTTACGAACCCGGCGTACAGATGCGGCACGCCTACTTTCCCACAACAGCCGTGATTTCGTTGCACTACATCAATGACGCAGGCGCGTCTGCCGAAATGGCTGCAGTAGGCCGAGAAGGCTTGGTTGGCATTGCGTTGTTCATGGGGGGTGATACCACCACCAGTTCGGCCATGGTGCGCACAGCTGGCCACGGGTATCAAGTCGGGCGCAACGCATTGATGCGGGCGTTCATGGACAAGGGCGTGGTTCAGCGGCTGCTACTGCGCTATACACAAGCATTGATCACCCAAGTCTCACAGGCTGTGGCTTGCAGCCGCCATCACACGATCGAGCAGCAACTCAGCACCTGGTTGCTGTCCAGCGTCGATCGATCGCCACATGGCGAGCTCGTGATCACACACGAGCTGCTGGCGGGCATGCTTGGCGCGCGTCGCGAGAGCATCACACAAGCTGCCCTGACCTTGCGCGATGCGGGCTACATCTGTTATCGCCGCGGGCACATCGCAGTTCTCGACCATGCAGGACTAGGGACCCGCGCATGCGAGTGCTACAGCGTTGTGAAGAAGGAGCTACACAGGCTTCTGACTGAAACTCCGCTTCGCGCAAATGAGGTTGATTGAAGCCTGTGAGGGAAGGTCTGCAAAACCCTGCTTCAGGTCGTGGGGCTTGCATGATGTTGGCAGCGTGAGCTCCTGGAGCTGATGAACACGGTGGTGCCAAGGGCGGTGCTGGTCGGTGTGGTCGAGCCACACTGCCCAAAGTCCAAGACGGGCCGCCCACCATTTGCCATCGAGACCATGCTGCGTCTTCATTACCATTCAGCAATGGTTTGGCATGAGCGATCCGGCGATGGAAGAAGCGCTGCACGACATGCCGATGTTCCGCGAATTTGCCAAGCTCGATAGCGTGCTCAATCGCCTGCCAGATGCGAGCACGATCCTGCGCTTTCGCCATCTGCTCTCGGCGCCAAGCCCGACCAAGAATGGCAACCTGTGGATGGTGCAGGGCAAACTGATGGCTGCTGGGGCATGTTTGCGTCCAAAACCCTGGGCGCAGCGGCTTTTGCAGGGCCGGCGCACTGTTTGATGTTGGTTTGGCGCCCCGTGGGGCTCGACCGGGATATAGCCGAAGCACTTGCCGAGTGCCATCACGTCGCCAAGCGCCTCGCAAGCGAGTTATTCAGACCATCCTTAGGCGAAGAATCGGTGCAGGGCCTGCTCAAACTTGGACGGGTCAAACAAGCCGACAAAGACAACACCTGCCAGAGCGCCAGCCAAATGTGCATCGTGGTTGATGCGACCCCGCGCGTTGCGTGAAGCATAGTAGCTGTAGGCCAAATACCCCACGGCGAACAGCGGCGCGGGTATGGGCACAGGGATGGGCATGATGAACAGCGATGCCGAAGGGAAATAGATGATGGAAGCGAACAACACGGCCAAGATAGCGCCAGAGGCGCCTAGACACTGGTAGTTCGGGTCACTGCGGTGCTTGAGGTAGGTGCCCAAATCGCTGGCCAACAAACCAAAGCCATAGAGCGCCAGAAAGGCTGGGGTTCCCATCTCTCGCTCGACTTGAAAGGCAAACGCCCATAGCGTGAACATGTTGAAAAACAGGTGCCCCAGATCGGCGTGCAAGAAGGCGCTGGAGATCAGCGTCACGTACTGACGGTGCCTTTGCACCCAGTAGGGCCGAAACAGGTTGCGCTCAATCATGGCTGGCGCGGCGAACAAGCCGAACAGGCTGGCGCACACGATGATGATGAGCAGTGATGTGGTGCCCGGCGTGGCGCTAAAGAGAGGCTGGAGGTCTATCACGATGAGGGTCTATCGAGGCGTAGACCGAGTCTGACACGTTCTGTGGCGAGCCTCGGGGCGTTCCGGCACAGGCATCCATTGACAGCAAGCGGTGCCTCAACGGATGCTCTGCGGTGACACAGCGCCATTGACCCGCTTCTTCAACTTGCGAAACCGTTGATGTGCGTTGACCTGGGCGTTGACGGCTCCAGCGCATCGCCTTCTCCTGTGGCGTGGGTGTCTGAATGAACATGGCTGACATCCGGAACAAGATGCTTGCGCATCCATGCTTGCGACAAATCCAGCCAATCGTTGTAGTGCCCCATGGCGCAGTGGTCGTCATCGGGGTAGAGCTTCAGCGTGCCCTGTTGGGCGCCCTTGGCCAGGTCAATGGAGTCCTGCGTGCTGAGCAAGGTGTCCCTCTCGCCATTGATGACCAGCAAGGGAATCTTGATCTGACGGTAGCGCTTGTGCAGCGACAAGGCTTTCAGCTTCAGGCCCAGATCGATCAAGGTGACGGCGCCTGTGGTGTTGAGCAGCGCCTTGATGATGATGTCGGGGATGCCGATCGTGTTCTTGACTTTGAACGAATGGTGCGTGGGCGCCCCACAGGCCACAGCGCATTGCAATTTCGAGCTGGTACCCGCCATTCGTGCCGCCCAATACGCGCCGAAACTCACGCCGACGAAGCCCACGCGGCGTGGATCGATGCGCAGGTGGCCCGACAGCTTGTCGATCACAGCGTGATAAACGGCCTCGGACGCCAATGACATGGGCTGGCGATAAGCGTAGGTTCCAGGCATTTCCATGATGAAAACGGCCATGCCTGAGTCGTGGTACCTGAGCAAGGGAATCGCCAGCTCTTGAACCGTGCCTTCCAGGCCGTTGGTGATGATGGCCAGCGGATGACGTTGGCATCCGGCAGGTGTCACCAGATAGCCTTCGACCACGTCGCCTTCCACGTCGCCTTCCACGTCGATCCTATGCTTCTCGATCACCATGCCCACCAGCGGGCCCACGATGTCGATCAACTCGTTGAAGAGGGCCCGCGACAGCGCATAGGACTCCATGCGGGCCTCAGAGCCGCCGGGAAACGCGCTGACCTGATAGTAGGTGATGGCCTTGACCAGGCATCGCAAGGCCGTCATGGCCTGATGGCTGCCTGGTGATACCTGCTTGTCCGTGGAGGACTTGGCAGCCGCACTCGCCTCGCTCAAGGTCATCAGTTCCACAACACGCTTGCCGAAAGGCTCGAGGGCATCGCGAAGCGCGGTCCAATTCGGGCCTTTTTCATGCGCCGCACCGACAAACGGTGTGTCGAATGCGCCCGCAAAGCCGGGCAGCACGCGCTCGATGGATGTCAGTTGCTCCTTGGCCAGCGCATTCCAGTATCCGCACCAGGCTTCGTCCTGGAATGACCGCACGCCGTTGAGTTGCTTGGCAAAGAGGCGAGGATCCAGGCCGCCCATGGACGCATAGCGCAGGACGAACAAGGCAGGAAGAAAGAACCCTGCTCCCAGCCGATGTGCCGCGAGTTCGGTCGTCTTGGTCAGCATGCAGGTGGTGATGAATAACCGCCGCAGCGTGTCTTTGATCAAGCTCATTCCAATTTCCATGGTCGAGGCGCGGCGGCATGTTCATGCGCCCGCCGGCATAGGTCATTCATTCGCATCGAACGTTATTGAACACGCGTTCAATAGTGCAATTATGCGTAGACTATTGAACAAGTGTCAAACAGAGGGTGAGGGCTTGCATGCCAATGAACGTGTCGCCAAAGGAGGCCGTGGGCCCGCGTCTGGAGCCCGACGCCCGCCGCGCCCACTTGCTGGCTGTGGGGGCCACTGTGTTTGGCAGCAAAGCCTACGACGACGTTCAGATCGACCAGATCGCCCATGAGGCGGGGGTGTCCCGCGGGCTGCTTTACCACTACTTCCCCAGCAAGCGGGCCTTCTTCGCGGCCATCATCCAGGGCGGGTATGAAGAGATCCTTGAAGTCACGCGGCCCGATCCCAAGCTGTTACCAGCCGAGCAATTGGAAGCGGCGCTGGGCGCTTATCTCGACCATGTAGAAGGCCATCCGCACATGTACCGGGCCATTTTCCGAAGTGCGGCCAGCCTGGAGCAGACTGTTCAGGAGGTGGTCAACCGCAACCTCGATCTGCAAGTCAGGCGCATCCTTGCAGCGCTTGGGAGCACGTCGGAGCCCCATTCGCTGCCTTACCTGGCCGTGCGCGCCTGGCTGGCATTTCTCATCCAGGCTGTGCTGGATTGGCTCGATCACGGCGCCAGGGGTGACCGCCAGAAACTGATCGACATTTGCGTGGGCGCGCTTCGAGGGGCGGTGGTGGCTGCGCATCAGTCTGTGAACCCGGCTCAGAACGTGAGGTAAGCATCCGTTCATTGAATTGGCGGTCAGGCTGTTACACCTCCTTTGCAGACCGACACGCCGACTGCTGCCCTGCCCTCAGGTCTGCGCCATGCGCCGCACCGTGGCATCACGCGGGCAGGTGTCGAACAAACCTAAACCATTACTGACATGGCGCGGGTGCTTGTTCAGTGAGTTGGACATCGCACAGACGGACGGAGCGCCCTGATCTAAAAGCAAAACAGACCTTCGGGCTTCCCCCATCCACCGGTTCATCCCGATGAGCATCTCTACGTGGCCCACCTCAACCGAGAACGAACACGTGAAGGCCGAATCAAACGTTGATCGCGAAACACACATCCTCACGCTGAACAGTGGTTCGTCTTCGTTGAAATTTGGCTTGTACCGTGTCAGCAGCTCTTGCATGGACTGCATCGTGACGGGCGAGGCCGAACGCATTGGCGATGACGCTTCGATTTTCCACGCTGTTGATGCCGGGGGGCGCACCTTGGCTCGCGACACGAGCGCCCTGGCCAGCCAGCGTGTTGCTGTCACGCGCATCGGCGAGTTGCTTGCCCAAAGCCAAGTCCCCTCCCCCAATGCCATTGGGCACCGCATCGTGCACGGTGGGGTGCGTCTGCGTGAGCACTGTGTGATCGATGAGTCCGTCTTGCGTCACCTTGACGTAGCCAAAAGCTTTGCCCCCATTCACACACCGGCAGCGCTGGATGTGATCCGCTTTGCCATCGATCACTTCCCAGGTAAGCCTCAGGTTGCTTGTTTCGACACGAGCTTTCATGCACGCATGCCCCCTTTGGCAAGCACGCTCCCACTGCCACGGGCCTTGCGCATCGCCGGTATCCAACGCTATGGCTTTCATGGCTTGTCTTGCGAGTCCATCGTGAAGCAACTGAGAGATGCGTTGCCCGTGCGTTTGCTGATCGCCCACCTTGGCAATGGCGCCAGCATCACGGCTGTGCACCAAGGCGTGTCCATCGACACGAGCATGGGTTTGACACCCACAGGCGGCCTGATCATGGGTACGCGCAGTGGCAACCTTGACCCAGGTGTGCTGGTACACCTGATGCGCGAGATGACGATGGGACCCGATGCCATCGAACAACTGGTGGACCATGACAGTGGCCTGTTGGGCATCTCTGGTGTCAGCGGTGACATGCGCTCGCTGCACAAGGTCGCAAGCTCGAACAGCGATGCAAAGCTCGCGATCGCCATGTTCTGCTATGCGGCAGCCAAGGAGATGTCGGCCATGAGCGCGGCCTTGAATGGCCTCGATTGGATCGTGTTCACCGGGGGCATCGGCGAAAACGACGCCTTGGTCCGCGCTGACATTTGCACCAGATTGCGCTTCTTCGGCGTCGAATTGGACGACGCAAGAAACAACCGTGGTGACGGCCTGATCTCGTCTGATTCGTCGCGCTGTGTCGTGCAAGTCCTCCCATCGCAAGAAGACGAACAAATCGCTCGACACACCTGGACACTGTGTGCAAACGCCACGTGACATTGATCGCCTGACCAGCGGCGCAAGCATCTGCGCGTCAGCGACCAAACCATGGGCTTGCATTCATGCAGCCCCCATCACCGAATCGACCATGGCTTGCGCGTCATGCACGATGGCCTGCAGATGTGTTTGGCCCTTGAAGCTCTCTGCGTAAATCTTGTAGAACGCTTCTGTGCCGGAGGGCCGTGCGGCAAACCACCCGCTGGCTGCACTGACCTTGATGCCGTCGATGGCTGCGCCATTGCCTGGTGCGTGGGTCACGATGGAGGTGACCTTCTCTCCGGCCAGCGCTGATGGTTTGACATGGTGCGTTGACACCCTGGACAGGCGCAACTTCTGAGAAGGTGTGGCCGCCACGGTGATCATTTGGGCGACTGGGCTGCCCAGTTGCTTGGCCAGCTCGGCATACAGCTTGCCTGGATCGATGCCCTGCACCGCGGTCATTTCGGCCGACAACAGTGCGGAGACGATCCCGTCCTTGTCGGTGGTCCATACCGAACCATCTCGCCGGAGGAAGCTGGCGCCGGCGCTTTCCTCACCACCGAAACCGAGGCCACCGCTCAGCAAGCCTTCAGAGAACCATTTGAACCCCACAGGGGTTTCGAACAATGCACGACCCAGCCTGGCTGCCACACGGTCGATCAACTGCGTGCTCACCACGGTTTTTCCCACGGCCGCTTTCAAGCCCCACTCAGGGCGATGGCGGAACAGGTAGTCGATGGCCACGGCCAAATAGTGGTTGGGCGCAAGCAAGCCATCACCAGAAGTGACGATGCCGTGGCGATCATGGTCGGTGTCACAGGCGAAGGCGATGTCGAACTGATCCTTGTGGGCCACCAAGCGCTGCATGGCACACCGCGAAGACGGGTCCATGCGAATCTGCCCGTCCCAGTCCAGCGTCATGAAGCCGAACGTCGGATCGACTTCCTCACTGATGACGCTCAAGTCAAGGCGAAAGAGCTCGGCAATGGCCGACCAATAGTGAACCCCTGCCCCGCCCAATGGGTCAACGCCCATGCGGACCTGGGCATGGCGTATCGCATCCATGTCGATCACCTTGCCCAGATCGGCAACATAGGCGCGGAGGTAATTGTGGCGGTGCGTGGTATTGGCGCTCAGCGCCATGGCCAGCGGCATGCGTTTCACGTCAGCAAGCCCGGCTTCAAGGTAGCGATTGGCCGCGGCTTCGATCCAGGCAGTGACACTCTGCCCCGCTGGGCCACCGTGAGGTGGGTTGTATTTGAAACCGCCGTCTCGGGGCGGATTGTGCGAAGGGGTGACAACGACACCATCGGCCAAGCCTGAAGGCACCCGCGGATCGCGGCCACGGTTATGTGCCAGGATGGCATGCGAAACGGCGGGGGTGGGCGTGGGCTCATCGCCCACGGCCAGCATCAATTCAACGCCATGGGCTGCGAGTACCTCGATGGCACTGCAACTCGCGCGCGCCGACAGCGCATGCGTGTCAATGCCCAGAAAAAGCGGCCCTGAGATGCCTTGCATGCGCCGGTGGTCGCACAGTGCCTGAGTGATGGCCAGCACATGCCATTCATTGAAGGACCCATCGAATGAGGATCCACGGTGCCCGGAAGTACCAAAGGAAACGCGCTGCGTCGCGATCGATGGGTCAGGTCGAAGCTCAAAGTAAGCAGCGATGAGCTTGTCGACATCAACCAGTGCAGACCTTGGTGCGGCCTGCCCCGCCAGCGGGCTGATGTGCTGACCTGCGGGAGGGCCGTCAAGCTGGCGCATGTGTTTTGCTCGACTCAGGCCAGCGGCATGGCTCGAGTGCCCAGACGCGATCGGCAGAGCACGTTCAACGATCCGTAGCCAGTGAGGTGGCGCAGCCAGCCCAATACCCCGTTCGGCCATGGTGTTGGTACAGCACACGGTCCAAGTCTCGGATCGTCGTCAAAGTAAAGGTCCGTGACCTGCCCGATCTGACCGTCCTTCGCACCGAGGGTGTACTTCTTGAGGTCGTTCATGTCTCGCAACATTGGGAGGATCCTTTGGGGATGTCAGCTGGTTCGACGGGTCGGATCGATGGATGAATCAATGTCCCGTCTGCACCGAGCCAGGTCTGTTCGCTGCCGCACGCCTTGAACACAAGCGGTGAAGACCGACGTGGCGCATGTTCCCTAACGCACAGAGCGCCTTGATGCCGGCCTCTATGGTCGATGCAAGGCGTCAGACGACAGGGCTGAAGGCGAGTGACTTCGAGTCCGTTGCGCGCGCGGCGCATGAAACAAGGAAAGCCTGACCCATGATCACAGCCACCCTCAGCCCCGATCTGCTCTACAGGATGGATGCCTATTGGCGGGCTGCCAATTATTTGTCGGTCGGACAGATCTACCTTTACGACAACCCCTTGCTGCGTGAGCCCTTGAGCATGGCCCACGTCAAGCCACTGGTGGTGGGGCATTGGGGCACCGTGCCCGGACAAAACTTCATCTATGTGCACTTGAACCGGGCCATTCAAAAGCACGACCTGAACATGATGTATGTGTCAGGGCCAGGGCATGGCGGCGCAGCGCTGGTCAGTCATGTTTACCTCGAAGGCACATGGAGTGAGGTCTACCCCGCGATCACGCAAGATGAGCCCGGGATGAAGAAGTTGTTCAAGCAGTTTTCGTTTCCGGGGGGCATCTCCAGCCATGTCGCACCGACCACGCCAGGCTCCATCAACGAAGGGGGCGAACTGGGCTACTCGCTCAGCCATGCTTTTGGCGCGGCTTTTGACAACCCAGACCTGATCGTGGCTTGCGTCATCGGCGATGGCGAGGCTGAAACGGGGCCCCTCGCAACGGCCTGGCATGCCAACAAGTTTTTGGATCCGATCACGGACGGCGCGGTCCTGCCCATCCTTCACCTCAATGGCTTCAAGATCAGCAACCCCACCGTGCTCGCGCGCATCGGGCATGAGGAGCTTGCCCAATTCTTCCAAGGTTGCGGTTGGACACCCATCTTTGTGGAAGGTGACGACCCACAGGCCATGCACCAATTGATGGCCGCTGCCACCGACCGCGCCATCGAACTCATCCACCAGATTCAGGACGATGCCCGCAACCGCAATGTGAAGGTACGAGCGCACTGGCCCATGATCGTGCTGCGCTCGCCCAAGGGGTGGACCGGCCCGAAGGAAGTCGATGGCGTGCAGATCGAGAACACCTTTCGGTCACACCAGGTGCCCCTCTTGGTGAGCCCGGCCTTCCCGGAGCATGTGAAGTTGCTCGAAGACTGGATGAAGAGCTACAAGCCCGACGAGCTGTTCGACAAGTACGGTCGCCTGCTGCCCGAACTCGCCGAGCTGGCTCCCAAGGGCGAGCGCCGCATGGGTGCCAACCCACACGCCAATGGCGGGCGCTTGATGCGCGAGTTGCAATTGCCAGACTTTCAGCAATATGCCTTGGAGCTTGCTGCACCTGGTTGTGTACAAGGGCAGGACACCCTTTTGCTGGCGCCCTTCCTGCGAGATGCCTTGCGGATGAATCAGACGCAGCGCAACTTCCGGATCTTCGGACCGGACGAGACCGTCTCGAACTTGTTGGGCGCCGTTTTTGAAGTCACCAACCGCCAGTGGGATGCCGAGTTACTTGCCAACGATGAGTTCCTGGAGCGCGATGGCCTGGTGATGGATTCGATGCTCAGCGAGCACCAGTGCCAAGGCTGGCTGGAGGGCTATCTGCTGACTGGGCGTCACGGCCTTTTCAACAGCTATGAGGCGTTCATCCGCATCGTTGATTCGATGTTCAGCCAGCATGCCAAGTGGCTGAAGGTGACGCGTGAGTTGCCTTGGCGCAGGCCCATCGCCTCACTGAACTACCTGCTGTCTTCGCACGTCTGGCAGCAGGACCACAACGGCTTCACGCACCAAGACCCAGGCTTCATCGACCACGTGGTCAACAAGAAGGCCGACATCGTTCGCGTGTATTTGCCGCCTGACGCCAATTGCCTGCTGTCGGTGACCGACCACTGCCTGCGCAGCAGGAACTATGTGAATGTGGTGATCGCGGGCAAGCATGCTCTGCCACAGTGGTTGACGATGGAACAGGCCGTCATCCATTGCACCGAAGGCATCGGCATCTGGCCTTGGGCCAGCAATGACGAGGCATCGGACCCCGATCTGGTGATGGCCTGCTGCGGAGACACACCGACGCTGGAGATCCTGGCGGCTACCTCCATCTTGCGAGAGCACCTGCCCCAATTGAAAATCCGCGTGATCAACGTTGTGGACTTGATGAGGCTGCAATCGGCCAGCGAGCACCCACACGGCTTGAGCGAGGTCGATTTCGACGCGCTCTTCACACGCGACAAGCCTGTGGTGTTTGCGTTTCACGGCTACCCATCGCTGGTGCACCAACTGACCTACCGCCGCCACAACCGCAAGCTCCATGTTCACGGCTATCGGGAGGAAGGCACCATCACCACCACCTTCGACATGCGCGTGCAGAACAAGATCGACCGCTTCCATCTGGTTCAGGCGGCGGTCGATTGCCTGCCGCAGCTGCGCGGTCGAGGCAGCCACCTCAAGCAAATGACCCAGGACAAGCTGATCGAGCACAAACGCTACATCGATCAGCATGGCCAGGATCTGCCCGAGGTCCGCAACTGGATGTGGGGAGCGCCGCGGTCCAAAGCGGGCATCACGCCATGAACACGCATGCGCTGATCCAGACCGCGCAAGCCATCGTCGCCAAGGGCAAGGGGCTGTTGGCCATGGACGAAAGCACCAGCACCTGCAATCGCCGATTCGCCAGCGTCGGCATCGCGCAGACGCTGGAGATGCGCCGCAGCTACCGTGAGTTGCTGCTGAGCGCGCCGAGCTTGAGCGATTGCATCAGTGGTGTGATCTTGTATGACGAGACCATCCGACAAACCCGGGCAGATGGCACACCCCTCGTTCAGCTTGCGCACGACGCGGGCATGCTGGTGGGCATCAAAGTCGACACCGGGGCCAAGGACCTCGCAGGGCACCCTGGAGAGAAGGTGACCGAGGGACTGGACGGGCTGCGAGAACGCCTGCAAGGCTACATGGAGATGGGCGCGCGCTTTGCCAAATGGCGCGGCGTGATCACCGTGGGCGACGGGCCGATGCCCTCCCCGGCATGCATCGATGCCAATGCACACGCTTTGGCGCGCTATGCGGCGCTGTGTCATGAGGTCGGCCTGGTGCCCCTCATCGAGCCCGAGGTCTTGATGACCGGCGCGCACACGCAAGCACGCTGTCAGGCCGTCACCGAAGAAGTCTTGCGCAGTGTCTTCGCGCATCTCGACGTGCAAGGCGTGCTGCTGGAGGCCGTGCTGCTCAAGCCCAACATGGTGATTGCTGGCCTGTCTTGCGTCACCCAGAACACGCCTCAAGACGTGGCCATTGCCACGGTTCAATGCTTGCTTCGCACAGTGCCTGCGGCGATTGCGGGCATCACATTTTTGTCTGGTGGACAGTCGGGTGAGCTGGCCAGCAGCAGGTTGAACGCCATGCACACCAGGCACGCCAAACCAGGCCAAATGGTCACCCTGCCCTGGCCTCTGTCCTTCTCGTTTGCGCGTGCCCTCCAGCATCCCACGCTGGAGATCTGGTCAGGCCAGCAAGCCAACAAGAAAGCCGCACAAGACGCGCTGCGCCATCGCGCACGCTGCAACAGCGCCGCCTTGAAGGGCAATTACAGCGCGGAGATGGAGAAGGCCATGGACACGCCATGACCACGCCGCTTCAGATCTATTTCATCCGCCATGGCGAAACCGCCTGGTCCCTGACCGGCCAGCACACCGGCAGCACCGATCTGCCGCTGACCCCGCATGGCGAAGCGATGGCCCGCCAGCTGGCCGCGCCGCTCTCAAGCATGGGTTTCTCGCTGGTGCTGAGCAGCCCACGGCTTCGCGCGCGCACCACCTGTGAACTGGCAGGTTTGGGTGCCGCGTCCCAGACCGAGCAGAACTTGTCCGAATGGGACTATGGCGCCTACGAGGGCTTGCGAACCTCTGAGATTGCCAAGCTGCGCCCAGGGTGGGACTTGTGGGAAGACGGTTGCCCGGCCGGCGAGACGCCCTCTGCGCTGGCCAATCGAGCGGACCTGTTGATTGCCCGCTTGCGTGACCTGACAGGCCGGGTTGCGCTTTTCTCGCACGGCCAGTTTGGCCGCGCGTTGGCGGCCCGATGGATCGGCCTGCCCGTGAGCGAAGGGAAACACTTCACCATCGACCCCGCTTCCCTCTGCATCCTCAGCTTCGAACACGCTCACCCGCGCAGGCGGGTCATCGCCCTGTGGAACGCGTCAGCAAGCGGTCTGGTATGCGATGGAGTGTGACGACGCTTTACACCGCTGCATACCGCTGTCCGCCGTGGCGGCGAAAGGCTCAACTCAGCGCGCGCACTTCTCCCGTATCCGGGTGAGCATTTGATGCCACGATTGCGCGAACGCATCCACTCCTTCTCGTTGCAGGCGTTCGGCCAACTTCTCGTCGTCCACACCCTCTCGCCTGAACTCCTCCAACACGGCATCGGCATAGCCGCCATCGGCTGGCATGGCTGTACCGAGCAGGCCATGGTCTGCAAATGCAAGCAGGGTTTTCTCCGGCATCGTGTTGATGGTGTCGGGGGCCGCCAGTGCCTGAACGTACAGGGTGTCCGGTACGCTGGCATCTTTGACGCCCGTGCTGGCCCACAGCAGACGTTGTGGTCGAGCTCCGGCGTCGGCCAGTCTCAGCCACCGATCTGAAGCGAGCAGTTCACAGTGCGCGCGGTAGGTCCGCATCGCCATGACAATGCCCAGCCGATTGTGAAAGGCCGGTGAGATCTCCTCTTTCACGGCAGCATCCCATCGGCTCACAAACAGCGAAGCCACCGATGAGACCTTCAGGTCCAGCCCTGCCAGCAAGCGTCGCTCCATGCCGCGCACATAGGCATCGGCGGCGGCCAGGTAATGCGCCGGTGAAAACAGCAGCGTGACGTTGACGGGTATGCCATCAAAGATGACTTCTTCGACCGCCCGAATGCCTTCTGGCGTGCCTGGGATCTTGATGAACAGATTGGCTCTGTCAGCCGCCCTGTGCAGTTTGGCTGCGGCCTGGATGGTGTGCGCCGCGTTGTCTGCCAACAGTGGAGACACCTCCAGAGACACCCAGCCATCGCGACCATCGCTGGTTTCAAAGACCGGCTGAAACAGGTCTGCGGCGGCGGTCACGTCCTCGATGGCCAGTTCATAGAACAGCTCTTCTTCTGCCAAACCCCGTTCATGCTTCAAACGGATGCCATCGTCGTAATCATCGCCGCCCAACGCTTGCTCAAAGAGCGTGGGGTTGGACGTCAGGCCCGTGATGGAAAAATTGGCAATGTAGCGCTCAAGCGTGCCGCTTTGCAGCAATGAGCGGCTGATGCTGTCCAGCCAAAGCCTTTGGCCGATGTCATGAAGTTCGCGGGTCGGATTTGTCATGTGTGGGTCACGCTTTCTTTTCGATGTGGCCGCCGAACTCGTGCCGCATGGCCGACAGCAATCGGTTGGCAAAGTCAGCTCGGTCGCGCGATGCGAAACGTTCATAAAGTGCCGCGCTCAGCACAGGCACAGGCACGGCTTCGTCCAATGCGGCCTGCACCGTCCAACGCGCTTCGCCAGAGTCGGACACATGGCCTTCGTAGGTGGTCAGGTCAGGATCACGCGCCAGGGCCTGCGCGGTGAGGTCCAACAGCCAGGAGCTGACCACACTGCCGCGCCGCCACAACTCCGCGATCTCGGGCAGGTTCAACTCGTACTGGTAATCGGCAGCGTCACGCATCGGCGCCGTTTCAGCGTCAGGCGTTGTGTGCAGCTTGCCCGCATTGGCATGGCGCAGGACGTTCAGCCCTTCTGCGTAGGCTGCCATCAGGGCGTATTCGATGCCGTTGTGAACCATCTTCACAAAGTGCCCGGCGCCACACAGGCCGCAATGCAAGAACCCTTCTTCCGAAGTGTGGACAGCCCCTGCTCGTCCTGGGCTGCGCGCAGCGGCATTCAGCCCGGGTGCCAATGCAGAAAAGATGGGTGCCAGGTGCTGGACAACGTCTGCGTCACCACCAATCATCAGGCAGTAGCCACGCTCTCGCCCGGCCACGCCACCACTGGTTCCGACGTCAACATAGTGGATGCCGTGCGCAGACAACTCGATGCCTCGCCTCAGGTCATCGCCGTAGTGGGAGTTGCCGCCATCAATGACCACGTCTCCCCGACTCAGCAAGGGGCGCAAGTCAAGGATGGTCTTGTCCACGCTGGCGGCTGGAACCATGAGCCAAATCACGCGAGGCGAGGCCAAGCGCATGACCAGCTCATGCAAGGATTCAGTGCCTATGGCCCCTTCCAGGGCAAGGCCAGCAACCGCCTGAGGCAAGGCATCAAACACGACACATTCATGCCCTTTGAGCAACAGGCGTCGAACCATGTTGGCCCCCATGCGGCCAAGGCCGATCATGCCGATTTGCATGGCGCCCCCTGATGGCTCGCGACAACTCGATCCTCTCGTGCCGCGCTCAGCACATCAGGCAGATTTGCACTCAAGCGTTCGATGGGCATGTGACCGTCCAGCCCCGCATTGGGCTGGACGAACCAGCTTGCAAGCCCCCAGCCATCAAAGGTGGGGCCCAACTCGGCCACAGCACGCCGCGGTCCGATCGCAACCTTGTTGCCAGGCATGTCGAGTTGGAACAGCGGTAGCCAAAAATCATGGTGCCAGCGAAATCCAAAGAGCTCACCAGCCTCAATCAGGTCGCCGATGTCGCTCTCCTGTCCTTGCGAGTGCACAAGCAAGCCGCCTGAAAAGCCAAGCACCCGTGAGATGCCACCGTGCGGCCGATACCCGCCCAGAAGCGCAACAAAGGCACGATCCTGAGCCGAAGGGATGCAAGTGCTTACCGGTGCGTGATGCATGACGCTTGGCCGGTGTAGCCTGACTTGATCGCCTCCACCGGCCGCAACAGCAGCGGTTGGAGGACGACGGGCCGTCGCATGGTAAGCGCCAGCTTTGTCAGGGTGTTCATGTGGGTACCGGCCCTTCAAGCCGGTCCATGTCGTGAACGTCACGCTCGGGAGAAGTGGGCCCGTTCAGAACGATGGTCTTTCGACCACCGTCGTAGTCGGCGACGACAAATTGGCGTTCCGGCAAGTGCCCATGGTCGGATGGGAACAGTGCGAACACCAGCGCGCCCGCGGCCAACGCGTCCACCGCCTGGGCAACGGGCACCAGAACCTCCGGTGTGGCCCAGGCGTTCTTGTGCGTGTCCACCTGCCCCCACAGCACGGCGGTGATCCGACCGACAGGGTCCAGTTTGACCTTGGAAACAGCGTAAACGTTCATTGGGCTACCCCGGCATGCTGAGATGGTGTTCGCCTCAGCGCAAATGCTTCGGGCGTTTGAGCAGCTTGCGCAGCGGACAAGACCGCATCAAGGTCCGACTCGAGCATGTCTGCTGGGCTGCGGCCGTCCAGTCGTGCATTCGCTGTGGCAAACCATGAGGCCAGACGCCACTGCGACCACCGCGACGGCAATGCCGCAAGCACGCGTTGAGCACCGACCTTCAAGGCCAGATCATTCTCATCAAATTGGAACATCGGTATCCATCGCTTGCCCCGCCACTCGAACCCGAAAACCTGCCCCGTGTAGACGAGTTTGGCCAGGCTGATCGCATTGCCGACGTGATGCTCCTCCAAGAGCCGCGCCACGATCTCACCGGGTGCGGTGCCGCCCGTTGCCCTGAAGGCCTCAAGTAAGGCGATGAAGGCGAGGCCACTGGGCGCTCCTAAATTCGCATCAAGGTCACCCCCCCTATGCGGCGCCGAGCCTCGCAACGAGGCGCCGTTCATGCCGCACCTTTGTGGTCGTTTTGCCCGGTGTTTTTGTGACGACCAAGCACCTCCCTGTGTACAACGCGCGGCCTCTTGGATCTCGACGGCGTTGGTGCAGGTGAATGTCCCGCGATGGGCAGGGTCACAAGGTCGTCTTTTTTTCTGTACATGGCTGACTCCACTGAATCGACGATGCCGATGGAAACACCTTATGCAAGGCGTGAAAGCCTGACTGTGCGACAGCGAACATGGCTGCGGCAGACGACGCTCAGCGCTTCAGGCCATGCATGGCCAATCGCACAGACCCTGTATGCAAGCGCGCACAGGCTCGCGCTTCCACAACGAACCGGGTTCTGCAAAGCCAGCAGTGTGAGCTTGGTCACGGCCTGCAACGGCCATCACACCGCGGCACCTGCATCAGGCTTGGGGAAGTCTGCCTCGCGCGCCATGGTTTCAACCGCCGCATACGCTGCCTGCAATTCGTGGACCTTGGCCATCGCACCTTCGAAAGCGTCGTTGCCCAGCAGCAGATGGTGAGGCGGCTCGCCAGAGCCCACCGCGTTGATGATGGCCTTGACGGCGCGCACAGGGTCGCCCGGCTGCTTGCCTGAGGCCTCTCGCACCTTGATCCGCACCTTGCCTGCTGTGGCCATGTAGTCGTCGAACTGCTGTGCGCTCTCGTTGGCTGAACGACCGGCCCAGTCTGTGCGAAAACCGCTGGGTTCAACCACCATGACCTTGATGCCCAGTGGTTCAAGCTCTTGCCTCAGCGCCTCGGACAAACCTTCGACGGCAAACTTGGTGGCGCAGTACTGACCCAATGCCGGCATGCCCCGGATGCCCGCCAGCGACGAGAGGTTGACGATGCAGCCACGGCGGCGCTTGCGCATCTCGGGCAACACGGCCTGGATCATGCGGGTCAAACCGAACACATTGACCTCGAACATCTTGTGCACTTCGACCTCTTCGCCTTCCTCGATCGCGGCGAAGTAGCCAATGCCCGCGTTGTTCACCAGCACGTCGATGCCACCAAAGCGCGCTTGCGCCGCCTTGACGGCGGCAGCGACCTGGTCGGGCTGGGTCACGTCGAGCTTGAGCACCAGCACGTTGTCTGTCGCGCCGTAGCCTTCCAGGCCGGCAGGATCTCGCGCAGTCATCACCGTGCGATAGCCGTGGTCGATGGCTCGTTTGGCGAGCTCCAGGCCAAACCCGGTGGAGCAGCCGGTGATGAACCAGACGGGGGGCTCGGTAACGAGAGACTGGCTGGTGTGGGTGGTCATGAGATGTCCTTTGATTTCAAGCGGGTCACAAGCGCTGTGTTGCCTCAGTGCATTGAAAAGTCGAGCACCACCCGTGAAGGCACCTCGCCCTTGGCCAGCCGGTCGAAGACCTTGTTGATGCTGGACAGCGGATGCAACTCGATGTCCGCCTTGACCTTGCCATCGGCGGCAAACGCCAGTGCCTCGGCCATGTCACGGCGATTGCCCACGAAGGAGCCCCGGATGGTGATGCAGTTGGCCACCACGTCAAACAGCGGCGTGGGAAACTCGCCAGGTGGCAGGCCCACCAGCACGCAGGTGCCGTGTTTGCGTGTCATGCCCACGCCTTGCTTGAACGCTGGCAATGAAGGTGCCGTGATGAGCACACCGTGCGCGCCGCCAGCGGTGGCCTTGATGACCGCGGCCACCGGGTCACCCTTCATGGCGTTCACCACGGCATCCGCACCCAGACGCTTAGCGTGTTCGAGCTTGCCATCGTCAATGTCGACCGCGCACACGTGCAGGCCCATGGCCTTGGCGTACTGCACGCCCAGGTGCCCCAGCCCGCCAATGCCCGAGATCACCACCCATTCGCCAGGCCTGGCCTGTGTCTCTTTGATGCCCTTGTATGAGGTGATGCCGGCGCAGATCAAGGGCGCCGCATCGACGGCGGACAAACCGGCAGGAATGTGCGCGACGTAGTTCGGGTCGGCAAGGATGTATTCGGCAAAGCCACCGTTGCGTGTGTAGCCGCCGAACTGGGCTTCGGCGCAGACGGGCTCTTGGGCTGCCAGGCAGAACTCGCAGTGGCCGCAGGCCGAATACAGCCACGGCACGCCAACGCGGTCGCCCTCCTTCACGGCCGTGACACCCGCACCGAGCGCTGTGACGATGCCAATGCCCTCGTGACCGGGCGTGAATGGCAGCGACGGTTTGAGCGGCCAATCACCTGCTGCGGCATGCAGATCGGTGTGGCAAACGCCGCAGGCTTCGGTCTTGACCAAGATTTGACCGGGCCCCGGCGCAGGCACGTCGAGCTCCTTGAGCACCAGCGGTTGCCCGAATTGTTCGACTTGTGCGGCTTGCATCTTGCGTGTCATGGATGGGTCCTTGGGGTTGAATGGGTCTCAAGCTGCGGCGGGCAGGCCGAGGCCCCGCGCCGCTTCGGTCATCTCGATCAGCCGGCCGGACGTGATGAGCGAGCGCATCCGCCAGTCAAGGCGATTGGCAAGGTTGATGTTCATGGTCGCTGGCCGGCGCGCTGGCTCGCGTGAGGGATCAGGCGGGTGCTTGGAAGTGCCCCGTGCGCACCAGCTTCTTGTTGACGAACTCCTGGATGCCCATGTTGCCCAACTCGCGCCCGTAGCCAGAATCCTTGATGCCCCCGAACGGCAGTTCCGCATCGAGCCAGTTGATGTTGTTGACGAACATCATCCCGGTGTCGACCTGACTGGCCACACGCTTGCCGCGCGCTTCGTCCTTCGTCCAGACGGAGCCGCCCAGGCCAAAGTCCGAATCATTGGCCAGTGCAATCGCGGCAGCCTCATCCTTGACGCGGTAGAACGAAACCACCGGGCCAAAGAACTCATCGCGGAAGGCTGGGTTGCCGGGTGCAATGTCAGTGAGGATGGTGATCTGCATGAACGCGCCTGGTCGGTCGATGCGCTTGCCGCCCATCAGCAGCTTGGCACCGCCCTTCACGGCCGCATCGACCTGCGCCAGCAATTGAACCAGCGACTCTTCCGTTGACAGCGGGCCGTGGGTCGTCTTCTCGTCCATCGGATCACCCGGCGTCAGTCCTTCCAGCGCAGCCTTGAACTTCGCCAAGAACTGGTCTGCGATCGCGTCCAGCACGATGAAGCGCTTTGCTGCGCAGCAGGTTTGACCACCGTTGTACATGCGCCCCCACACGGCCCAAGGGACGGTTTGGTCCAGGTTGGCGTCCTCCAGCACGATGAAGGCGTCGCTGCCGCCCAGCTCCATTGATGATTTCTTGAGGTTCTGCCCTGCACGGGCGGCCACCACACGGCCCGCCGACACGCTGCCCGTCAAGGCCACACCCTTGATGCGCGGATCATCAATGACACGGTCGCACTGGTCGTGCGAGATCAGCAAGTTGGTGTACACACCCACAGGCGCACCGGCATCGATCATCAGCCTTTCGAAAGCCATCGCGCATTGCGGCACGCAGCCCGCGTGTTTGACCACCAGCACATTGCCCGCCATCAACTGCGGGCCTGCCACGCGGGCCAATTGGTAGTAAGGGAAGTTCCAGGGTTCGACGCAAAACAGCACGCCCAGCGGTGAGCTTTCCATGTGCGCTTCGCCTACCTTGGGGTGCAGCTTGGTCGGCGCCAGAAAGGCCTCAGCGTGCTCAGCGTAATAGGCCATGATGTCGCCGCTGAACTTGACCTCCCCGCGCGCCTCGTCGATGCGCTTGCCCATCTCGATCGTCTCCAGCTTGGCAAAGTCATCCACGTGGGCATGCAGCAAGGCCGCAGCCTTGTTGACGATGACCGCCCGCTCGGCATAGCTCTTCTTTTTCCAACTCTGGAAGCCATGCTCAGCAGCGGCGAGCGACGCCTCAAGCTCCGCGTTGTTCAGGTGTTCAAAGCTCTTGAGCACCTTGCCGGTGTTGGGGTTCACGCTTTGGTATGTCATGGTGATGACGTCTTTCAATGTTGGAGGATCAGCCCACCTGAGCGGGACCGTCGGTGTGACCATCGGCCCGAGCGTTGAGAACGGCGTCGCAAAGTGATTGATCTGGCCGCCTGCGAGGGAGATGCCCCGCCACCTTCACCGAGCCGATGAAGCCAGAGTCCTCAGCGTGAGCGCCCCGGGTCATCGGGTCTGTTCGATAGGACACCCAGCCATCAAGCGTGCAGGCCAAGAAGCGTCGTCATGCACCAATCGACACGCGTGCGGTAACGCACTGTGCGACGGCGCCTGGCGTGCCAATGTGAGAGTGGCCAACCTGCTAAACCACCTGGATGCCCTGGGCAAGACCTTGGGCACCAGCACCTCACAGCTGATCCATTCACAACATGCTCGCCTTTCTTGATACCGAGTTCACTGACCTCGTCATCCGTCCCCGCCTGCTGGCGGTCGGCCTCGTCACGACATGTGGTGATGGACGTGAGTTCTACGCAGAGGTCACGGACCAAGACCGGCTGCAGGCCACAGGTTGGTATGGCCGGGGGGCGGTGCTTCCGCAGTTTGGCAAGATCGCCCACGCCGCTTGCTGTTATGCGGAACTGGGCGCTCGCCTTTCAGTATTCATGGATGACTTGGCCAAGAGCTTGAAGAACGACGAGTTCATCGAGCTTGCCTTCGGCTATCACCTCGACTGGGAACTCGTCGACCTGGCCATCCAAGACGCGAAGTCGCCCTCATGGGCGTTGACACGGCTCCGAGTTCGCCCCATGAACGTCTACGAGTTCACGGGCTTTGGTCCGGGCAGACTCGCCACTGATGCCTATTTCAAAGCACAGGCCCATGCCCCGTTCTCGCGCCACCATGCGCTGTGCGATGCGCGTGCCTTGCGCCTGGCCTATGACGCCGCCATTCGAGAATCGGCCCCTCCATGGCTGGCACCAGAGACAGTCGATGAGTGGCCTGACCAGCATGCCACCGCATGAGAGCACCACACGAGACCCACCAACATGCTGCAAAACGCAACCATCAATCGCCGAATCGTCCTGAACACAAGGCCGCAGGGCGCACCGAATGCGGCGAACTTCCGGACAGAACATGTGCCGGTTCCCACACCAGAGGCGGGTCAAGTGCTGCTGCGCACCCTGTACCTGTCGCTGGATCCCTATATGCGTGGCCGCATGAGCGATGCCCCTTCTTATGCGGCACCTGTGGACATCGGCGCGGTGATGGTCGGAGGCACCGTGTCGTGCGTCGAAGCTTCAAGGCACGCCGATTTCAAAGTGGGGCAGCGGGTCCTGGGCTACGCCGGCTGGCAGGATTACGCCTTGTCAGATGGCTCGGGGCTCACGACCCTTTATCCTGACGACCCTCATCCCTCACGATCCTTGGGTGTCCTGGGCATGCCAGGCTTTACCGCCTACATGGGCCTGCTCGACATTGGCAAGCCTGTGATGGGTGAAACCGTCGTTGTCGCCGCAGCCAGCGGTGCGGTTGGCGAAGTGGTCGGCCAGATCGCCAAGATCAAGGGCTGCCGCGTGGTGGGTATCGCGGGTGGCGAGGACAAATGCAAATACGTGATCGACGAACTCGGCTTTGACGCCTGCATTGACCACCACGAAGCCGATTTGGCCCACAACCTGGCCTTCGCATGCCCCAAAGGCATCGACGTGTATTTCGAGAGC
This sequence comes from Burkholderiales bacterium, assembly GCA_947377275.1. Classification (GTDB taxonomy): domain Bacteria; phylum Pseudomonadota; class Gammaproteobacteria; order Burkholderiales; family Burkholderiaceae_C; genus Aquabacterium. Next base: position 6,296 of record CANCFV010000033.1, on the reverse strand, counting down.
GTCGGCGGCGCGGTGTTCGATGCCGTGCTGCCCCTGCTCAACCCCAAGGCACGCATCCCCCTGTGTGGGCTTGTCTCTGCTTACAACGAGACCGAATTGCCGCCAGGGCCAGACAGGCTGGGCCTTCTGATGGGCACGCTGCTGCGCAAGCGCGTCACGGTGCAGGGCTTCATCGTATTCGACGACTACGGGCCCCGCTGGAGCGAATTCGCTGGTGCGATGGGCCAGTGGGTCAAGCATGAGCAGATCAAAGCCCGTGAGGACATCACCTTCGGCCTGGAGAACGCGCCAGAAGCCTTCATTAGCATGCTGGGGGGCGCGAACTTTGGTAAGTTGGTCATTCAAGTGGCACACGAATGAGCATGGCCTGACCCCATTTGAACCCAGCTCGGCGTACCAGCAACCGCCCCTGATCTGAGTTGTTCGAGATGCCAAGCGCTGGCCACGATCGCGAATCGCACGCGCCAGATCGGGGCCAACCATGCCCCGTCAATGCAGTTGTGCGATGGCGCACAGACTGCCCACACCCAGGTGCATAGATTCATTCGGTGGACGTCACACCGACATTTTGCATGCCTCTAGGGACTTGCACACATGAAAGCACTGGTCTATCAAGGCGTCAATCAGAAGGCCTTGGAGGAGCGAGCCAAGCCCATCATTGATGCGTCAACAGATGCCATCGTCAGGATGACCCGCACAACGATTTGCGGCACCGACTTGCACATACTGAAGGGTGACGTACCGACGTGCTTGCCCGATCGAGGCCCTTCGCCATGAGTGATGCTGATCTTGGCCTCCGGATGTGGGGACACGTCAAGGGCCATTTTGTCGTCCCACTCAGCGCCTACCCATCGGCAACCCAAAGCCTGCGATCGATCTCACGTATGCTTTGCGCATGACACACAGCAGCATGCGCACCTCACTGGCCACATTCGCCGCCGTCTTGGCGCTGGTGTGCGGCACAACCAGTGCACACGCCGGCAAAACGCTCGATAACATCCGCCAAAACGGCAAAGTCCAATGTGGCGTCAGTGTGGGCGTAGCCGGGTTTTCAGCCCCCGATGCCAAAGGCAACTGGTCGGGTTTGGACGTGGACATTTGCAAGGCCCTCGCGGCCGCTGTGCTGTCTGATCCTGCCAAAGTCAACTACGTGCCGCTGAACTCGCAACAGCGTTTCACGGGCTTGCAGTCCGGTCAAATCGATGTCTTGTCCCGCAACACCTCGTGGACCTTGACGCGCGACGCCTCACTGGGCCTGAACTTCACCGCCATCACTTACTTCGATGGCCAAGGCTTCCTTGTTGGCAAGAAGTACAAGGTCACTTCGGCCAAACAACTCAAGGGTGCGCAGGTGTGCGTTCAGTCCGGCACCACCACCGAAAAGAACCTGTCCGACTTTTCGCGCGCCAACAAATTGGGCATCAAGCCCGTGGTTTACGACAGCTACGAAGCCGGGTTCAAAGCCTTGTTCAGTGGTCGTTGCCAGGCCTACACCGCTGATGCATCGGCACTGGCCAGCATTCGCAACAAAGAAGCGCCCAACCCAGACGACTACCTGGTGCTGCCAGACTTGATCTCCAAAGAGCCTCTTGGCCCCGTGGTGCGCCGCGGCGATGACGACTGGTTTGCCATCGTCAAGTGGACGGTTTTCGCCTTGCAAGAGGCTGAAGAGCTTGGCATCAACCACGGCAACGTCGATCAACTCCTGAAAACCTCGCAAGACCCCTCCGTGCAGCGCCTGCTGGGCAGCGCCGAAGACGCCGGCAAACTGTTGGGGTTGGACAAAGCCTGGGCCTACCGCGCCATCAAGGCCGTTGGCAACTACGGAGAGGTGTTCGAGCGCAACGTGGGGGCGCAATCGCCCTTGAAGCTGCCACGAGGTGCCAACCGCCTGTGGAACCAGGGAGGCCTGATCTACCCTCCCCCCGTGCGCTGACATGTTTGAGTTCTTGAGTCAAACGGCCGGCTTCGAGATCGGCGAAACCGGTTGGCTCATCTATGACGCCAGCCAACCCCTGTGGCGCGCGCTTCTGGTCGGCCTGTCCAACACCTTGCGTGTGTGCCTGCCTGCCCTGCTGTTGGCCACGCTTGTCGGCCTCACTGTCGCCTTGGCCAGGCGATCCAGCGCGGCCATCTGGCGCCACATGGCCAAGGGCTTTGTTGACCTCATTCGCAACGTGCCCCTGTTGCTGCAACTGCTGGTTTGGTATTTCTTGCTGGTGTCTTGGCTGCCTGACTCGACCCAAGCTTTGTCCATCGGGCCCGGCGTGTGGCTCAGCAAAGGTGGCCTCGCCTTCCCTTGGCTGATCCCAAGCGAAGCAGGTGCATGGCATTGGGATTGGCCCGTACAAGACACCTTCAACGTGTCCGGAGGTGCCTCTGTCACGCCCGAATACCTCGCCCTGTCACTGGCCTTGTCCACGTACACCGGCGCGTTCTTGTCTGAGGTCATCCGCAGCGGGCTTGAGGCCGTGCCGGCGAGCCTGATGGAGGCCGCCGAAACGTTGGGCGCCACACGACGACAGCAAATCACACGCGTTTTGCTCCCACAAGCCTTGCGAACCGTGATCCCCGGCACCACCAACCAGTTTCTGAACCTGATCAAGAACTCGTCATTGGCCGTGGCCATTGGCTACCCAGACCTGGTGTCGGTGGGCAACACCACCATGAACCAAACAGGCAAGGCCTTCGAATGCCTGGCCGTGATGATGTCGGTGTATTTGCTCCTGTCCCTGATCATTTCGGCCGCCATGAACCACTTCAACCGCCGCCATGCGATCAAGGGTGCCCAATGATCCGCAAAGCGGTTTGGGCGCTGGCGTGGGCCGCGGGCTTGTATGTGATGTTTCGTGCGCTGGATTGGGCCGTGTGGTCGGCCGTCTTTCGTGCAGATGCAAGCGCTTGTGGCGCGTTGGCGCACGCAGGCGCTTGTTGGGGCGTCGTGTCCGCCAAAGCGCAACCGATCTTGCTGGGCTTCTATCCAAGCGAAAGCCAATGGCGCCCTGTGCTGGGCTTGGCGCTGGTCGCCCTCTCCTGTGGCCTCACAGCAGCGTGGGGCCAAGGCCCAGGCCGGCTCAAAGCCTTGGCTGTCACTTGGGCACTCACCTTGTCCACCGCCTTGCTACTCCTGCGGGGTGGCGTGCTTGGCCTCACCTCAGTCCCGCCAGATCATTGGGGGGGGCTGCCCCTGACCTTGGCACTGTTCGCCGGCGCATGGCTGGTGTCGATGCCCCTGGGCGTTTTGCTCGCTTGGGGGCGGCGCAGCCCGAGGGCCTGGATCAGCTGGCCTGCAACCACCCTCATCGAAGTGATCCGGGGTGTGCCCTTGGTCACGCTGCTCTTTGCCGCGGCGTTCATGCTGCCAGCCTTGCTGCCCGCCGGGTGGCACATCGACCTCATCTGGCGCGGCGGCTTGGCATTGACCTTGTTCTCAGCAGCCTACTTTGCCGAAGTGCTTCGGGGCGGCTTGCAAACCATCCCGCAAGAGCAATCCGAGGCCGCGGCCATCCTCGGTCTGAGTTGGTGGCAAACGCAGCGCCTGGTGGTGTTACCACAAGCCCTTCGGGCGATCTTGCCTGCTTGGGTGGGGCACACCATCGGCCTGCTGAAAGACAGCTCACTGGTCACCGTGATCGGCCTGCATGAGCTCACCGGAGGGCTTTCGCTGAGCCTGGGTGGCGATGCACAATGGCGCCCCTTCTACCTTGAGGCCTATCTTTTTGTGGGTGCCATCTATGGGCTGATGTGCTTTGCCCTGTCGCGCTGGGGTACGAAGCTTGAGCAACGCTGGCCCAAGGCCGTCGCATGAGCCGCCCACCATGAAAACAGCCCATCGCTGCTTTTGCAAGCGATGGGCTGTTTGAAGGTCATGCCCCGAAGGGCTGACCTCACTCTGCCGTTGCGGCTTCGGGCTTGGTCTTGTCGATCTTCTTGTGCGGCTGGATGTCGAGCTTGACCTCCTGCTCGCCCTTGTCGTTTTCGGCCACATCCACTGTCAGGCGACCGCCGTCCACCAAGCTGCCAAACAGCAGTTCGTCGGCCAATGCGCGGCGGATGGTGTCCTGGATCAGGCGCTGCATTGGGCGGGCGCCCATGAGCGGGTCGAAGCCACGCTTGGCCAGGTAACGGCGCAGCGCGTCGGTGAACGTGACGTCCACCTTCTTCTCACCCAGCTGTTGCTCCAGCTGCAGCAAGAACTTGTCGACCACGCGCATGATGACCTCTTCGTCCAGCGCCTTGAAGCCCACGATCGCGTCCAAACGGTTGCGGAACTCGGGCGTGAAGGTGCGCTTGATGTCGGCCATCTCGTCGCCCAACTCGCGCAAGGTCGTGAAACCGATCGTCGACTTCTGCAGCGTTTCTGCGCCGGCGTTGGTCGTCATGATGATCAACACGTTGCGGAAGTCCGCCTTGCGGCCGTTGTTGTCGGTCAGGGTGCCGTGGTCCATCACCTGCAAGAGGATGTTGAACACGTCCGGGTGAGCCTTCTCGATTTCGTCCAGCAACAGCACGCAGTGCGGCTTCTTCGAGACTGCCTCGGTCAGCAAGCCGCCTTGGTCGAAACCGACATAGCCAGGAGGCGCGCCAATCAGGCGGCTCACGGCATGGCGCTCCATGTACTCAGACATGTCAAAGCGGATCAGCTCGATGCCCAGGATGTAGGCCAGCTGTTTGGCGACCTCCGTCTTGCCAACGCCCGTGGGGCCGCTGAACAAGAACGAGCCAATCGGCTTGTCGGGCTTGCCCAGACCCGAGCGGGCCATCTTGATGGCAGCTGACAGGGCGTCAATGGCATTGTCTTGACCAAACACCACGCTCTTGAGATCGCGGTCCAGCGTCTTGAGCTTGGAGCGGTCGTCGCTCGACACACTGGTCGAAGGCACCCGCGCGATCTTCGCCACGATCTCTTCGACCTCGGCTCGCGTGATGGTCTTTTTCTGCTTGCTCTTGGGCAAGATGCGTTGTGCCGCGCCGGCCTCGTCGATCACGTCAATGGCCTTGTCTGGCAAATGGCGGTCGTTGATGAACTTGGCAGACAACTCGGCTGCGGCTTGCAGCGCGCCCAGCGCGTACTTCACGCTGTGGTGCTCTTCGAAGCGAGACTTTAGGCCCTTGAGGATCTCGATGGTTTGTTCCACCGACGGCTCAGCCACTTCCACCTTTTGGAAGCGACGAGACAAAGCCGCGTCTTTCTCGAAGATGCCGCGGTACTCGGTGAAGGTGGTGGCGCCCAGGCACTTGAGCTGCCCCGAGCTAAGCGCGGGTTTGAGCAAATTAGACGCATCCAGCGTGCCGCCAGATGCCGCACCGGCACCGATCAGGGTGTGGATTTCGTCAATGAACAGCACCGAACCGGGCTGGTCTTTCAGTTGCTTGATGACCGCCTTGAGGCGTTGCTCGAAGTCACCGCGGTACTTGGTACCTGCGAGCAAGGCGCCCATGTCCAAAGCGAACACCTCGGCGTCGGCCAACACATCGGGCACATCCTTTTGCGTGATGCGCCACGCCAAGCCCTCGGCAATCGCCGTTTTGCCCACGCCGGCCTCACCGACCAACAAGGGGTTGTTCTTGCGACGACGGCACAGGACCTGAATCACCCGCTCGACCTCGGTGTCACGACCGATCAGCGGATCGATCTTGCCTTCGCGGGCCATCTGGTTGAGGTTCTGGGTGTATTGCTCAAGCGGAGACGCTTTGGCTTCACCCTCCTCCTTCTCGGCCTCTGGTGCGCCAGATTCCCCCGACGACGCCGACTTCGACGACTCAGGAGGATCTGCCTTGCGGATGCCGTGCGCAATGAAATTGACCACGTCCAGGCGCGTCACACCCTGCTGGTGCAGATAGTAGACAGCGTGCGAATCTTTTTCACCGAAGATGGCCACCAGCACATTGGCACCGGTGACTTCTTTTTTGCCACTGCCCGACGACTGCACGTGCATGATGGCGCGCTGAATCACACGCTGGAAGCCCAGCGTGGGTTGCGTGTCCACCTCGTCAGTGCCACCCACGGTGGGCGTGTTGTCGCGAACAAACTGGTCCAGGTTCTTGCGAAGCTCGTCCAGGTTGGCAGCGCTGGCCTTCAACACCTCGGAAGCTGAGGGGTTGTCTGTCAAGGCAAGCAGCAAATGCTCCACGGTGATGAACTCATGGCGTTGCTGACGGGCCTCGACGAAGGCCATGTGCAAACTCACTTCCAACTCTTGCGCAATCATGCGGTCTCCAGAATGCACTGCAGGGGGTGCCCGGCTTGGCGGGCGGCGGCAAGAACGAGTTCGACCTTGGTGGCCGCGACGTCT
>CANCFV010000032.1 GCA_947377275.1 Burkholderiales bacterium | reverse complement strand
GATGGTCAGTTCTTTGCGGCCCCAAGCGGCCAGCGACAGGTCGGCGACGATGTAATCAGACGACGAAACGGGTTTCAAAACAGCGTTCATGGACAGAGCTCCTAATGGTTCAGAGCCGCCGTGAGCTGCCGGGAGTCAAGGCAATAGATACAACTCACCCAGCGGGACACATGCGGGTGAGCGCCGTTGCATGAAACCACTTCCGAGCCTGGGGGCCTGCCGCGGGGGCAAGCGCCTTGCAACGCTCCTCGAAAGTGGCCGAAGTATAAAGGCTGGCCTCAGGCTTGTGCTGCAACAACCACACGGTTTCGACCGGCTTGTTTACCCAGATACAAAGCCCGGTCAGCCCGCGCCAGGGCCTGCTCGACCGACTCTTCACGGCCCAGCACCGTCAATCCCAGGGTGATGCTCAAGGGCCGGGGGACGGCGCCAGCGTCTACGCTGAGGCTGCCCACGCTTTCGCGCAAACGCTGCGCGACCTGCTCGGCCTCGTCCTCGTCGGTGCCGGGCAGCAGCATCAAAAACTCCTCGCCACCCCAGCGCGCAACGTGGTCGACCTCGCGCACACCGTCGCGCAGCACGCGCGCCACCGCTTTGAGCGCACGGTCGCCTTGGGCATGGCCGTGTTGGTCGTTGACCTGTTTGAAATGGTCGATGTCGCCGATCACGAGCGCCAAGGGGCGCCCGCCCCGCTGGTACACGGCCGCCTCGTGCTGGGCCACCTCCATGGCGAAGCGCCGGTTGTGCAACTGGGTCAAGGGGTCGGTGCAGGCCAGCACCTGGAGCTTGGCTTCGGCTTTTTGCACCAAGTGGCGGTACAGCAAAGCCAACAAGGCCAGGATCGTCAGCGCACTGGCCAGATTGAAGTAATGCAGGGTGTGCAAAACCGCCTCGGGCAGGGCAATGGGCGGCAGCGCACGGCCAAAAATCCAGTCCATCAACATGTAGCCCAGGCCTGCGGCCACCGCCAGCGAGGCACGCAGCGCCCACGACCCGGATGTGCTGAAAATGGCCACCGGCACGATCAAGATCACATAGAAATGGAACCCCGTGCCCCAGCCGATCAACCAGACGGCCAGCACACTGTGGCAAACGATCTCGCCGCCCATGAGCAACAGGGCCGGCAGCAGAACGTGCTGGCGGATCAACAAGGCCGCCAGAACATAACAAAGCACGCTGGCCAGGTTGATCCACGCCATCGGTGTGACGCCCACCCACACAAAGACGGCCGCGAAAACGGCATGCGCCGCCCCGGCAATGGCCGTGGTCAACAGCATCAGCCGCTCAAACACAGGGGTGTCTTGTGACCCCAGCTTGGGCGTTGGTAAGAAGGGCATCGAGTCGCTCACATGCGGACCCTGAGATGGTGTGTGGTCTTGCAATATCGTCCAAACAGGCCAAAAACTGAACAGCCCGCACGCAATCGAGGCATTTTGGGTGCAAAGCCCGCGTTGTTCCTGAGCTCACACTGGTATCGTTGCATGAACAATGGCGTACGTGACTCCTGCCTGCACAGGCCGGCCTGCCCGCCTCGCCCACCGACGACCCCATGAGTTCAGACGCTGTTTTGCCCCCGAACGAAATGTCCCGTCTGGCGCGGTTGCGCGCTTTGGGTGTCCTAGATTCCGGCCCGGAAGCGCTGTTTGACGCGCTCACCCGCCTGGCGGCCGAGCACGCGCAAGTGCCCATTGCCCTGGTGAGTCTGGTTGACGCCGACCGGCAATGGTTCAAATCCAACCAAGGCCTGAGTGGCGTGCACGAGACACCGCGCGACCAGGCTTTTTGCGCTCATACGATCTTGCAAGACGGCCTCATGGAGGTGCCCGATGCGCAGGCCGACCCACGCTTTGCCAACAACCCGCTGGTCCTGGGCGACCCCAACATCCGCTTTTACGCCGGAGCCCCCATCGTGCTGGAAGACGGGCTGCGCCTGGGCACCCTGTGTGTGATCGACCGCGAGCCCCGGCAGCTCACCGCTGCTCAGCGGGCCTTTTTGTCTGACCTGGCCTACATCGCCTCCGAGACCTTTCGGATGCGCGAGCAAACCATGGCCGCCAGCCAGGCCACGCAAGACGAGTTGCGTGCCCGCGAAGCCAGCTACCGCGCCATCGTGGAAGACCAAAGTGAGCTGATCTCGCTGGCCCGTCCCGACGGCACGATCGAGTTCATCAACGGCGCCTACGCAAGGCATTACGGCATCGACCCTGTCCAAGCCATTGGCACCAACTTGTTTGACTACGTGCACGACAAGGACCGTGAAGCGGTGCGCGCCCACTTGGCCCGCGTGTGCGATGCGCAAACGGTGTTCCGCGGTGAAAACCGCACCCGATCGGCCTCTGGGCAAGAGCACTGGATGGCTTGGACCAACCGCCCGCTGCTCGACGATGCAGGCCGTGTCACCGCCATCCATTCGGTGGGCTTTGACATCACCGCCTACAAAGCCACGCAGGCGGCCTTGGAAGACAGCAAAGCCAAGCTGAGCGCCATGTACGAGCGCACGCCCGCCATGCTGTATTCGGTGGACGCGCAAGGCCGCATGCTCACGGTGAGCGACACCTGGCTGTCCAAACTGGGCTACACGCGCCAAGAGGTGATCGGTCGCCCCTCCAAAGAGTTTCTGGCGCCGGGCTCGTACGAGCGCGTGCGAAGCATGGCCCTGCCAGCTTATTTCAAGACCGGGCATTGCAGCAACGTCGAGTACCAAATGCTGCGCAAAGATGGCGGCCGCATGGACGTGCGGCTGTCGGCCATCATGGAGCGAGACGCCCAAGGCCAGCACCTGCGCTCGATCGCCATCTTGGAAGACGTGACCGCGCGCCACGCCGTAGAGGCCGAGTTGCGCGCCCAGCGCGAACGCCTGGCGCTGGCCACCCAGTCCAACGAAATCGGTATTTGGGAGCTCAGCCTGCCCGATGGCAAGCTGGTATGGAGCGAGGAGATGTTCCACATCTTCGGCTGCGCCCGCCAGGACTTCCATGGCCACCTGAGCGACTGGGAGCGCTGCCTGCACCCCGAAGACGTGCACATGGCGCAGCAAGAATTCACAGACGCGCTGGCCGGCCACAAACCCGTCGACTTTGACTTCCGGGTCATGCATGGCGACGGCAGCACGCGCTATGTGTACGCCCGCGCCACCATCTTCCGCAACGAGCAAGGCGAGCCCATCCGCGTGCTGGGCACCAACTACGACGTCACCGAGCGCAAGCGCATGGAGCGCGAGCTGGCCGAAAAGCACGAGCTGCTGCGCGTGACCCTGCACTCGATCGGCGATGCGGTGATCACCACCGACGCGCAAGGCCGCGTGCAATGGCTCAACCCCGTGGCCGAGCGCATGACCGCCTGGCACACCGAAGCGGCCCGGGGCCAGCCCATCCGCGACGTCTTTCATGTGGTGGACGAGCACACCCGCCTGCCGGCCCCCTGCCCCGTCGGCCGCTGCCTCAGTGGCGAGGACGACGCTCCTCAGTGCCAGCACACCCAGCTGATCTCACGCGACGGCAGTGAATACGGCATCGAAGACTCGGCCGCGCCCATCTTGGACGACGCCGGCACGGTGCTCGGCGCCGTGCTGGTCTTCCATGACGTGACCGAGCAGCGCCGCATGGGCCACGAGATGCGCTTCCGTGCCACGCACGATGAGCTGACCGGCTTGTACAACCGCACCGAGTTCGAGCAGCGCCTGCAAACGGCGCTGGACAAATGCCATGCCGAGGGCAGCAAACACGCGATGATGTACATCGACTTGGACCAGTTCAAGCTCGTCAACGACGCCTGCGGCCACGCCATGGGCGACCAGCTGCTCTGCCAAGTCACCACCTTGCTGCAAACTTGCGTGCGCACCCGCGACACGTTGGCCCGCTTGGGCGGCGACGAGTTTGGCGTGATCCTCGAACACTGTGACGTCGAGCAAGCCCAGCGCGTGGCGCAAAAGATCTGCGACGCCATGGAGGACTTCCGCTTCGTCCACGAGGGTCGGCGCTTTCGCATTGGCACCAGCATCGGGCTGGTCCCCATCGACCAGCGCTGGAGCAACATCTCCCTGGTCCTGCAAGCGGCCGACAGCGCCTGCTATGCCGCCAAAGAGGCGGGCCGCAACCGCGTGCATGCCTGGTTCGACACCGACCAGGCCCTCAAAGCGCGCCGGGGCGAAATGCAGTGGGCCAGCCGCATTGAACAAGCGATCGACGACGACCGCTTCGTGCTGTTTGCCCAGCGCATCACCCCCTTGAACCCGCCAGCGCCTGGCGAGCCGCCCCACCGCATCCATGCCGAGGTGCTGCTGCGCCTGCGCGACGACGAGGGCAAGCTGATCCCGCCCGGCGCCTTTTTGCCTGCGGCCGAGCGCTTCCACCTGGCCTCGCGCATCGACCGCTGGGTGGTGCGCAGCGTGTTTCAGTGGATGAGCCAGCACAGCGAGGCCATGGCCGGCGTCGCCACCGTCTCGGTCAACCTCTCGGGGCAGTCCATTGGCGACCGCGCCTTCCACCGCTTTGTGGCCGAGCAGGTGGCCAGCACGCCCTTCAACGTGCGCCAGCTGTGTTTTGAAGTCACCGAAACCGCCGCCATCACCAACCTCACCGACGCCACTGCCTTCATCACCGAAATGCGCCGTTTGGGCGTGCGCATTTCGCTGGACGACTTTGGCGCGGGCTCATCCTCTTTTGGTTACCTCAAGAGCCTGACGGTGGACTACCTCAAGATCGACGGCCAGTTCATCAAGACCTTGACCGAGAGCGCCCTCGACAAAGCGGCCGTGAGCTGCTTCCAAAACGTCGCGCAGGTGCTGGGCATCCAGACGATTGCCGAGTTTGTCGAAGACGAAGCCACCGTGGCCGAGCTGCGCCGCATCGGCGTGGACCACGCCCAGGGCTACCTGATGCACCGTCCCGAGCCGATTGAGGATGTGCTGTTGCCAGTGCGAATCAGCTAGCATGTCGGGTTCGCCCGGAGCCCTCAGTCGTGTCTACCTCTCCCTTTTCCAACGAAACCGGCCGCCGCCGCACCTTCGCCATCATTTCCCACCCTGACGCGGGTAAAACCACGCTGACGGAAAAGCTGCTGCTGTTCTCGGGCGCGATCCACATCGCAGGCGCCGTCAAGGGCCGCAAGGCCTCGCGCCATGCCACCTCTGACTGGATGGAAATCGAAAAGCAGCGCGGCATCTCGGTGGCCTCGTCTGTGATGCAGATGTTGTACCGCGACCACGTCATCAACCTGCTCGACACGCCCGGCCACAAAGACTTCTCGGAAGACACCTACCGCGTGCTCACCGCCGTCGACTCGGCCCTCATGGTGATCGACGCGGCCAACGGCGTGGAAGCGCAAACCAAGCGCCTGATCGAGGTTTGCCGCCAGCGCGACACCCCCATCATCACGTTTGTGAACAAGATGGACCGCGAAGGGCGCGACCCGCTGGAGCTGCTGGACGAAGTCGAGCAAGAACTCGGCATGCCCTGCGTGCCCATGACCTGGCCCGTGGGCCAAGGCAAGCAGTTTGGCGGCATCGTCAACCTGCGCACCCAAAGCATGCGCCTGTTCGCAGCGGGCGAAGACAAGCGCGGCGACGACGATGAAACCGTGCCCCTGGCTGAGCGCGACAAGCTACACGCCAAGTTCGGCCACGACTGGGAGCTGGCCGAAGCCAATATGGAGCTGATGAAAGAAGCGGCCCCCGCGTTCGACCTGGAGCTGTTCCTGGCCGCCAAGCAAACCCCCGTGTTCTTCGGCTCGGCGGTGAACAACTTCGGCGTGCAAGAAGTGCTCGACGCCTTGGTGGACCTGGCCCCCGCGCCCCGCCCCCGTCTGAGCACCGAAAAAGACGGCTCGCACAAAGAGGTGCTGCCCGAGCTGGAGAACTTCTCGGGCGTGGTTTTCAAGGTGCAGGCCAACATGGACCCGTCCCACCGCGACCGCATCGCCTTCGTGCGCGTGTGCTCGGGCAAGTACACGCCCGGCATGAAGCTCAAGGTGCAGCGCAACGGCAAAGAGTTGCGCCCCACCTCGGTGGTGACCTTCCTGTCGCAGCGCCGAGAAGCGGTCGACGAGGCCTTTGCTGGCGACATCATTGGCTTCACCACCCACGGCGGCGTGCAGCTGGGCGACACCATCACCGACGGCATCACCCTGCAATACACCGGCCTGCCGTTTTTCGCGCCCGAACTGTTCCAAACGGTTGAATTGGCCAACCCCATGAAAAGCAAGCAATTGCAGGCTGGTTTGATGCAGTTGGGCGAAGAAGGCGCCATTCAAGTCTTCAGACCCGAAGTCGGCGGCTCGATGTTGCTGGGCGCCATCGGCCAGCTGCAGTTCGAAGTGGTGCAACACCGCCTCAAGGCCGAGTACAGCGTCGACATCCGCCTCATGCCCTGCCGTTTTGTGGGCGCGCGCTGGATCACGGCGGAAACCCCGTCCGCGCTCAAGAAGTTCACGGATGAGAACGCCAGCAAGCTGGCCCTGGATGCGGCCGACACCCTGGCCTACATGATGACTTCGGCTTACGACCTGCGCCTCACCTCCGAGCGCCACCCCCAGGTGCACTTCCACCCCCTGCGCGAACACGCCGGCCTGAGCCTGTCCAAGCAGTGAGCTCAGTCCTGGAGCTGCCAGAGCTTATCGAGGTGCTGGAAGCCCCAGTCGGCAGGTGATTCGCGCGACACGATGCGGTCGGTGCTGCTGTGGAGGTCCACCAGCACGGGTGCGATGGGCTCGTTCGACTTGGTCGAGAAAAACGTGCGCACCACCGGGCTCAGCAACGAGCGCGGGCCCTGCTCGACGACCACGCCCAAGCGGCCCGACTGCAGCTTGACCATCGAACCGGTCGGGTAGATGCCGATGCTCCTGACGAAGGCCTGGAAGATCGCCTCGTCAAAGTGGCCATCCTTGGCCCATTGCGCCATTTTCTGGATCGAGTCGGCAGGATCCCACCCCGCTTTGTAGGGGCGGTTCGAGGTGATGGCGTCGTACACATCGCACACCGCACCCATCTTGGCAAACACGCTGATCTCGTCGCCCTTGAGGCCCTTGGGGTAGCCCTTGCCGTTGACCTTTTCGTGGTGGTGCAAGCACACGTCCAAAGGCACGGGGCCCACGCCCTTGCCTTCCACCAGCATGCGGTAGCCCGCCTCGGGGTGGCCTTTCATGATGGTGAACTCGGCTGTCGTGAGGCTGCCGGGCTTGTTGAGCACCTCCAGCGGCATCATGGCCTTGCCCAGGTCGTGCACCAGGCCGGCCAAACCGGCTTCGCGGGTGTCGCTCTCGCTCAGCCCCAGCTGGTTGGCCAGCGACACCATCAAGGCGCACACCGCCACCGAGTGCATGTAGGTGTAGTCGTCGCTGGTTTTGAGGCGCGCCAGGCTGACGATGGCGCCGGGGTTGCGGTTCACCGACTGCGTGATCTCGTCGACCACGGGCAGGCAATGCTCGGCGTTCACCGCTTTGCCCAGGCGCACGTCCTGGAACATCGACTTCATGGCCGTGCGCGACTGCGCCACGATCTTGGTGGCCCGCGCAATCTCTTGCTGGAAGGTGCGGGTGGCTTTAGCCGGGGTCTGGTCGGGTGTCAAGGCGGCCACAGGCGCGGGCACGCTGTCGGCAGGCACTTCCACGTCATCGAAGGTTTGCACCTCGGCTTGCGGCTGGGCCTGCACGTCCAGGCCCTTGGCCGTGTCGATCACCAGCTCTTTGACCACAGCCAGCTTGGCCAATTGCTCCGGCGTTTGCAGCAAAAAGGAGGTGCGCCAGAATGGGTGCTCAATCCACGAGCCGCACACCTCATGGACGTACATGCCGACTCGCAACTGGTGGATGGGGATTTTTTTGAGCATGACCAACCTGAGCCGACGAGGCGACCATTGCACCGTTCAACGAACCTCCGATGCTAGAGAGTTGGCGGCGTGTTTAACACCCAAATAAAGCCCGAGTTGAGACTTTGTTGCGCGCCTCGGATGGCAAAGCCGCGCTCGAAGCAGTCAACCAGCCAACGCCCCTGACCAGGGGGTGCTCACGAAATGCCCCCCCCTGCCGCCCCCAAAGACCCGTACATTCATAAGGCATTTCAATTTGTAAACATCAGGGACACCATCCGCATGACCACCCGCCTTCCTCGCCCCGCCACGCTGGCCGCTTTCGGCCTTTTGACCGCCGCCCTGGCCTGCTCCAACGCCATGGCCGCCAGCTATGAAGGCACAGCCATGCTGGGCAAATTGCGCTTTGAAGTCAACGGCACGGGTGGCTACAGCCTCAACAACGGCGCCGACAGCTTCATTGGCTCGCTCACCGCGATCAACATCGACAACAGCCAGAACCCCAGCAACAGCGCCGCCATCGGCTTCACTACCTCGTCGACCCTGACGACCGGGGAATTTGGCTCTCCCTTTGACACCACCCAAACCCCTGTCAGCGTGTCGGCCAACGGGCAAAGCGCAACCGCTGAAATCGCGCAGAACCTGATCAAGGCAACGGTCAGCACGGCCGCACAATCGGGCTTCTTCGGCTATGCCGAGGGCAACATCGGCGCACTCAACTTGAACAACGGCGTGCCAAGCAGCGTGCAAAACACCCTGCTGATCGATGCGCACACCAGCGTCACCATCCACGCCGGTGCCTACATCGGCCTGAACCTGCTCGATGCCGCGGCCTGCCCCAGCTGCGACGGCCAATTCACAGCCTATGCGGCCCTGATCGGCGGCGACCAATTTGCCGCCTACATCGCAGCCAACCAAGGTGACAGCCTGCTGCGTCAAAGCGCACTGAACAGCGCCGGCATCTCTTACATCGGTTTGGAGCAGGCTCGCCTGAGCGAAGCCCACCCACAAACCTCCCGCGATGCTTTCCTGACGCTGACCTTCACCAACGACACCGACACCGTGCAAGGCTATGGCTTCCTGGCCGGCGCCTGGATCAACGGCAACAGCCTGCCGGGCAGCACCCCCGGCACCACGCCTGCTGTGCCTGAGCCCGAAACCTGGGGCCTGGCACTGGCCGGTTTGTTGATCAGCGGTGTGGCCTTGCGCCGCCGCCAACGCGGCTGAGCCACGCGCACGGCCCCATGCAAAAAGCCCGCTTCAAGCGGGCTTTTTGCTGAACACGGCTGAGCCTTGTGGCTCACGGCGGATGCTGTCCTTACAGGCCAGCCGCTGCACGCAGCGCGGCCGCCTTGTCCGTACGCTCCCACGTGAACTCAGGCTCTTCGCGGCCGAAGTGACCGTAAGCGGCGGTCTTGCTGTAAATGGGGCGCAGCAGGTCGAGCATCTGGATGATGCCCTTGGGGCGCAGGTCGAAGTGCTCGGCCACCAGGGCTGACAGCTTCTCATCAGACACCACACCCGTGCCTTCGGTGTACACGGTGATATTCATGGGCTTGGCCACGCCAATGGCGTAGGCCACTTGCACTTGGCACTGCGTGGCCAGGCCAGCGGCCACGATGTTCTTGGCCACGTAGCGGGCGGCGTACGCGGCCGAGCGGTCCACCTTCGAGGGGTCTTTGCCCGAGAACGCGCCACCACCGTGCGGGCAAGCGCCGCCGTAGGTGTCGACGATGATCTTGCGGCCGGTCAGGCCACAGTCGCCTTGCGGGCCACCGATCACGAAACGGCCGGTGGGGTTGACCAGGTAGCGCGTGTTCTGCAGCATTTCCTTGGGCAGCACGGGCTTGATGATCTCTTCGATGATGGCCTCGATGAACGAGTCCTTCATCTTGGTTTGCGACTCGCTTTGATCGGGGTCGTGCTGGGTGGACAGCACCACGGTGTCGATCGAATGGGGCTTGCCATCGACGTAACGCATGGTCACCTGGCTCTTGGCGTCAGGGCGCAGGAAGGGCAGACGGCCGTCCTTGCGCAGCTGGGCTTGGCGCTCGACCAGGCGGTGCGCGTAGTGAATGGGCGCGGGCATCAGCTCGGGCGTTTCGTTGCAGGCATAGCCGAACATCAGGCCTTGGTCGCCAGCGCCCAGGTTCAGGAAGTCGTCAGAGGCGCGGTCCACGCCTTGGGCGATGTCGTTCGATTGCTTGTCGTAAGCGACCAGCACGGCGCAACCCTTGTAGTCGATGCCGTACTCGGTGTTGTCGTAGCCAATGCGCTTGATGGTGTCGCGCGCCACCTGGATGTAGTCGACGTTGGCTTGGGTGGTGATTTCACCGGCCAGCACCACCAGACCGGTGTTGCACAGGGTCTCGGCGGCCACGCGCGAGAGGGGGTCTTGCTCGAAAATGGCGTCCAGGATCGCGTCAGAGATCTGGTCAGCGACCTTGTCGGGGTGACCTTCAGAGACCGATTCGGAAGTGAAGAGGAAATCGTTCGCCACGGTGTGGAGCTCCAGAGAAATGATGTTGATAGACCTCGGCGTCGCCGGGGCTGTCGAGACACTTCTCTGCGCAGCGGCGAACGCTTTAGCGGCATTTGTGAATCGCCCCGCAAGTTGTCCTGTTAACTCGGCGATCTGACAAGTGTAGCCAATCGTCACGCATCTGACACACCGGGTATCTGCGAAGATCGCAGGGTTTCGCCCCTCAAACCAACATGCGCCGTTTGTTTTTCACGCTCTCGCACTGGCCTTTGGCCCTGCTGCACCCCTTGGGTGCGCTGCTGGGCTGGCTGGCTTACCTGCTCTCACCCTCTTACCGCGGGCGACTCAAGGCGCACACGGGCCAGGCCGGCCTGAGCGTGTGGCAGCGCTGGCAGGCCGTGGGCCACGCCGGCAAGATGGTGGGCGAGCTGCCCCGCCTGTGGGGCCGCCCTGAGCGCCCCTGGGGCCACGCCGTGCAGTGGCGCCACCCCGAGGTGGTCGACCAGGCGCTGAGCGAAGGCAAAGGCCTGCTGCTGCTCACGCCCCACTTGGGCTGCTTTGAGGTCACAGCGCAAGCCTATGCCGAGCGCTTTGGCAGCGTCAAACCCGTCACCGCGCTGTACCGGCCCGCCAAACAGGCCTGGCTGGCCGAGCTCATGAAAAACGCCCGCAACCGCCCGGGCATGCTCACCAGCCCGGCCACGCTCAGCGGCGTGCGCAGCATGCTGCGCGCCCTCAAAAAAGGCGACACGGTGGGCCTGCTGCCCGACCAAGTCCCGCCCGAAGGCATGGGCGCCTGGGCCCCCTTCTTTGGCCAAAGCGCCTACACCATGACCATGGCCGCCAAGCTCGTGGCGCAGACCGGCTGCGCCGTGGTGCTGCTGCGGGGCGAGCGCCTGAACGCCTGGCAGCGCCAGCGGCACGGCTGCCAGTACATCGTGCACGCGGCGCGGGTGCCGGCGCCCATCGAAGCGGTGCTGGCCGCAGGGGATGCGGCAGAATCGGCCGCCGCCGTGAACCGGCTGATGGAAGAGATGATCATGCAAGCACCCGAGCAGTACCTGTGGGGCTACAACCGCTACAAAGCGCCTCGCGCAGAGATCCTGACCAGCGCCGAGGCCCGCCCATGAGCCAAGCCGGCATCCGCCTGGCCCTGGGCCTGCTGTGGCTGCTGCACTGGCTGCCCCTGCCGGTGCTGGCTGCCTTCTCACGGGCGCTGGGCGCGCTGCTCTACCGCCTGGCGGGCTCGCGCCGCCGCATTGGCCTGCGCAACCTCGAACTGTGCTTTCCGGCCATGCCAGTGGCCGAGCGCGAAGCCCTGCTGCGCCAGCACTTTGCCTGGCTGACGCAAAGCCTGCTCGACCGTGCTGTGCTGTGGTGGGCCTCGCCCGAACGCCTCAAACGCCTGATCCAGGTCGAAGGCGACATCGAACTGGCCGAACGCGAAATGCAAACCCACGGCCGCCCCACCATGTGGCTGTGCCCGCACTTCGTGGGCCTCGACGTGGCCGGGGCTGCCATCTTGCTGTGCCAAAAGCGCCCGGGCGCCTCGATCTACCAAACGCAAAGCAACCCGCTCATGGACCAGCTCATGAAGCGCGGCCGCCTGCGTTTTGGCGACGCCGAGATCTTCCCGCGCAGCGATTCGGTCAAGCCCCTGCTGCGCGCCATCAAAGACGGCCGCGGCTTCTTCAACCTGCCCGACATGGACTTCGGCCACAAAGACGCCGCCTTCGTGCCCTTCTTTGGCGTCGAAGCGGCCACGCTCATGGCGCCATCGCGCATGGCCCGCATGCTGAACATGGTGGTGCAGCCCGTCATTGCCGAAGTGCTGCCCCGTGGCCAGGGCTGGCGCGTGCGTTTTCTGCCCGCCCTGCAAGGCTTCCCCACGCTTGACGCCGTGGCCGACACCGCCCGCATGAACCGCTTCATCGAAGGCGAGATCCTCAAACAACCGGCCCAATACCTCTGGGTCCACAAGCGCTTCAAAACCCGCCCTGAAGGCCAGCACAGCCTGTATTGACTCAAGATGGTGCACCAAATGCCGAAGTGCCTTGTGTAGAACGCACAGGAGACACTTGAAATGGCTTGGATCACATGGCTTCGCGGCTTCTCGATTCGATCGCGCTTGCTCGCTTGCATGGCCTTGGTCGTGTTCATCGGCACCCTGGTGGGCGGTGGCATGAGCTGGAAGTTGCTCTCACTCAAGTCAGAATTTGACGCCTTCACCCAGCAAGAGTTCGTCGCCACCCAGCGCATGACCACCCTGGCCCTGAACATCAGCGCCCTGCGTGGCCATGAAAAGGCCGCCATCATCAACACGGGCGATTCGGTGTCTGCCGAAGGCGAAGTCAAGGCCTGGAAGGCCTCGCTCCAAGCCACCATCCAAAGCACACAAGACCTGGCCGCCGCGGCGCCCACGCCCGAACTGCAAGACAAGGCCAAGGCCTTGAGCGCCAAACTGGCCAGCTACGGCAAAGCCCTTGAAAGCACGCTGGACCTGGTCGCCTCGGGCACCATCACCGCCGCGGCCGAGGCCTACCAATCGAGTGAACCTGCACGTGCCGATGCCGACAGCGTCGAACGCACCGTCATTGAGCTCAACCAAGACATCATGAAGCTGGCCGAAGCCCGCCGCACCAAGGCCGCCGCGGCCGTCACCCAGACCCTGGCCATGCTGTGGGGTCTGCTGCTCTCGCCTGGCCTGATCTTCCTGCCCCTGATGGGCCTGACCATTGCCTCCATCACCGGCCCCCTGAGTCGCGCCGAAGAAATCACCCAGGCCATTGCCCACGGCGACCTCACCCGCGACATCACCCTGTGCGGCAAAGACGAAATCGCCCGCCTGATGACCTCGATGCGCGCCATGCAAGAAGGCCTGCGTGAGATGGTGTCTTCCGTGCGCGAATCGTCTGAAAGCATGCTCACGGCCAGCACCGAAATTGCGGCTGGCAACCAAGACCTGTCCAACCGCACCGAACAAACCGCCGCCAATTTGCAGGACACGGCCTCGTCGATGGACCAACTGAGCAAAACGGTGGAGCACTCGGCCGAATCGGCCAATGTGGCCAACCTCCTGGCCGACACCGCCAGCCAGCGCGCCGGTCAGGGAGGCGCCGTCGTTGAAAGCGTGGTCAGCCAGATGGAGGACATCAGCGCCGCCTCACGCCAGATCGCCGACATCATCGGCGTCATCGACGGCATCGCCTTCCAGACCAACATCTTGGCGCTGAACGCGGCCGTCGAGGCCGCCCGCGCCGGCGAGCAAGGCCGCGGCTTTGCGGTCGTGGCCGGCGAGGTGCGCTCGCTGGCCCAACGCAGCGCCGAGGCCGCGCGTGCGATCAAGGCACTGATCGGCCAATCGGTCGAGCGCGTCGAGCTGGGCTCGCAAAAGGTGCGTGAGGCCGGCGCCGTCATGAAGGAGATCGTCGAGTCGATTGGCCGCGTCACCCAGGCCATGGGCGAGATCGCCGAAGCCACGCGCCAGCAGTCCAGTGGCATCGTGCAGGTCAGCCACTCGGTGACCGAGCTCGACCAAATGACGCAGCAAAACGCCGCGCTGGTCGAACAATCGGCCGCCGCCGCCGACAGCCTGCGCCAGCAAGCCATGGACCTGTCCAAGACCGTGCAACGCTTTCACATCACGGCCTGAACACAGGCGGCGAGGCCTCAGTCCTGACCGAACAAGTCGCGGCTGTAGACCTTGTCGAGCACGTCGTCAAGTTCGGGCGACTTGCGGTTGGCCACGATCACATCGGCTTCTTGCTTGAAGGCCGCCAAGTCACGCACCACGCGCGAGCCAAAGAAGTGGTCTTCTTCGAGCACGGGCTCATACAAGATCACCTCGACGCCCTTGGCCTTGATGCGCTTCATCACGCCCTGGATCGAGCTGGCGCGGAAGTTGTCGCTGCCGGCCTTCATGATCAAACGGTGAATGCCCACCACCTTGGGCTTGCCGGCCAAGATGCTGTCGGCCACGAAGTCCTTGCGGGTCGTGTTGGACGACACGATGGCTTCGATCAAATTCTGGGGCACCGAGCTGTAATTGGCCAGCAACTGCTTGGTGTCCTTGGGCAGGCAATAGCCACCATAGCCAAAGCTGGGGTTGTTGTAGTGCGAACCCACACGCGGGTCAAGGCAAACGCCGTCGATGATCTGGCGGGTGTTCAAGCCATGCGTTTGCGCATAGGTGTCCAGCTCATTGAAATACGCCACCCGCATGGCAAGGTAGGTGTTGGCGAACAACTTGATGGCCTCGGCTTCGGCCGAATCGGTCAACAGCACCTGCACGTCGGGCTTGAGTGAGGCCTCTTTCAACAGGTTGGCAAAGCGCTGGGCCCTGTCGGATTGCTCACCCACCACGATGCGGCTGGGGTAGAGGTTGTCGTGCAAAGCCCGGCCCTCGCGCAAAAACTCTGGCGAGAACATCAGGTTTTGCGTGCCCAAGCGCTCGCTGGCGTCTTGTGTGAAACCCACCGGCACCGTTGACTTGACCACCATCACCGCCTTGGGGTTGGCGGCCATGACCTCTTTGATCACCGCCTCCACGCTGCGGGTGTTGAAGCGGTTGGTGACGGTGTCGTAGTCGGTCGGGGTGGCGATCACCACGAATTCGGCGTCGGCATAGGCTTGCGCGCCGTTCGTGGTGGCGCGCAGGTTCAGCACCTCGTTTTGCAAGTGCTGGGTGATCTCGTGGTCCTCAATCGGTGATGTTTTGGCATTGACCATCGCCACCCGCTCAGGCACCAAGTCAACGGCCACCACCTGGTGACGCTTGGCCAGCAACACTGCCATCGACATGCCAACGTAGCCCAGGCCCGCGACAGCGACTTTGGACGGAGAATTATTCAACGCTTGCATCTGTGTATCCACTTTGATCGGTTTCACGCGTTTGCACTGTAATGCAAGGCCGCGGCCAAATGCCGAGACTCGCAGGGCCCATCCAGCCCGCAAGGCCGCGCTTTCACCTCATGGTCTGGCCATTTTTCTGTCACGCGACGGGCTTAGCATGAACGGATAAACAAACCCTCAGGAAGCACACCATGCACCACAGCCCCCAACGCCTGGCGGCCGCCGCCTTGACGGCCCTTGCCACTTTCTTGCCCTTGGCCGCCCACGCGGCAGGCTCGGTGCAACAAGTGGACATCACGTGCTCGGGCGCACTGCGCGCCAGCGACGCCAGCGGCTTCAGCCTGCAGTGCGATGGCAACCTGGGCCTCAATGGCCAAGACGACACCGCCCGCATCTGGTCTGACGGCGAGATCAATCTCAGCGCCACCGGCGACCTCATCCTCAACCACCTGCTGCTCGACGCCCCCAGCTACACCTTCACCGCGGGCAACTCGCTGCTGCTGGCCTCTGACGTGAAGCTGCCCACGCCCTACCCCGTCACCAGCGGCCTGTTCGTGCGCACCTTTGACCTTGACGGCATTCGCGCCATCTTGGCCACGGCCGAACCTGGCACGGGTGGCAGCGTGCACCTCCAAGCAGGCGGCGACATCGGCTTGGGCGCTGGCACCGTGCCCGAACCCAGCGCCCTGGCCTTGGCAGCCCTGGGCCTGGCTGCCATCTTCGTCGCACGCAAGCGCAGCGCCCTTTGATCGCGGCAACAGGCTGATAATGCAGCCATGAAGCTGCGTTTCACCAAGATGCACGGCGCGGGCAACGACTTCGTCGTGCTCGACGCCACCCGCGGGCCGCTGCCTTTGAGCCCGGCCCAATACCGCTTTCTGGCCGACCGGCGCTTTGGCATCGGCGCCGACCAGATCCTCATCGTCGAGCCCGGCAACGCTGCCCAGAACATCGACTTCACCTACCGCATCATGAATGCCGATGGTGGCGAGGTCGAGCAATGCGGCAACGGCGCGCGCTGCTTCGCCCGCTTCGTGCACGACACCGGCTTGACCACCAAAGACACCATCCGCGTGCAGACCATGAAGGCGCTCATCGAGCCCCGCCTGCAGGCCGATGGCCGCGTCACCGTGAACATGGGCGCGCCCTACCTCGTGCCCGAAGAAGTGCCCTTTGACGGCGCTGGCCTCACCCCGCAAATCGTCAACGGCTGCGAACTCTGGCCCGTGCCACTGGCCAACCACCCGGTCGATTTGGCGGTGGTGTCGATGGGCAACCCCCACGCCGTGCTGCGCGTGGACAGCGTCGAGCACGCCCCGGTTGAAGAGCTTGGCCCCCAAATCGAAGCCCACCCCCGCTTCCCGCGCCGCGTCAACGCCGGCTTCATGGAAGTGCTCACCCGCGGCCACATCAAGCTGCGCGTGTTCGAACGCGGAACCGGCGAAACACTGGCCTGCGGCTCGGGCGCCTGCGCCGCCGTCGTGGCCGGCATTCGCCTGGGTTGGTTGGACGAGACCGTGCACGTTGACATGCCCGGCGGCCGCCTCACCATCCAGTGGGCTGGCATCGGCCACCCTGTTTTGATGACCGGTCCTGCTGTCAAAGTGTTTGACGGCGAGATCGACGTCCCTGACCTCTGAGCACCCCCACCATGACCTTGCAAGGCATCACCGAAGACGAGATCGCCAACTACCTCGTCCACACCCCCGGCTTTTTCGAACGCAACGCGCAGCTGCTGGCGTCTATCCAGCTCACCAGCCCGCACGGCCAGCGCGCCGTCTCGCTGCAAGAGCGCCAAATGGAAATGCTGCGTGACAAGCTCAAGGGCATGGAACGCCGCATCATGGACATGATTCGGCACAGCCAAGAAAACGAAGCCATTGCCGACCGCCTGCACCGCTGGGTGCGCGCCGTGCTGCTCACGCACGACGACGCCCACCTGCCCGAAGTCATGCTCGACCGGCTGCGCCACGAGTTCTTGATCCCCCAGGCTGCGGTGCGCATCTGGGCCACGCCCGCACAAGCGCTGCGCGAAGGCCTGAGCGAACTCAGCGCCACCCAAGGCGTGAGCGACGACGCCAAGAGCTTCACCGCCAGCCTCACCGTGCCCTACTGCGGCATCAACTCGGGCTTTGAAGCCGGCAAATGGCTGGACGACACCGTGACCTCGGTCGCCATGATCCCGCTGCGCCACACGGGCAGCACCTTCGGCCTGTTGGTGCTGGGCTCGCCCGACGCCACTCGCTTCACGGCCGACATGGGCGTCGAGTTCTTGCAGCAGGTGGGCGACATCGCCAGCGCCTCATTGGCGCGCTTGCTGGCTTGAGGCCACGCAGCCGCCACCCTGAGCGCTGAACCAGAAGCGCCCTGAACGCAAAAAAGCCGGGCATGCCCGGCTTTTTCATGCGCGAGGGCGAAGCCTCAGGCTTGCTGCTTGCGGCGGCGGGCCATCGTGGCACCCACCACGCCCAGGCCGATCAGGGCCAGGGCATACGTTTCAGGCTCAGGCACCGTGCCGACGCCGCCAGGCAGCGAAGTACCCAGCACCGACGAGGTCGACACGTCGGTGACCTTGTCGAGCGACGAGATCTTGTAGCCCGAAGCCACAGCCGAGCTCAGCACGATTTTGTAGGTGCTGCCCACGGTCAAACCATCGTAGTCGGCCGCGATCGACAACACGCCGGTGGGCGTCGTCGTGGGCGTCAGCAGGGTGCTGCCGCTGTACAGCGCGAACGTGGTGTTGGCATACGAAGCACCAGTCAAGTCCACGATGAAGAGGTCGTCCACCTTCGAAGCGAGGGTGAAAGTGATCGTGTCGGTCTGGCCCTCCGCCAAAGCACCTGTGGTGAAGGTGGTGGCGACGGACGGCGCCGTGATCACGACTGGCGTAGTGCCACGCAAAGCGAAGGCGCTGGAGGCGCCCAATGCCAGGGCGGCGGCGATGATGAGTTTGTTCATGTCAAGCTCCTGAATGTGTTCGGGCGGTTGGCTTCAAACCGAGCGACGGCGGCGCGCCGACAGCATGCCGACCACGCCCAGGCCAGCCAAGGCCAGTGCGTAAGACTCGGGCTCGGGCACGGCCGAAGGGCTCACCGAGTACGACACGTTGGCCAAAGCGCCGGTCGTGCCCCACACCTGGGCGAAGTAGGCTTGCGAGCCGCCGGCCAGGTTGTTGTAGGTGTAGGTCAGAGTGTTGGTGGTGGCCGAACCCGACGAAACCGCGATGAAGTTAGAAGCATCGTCAGACTTGAACAGGTACACGTCCGTGATGGCGCTGAGCGAGTCGGCTGTCAATTGCAGCGTGAAGCTGCCAGCACCACCCAGGGTGAAGTCGACGGTTTCGAACACGCCCAAACCACTGCCTGGGGCAGCAGTCAGCGTGGCGTCTTGCGCCAGCACGGTGTAGGCGGCATTGGCGGACGACATCGCAGCGAAGGCCCCGAATGTCAGGGCAGTTGCTGCCAGCATTTTCTTCACGATGGTCATGGTGGGGCCTTCCTTGTAAGCAATCCAACGATTACAACAAGGTTACAACCACCCTGCCGCTTGACCTACCCCCTGAGCGTGGGGAACCAGCCCGACAAGGGCCCCTCCTTGGAGGGGTCTGTCCGGAAAAGCCTCAGTAAACGAGCGTTCCGGCCAAGCGATTGCGCGCTTCGGGCCGCATGGCCGTGAACAAGCCATCGATGAACTCACGTTGCAGAGCGTATTCGGCGTCCACATCTGAGCCAATGGTGGAAATACGCACCAGCACCCCGTCAGGGATGAAGCCTTCAAACCCATATTTGAAGCGCACGTTCCGGCGGTCGCGCGGACCGCCATTGGTCACGTAATCGCCCATGGTCACCCAATACGTGATGGGCTCGATTCGCTCATGCCGCGTCGCCACCAGCTTCACCACGGGGTGTGCTGGCTTGAAGCTGAGGGGGATCGTTTCGTAGCGAGACGGCGTGACCGCATAGCCCACCGCCGGGTAACAAAACTCAGGCGTGTGCAACTGCAGAGACTCGCTCTGGTCCCGGCCGTACGCCATCGTCAACATCACGCGGTGCCCTTGCGCGTTTCTGTATGTGCGCGACACCGTCTGGCTGTAAATGCGGTCAATGAGCTCAAGCTGAGACGGGTCAACCACCAACGGCGTGATCGAGCCATCGAGCTCCCAATCGCCGAACTGCTGGGGCAGCATGGCCTCCAGGTTCACCGCAGGCCGCACGTTCGCGAGGTACTCACGAGGGGTGAAATGCCAACCCAAAAACGCTGCCGTGAACATGGCTGCAGCCAGAAGCCCGGCCCCGATCATCCGCATGCGGCGCTTCATGCTTGCCCCTTCGCAGCGGCCGCGTCAGGCCTGTTCGACTTGAAAAAGTAGCCCAAGCCGGTGTCGAGCATCAACGTGAAGAACGTGGCCACCATCATCAACAAAATGCCCGAAAAGCCGTGCACAAAGCCCTGGCCTGCCTCGTCACCAAAATAGAAGGTGATGAGCACCAGCACCATCACACGCACCACGTTGGCAGCGAACGAGATCGGTACGATGAACAGGCTCAGCAAGACATTGCGCAGCTTGTTGGTGTGGTTGACAACGCTCATGTAGAACACACCCACGGCTTCAAGGGCGAAGATCGAATTCAAGCCCGCGCAGGCATCGGCCACCAAGAGCTTGTATGAACCAATGCTGAGCGTGACGCCCTCGCGGCCCACCGGGTAGCCCACATGGAACAAAGCCTCTTCGGCCACATAAGACACGGCCGCCTTCAAGGGCCCCGTCAGGGCGCTAACCACCGAACCGGGCAAAGGCACCAGCACCAGAACGAACAAGAGCGGCAACCACATCACCTTCAGTCCGCGCCAGCCAGCGTAGAACAGCACGAAGCCAATGAGCATCGGCAATTGCGAACCTGCATCCAAACCGAAATGGCTTTGCGAACGCCCCAGCACGTACATCACCAGGCCCAAGGCCACGCTGCCACACGCCACCAACGCGGCAGACATTGAAACCTGTCGGTCAAGGGCTTTCAAAGCCGGCAAACGCTGCCAAGCCAGCCACAGGGCCAAAGCCAGCATCAGCGGGCCGTGGCCTTGCCCTACAACTGACCACACCTTGTCGTTCAGGCCCGCATACGTGGGCGCATACATGCACAGGTAGCCTAGGGTCACCAGCCCTATCGCGGCGACTTCTTGGGAAGACGTTTGCGGCAAGGCAATGGGCTGCAAGCGGTCAATGTTAGGGTGCGTCATAACTTGATTGTATTCAGCCCAAGGCTTCAGGCTTCAAAACTCGATCTCGCCAAACCTCAAAACAAGCAACCAGGTTTCGCATAAGCCAAATTGGTGACAGTTTGACGAAATGCGCGCAACTGAAAAATGCACCGCCACCGAGCACGCCGCCCCTGCAAGCAGGGACCCTCACCTTCAAGCCATGCACACCAGCCAATTGGCCGAACGTCAAGTCACACATCAGTGCGACAATGAACAGAAGTTGAGAGCAACCACACCCAAAGCGCCCTTTCGTCGAACCAAAATCACCTATGTCCAGCTTAGCAAAAGCAAGCGTCTCAGCAGTGAAATGGAGCACGCTCACCACCATCGGACGCTTCGGCTTACAACTGATCGCTCAAGTTGTTCTTGCCAGAATGCTTGGGCCAGAAATATACGGGGTTTTCGGGATGGGCCTCGTGGTGTTCACATTCAGCTACTTCATTGCAACATTCGGCTTTGCGTGGAGCTTAGGGCAATTGTCAGAAGTCAGTGACGAAGACATTCGATTTGCCTTTACTTGGCAAATGACCGTGGCCTTTGTTGCTGCTGCGGGGCTCTACAGCTCTGCTGATTTAGCAGGCCAATATTTTCAAGACGATCGCGTGATAGAAATTGTGCAGTGGATGCCAATTGTCTGCGTCTTAAACGGCTTTGCCGCTGTCAGTGGCTACCTGATGAACCGAGAGTTGAATTTCAAAGCGCCGGGCATCATTCAGTTTTTTTCTTATGCCATAGGCTACATAGGCGTCGGCATCCCATGCGCTCTCATGGGGTTTGGTGTCAAGGCCCTTTTGGCAGCTTGGATTAGCCAGGCGATTGTGGGTAGCATCGGAACATACCTTTGCAGGCCTCACTCGCTCAAACCGCTTTGGAAGTCACCTCAAGCGAGGGAAATCACACGCATCGGAAGTACCGCCTTCGTCACCAACCTTGTTAATTGGGCATGCAACAACATTGACCGAGGCATCATCGGGCGCCAGCTCGATGCTGGCGCCCTTGGGCTGTACAACGCCGGCTATAACTTGGCGAACATGCCAAACTCTTTGCTGATCAGTGCCCTACAACCCGTGTTTTTGCGTGTTGGATCCAAAGTGCAGGGACAAGCCAGCCAGCAATCAAAGGCGTTTGGTGAGATATTAGCGATTATTTGGGTTGTGCTATTGCCTGTTTTCTTTTCTTTGGCACTGAATGCGCCCAACCTGATCCAGCTTTTCTATGGCAAGACCTGGAATGGCGCCGCCCCAGTATTAGCTGCACTTTTCATGGGAATGCCTGCATATGTCATGTGGGGCATGTCTACGCCTGTTCTTTGGAACATGGGTAAAGCGCGCTATGAAATGCTGCTGCAAATCCCACTGATTCCCATCGCAGCAATCGCATACTTTGCCTTTGCCAAGCTTGGCGTCTTTTACGCAGCGTTGGTAACCTCTGCTCTGCTGCTGCTCAGGGGTCTTGTTGTTGGCGGCGTTGCGGGGCATCTCATTGACATCAAAATGCCATTTGTTTTCAAACAAATGCTTCGAGGGCTATCATTCTGCGGTCTGATCTATGCGGTTCATTTTTTCGCAGATCGTGCATTGAACGACTCATTGCCCCCCTTGCTCAAACTCATCATTTTGAGCGCATGCCACGCCACCGCGTGCCTCGGCGTTGTAGCCCTACTTCCAAAAACTTTGGGCGGTGAGGCATCAAGCCTCATTGTGCGGTTCGCTCCCAAACTGCGCGGGCGACTGCTGCCTGAGTAACAAACAAAGCGCAAAGCTGGATTCAGACATGAGCAGCTCAAAAAGCCCTCCCTTCTTTTCGATCGTCATTCCTCTTTACAACAAAGAGCTTTACATCGAAAGAACACTGCAATCTGTTTTCGAACAAACGTTCCAAGACTTTGAGGTGGTGATCGTTGACGACGGCTCAACAGACTCGAGCGCGCAGATCATCACTGCTTTGGCACACCCCAAAGTCAGGATGCAGAAAGTTCCAAACGCAGGCGTATCAGCGGCCCGTAACACCGGCATTGCAGCAGCAGCGGGCCAATGGGTCTCATTCTTGGATGCGGACGACTGGTACCACCCGGCGCATTTGCAAACACTTGCAACGCTGATTGCAGACAACGACAACGCTTTTTACGTTGCAAGCGGTTACCGCACGATTGACGAAGAAAAGCTCGCCAGCTTCAGCGGGTGGGTTCTTCCCCCTTCGCCTGCGAGCACATGCATCAAAGACCTGCCCCGACATTGGATGCAAGGATCAGTCTTTTTCACAAGCAGCATTGCAGTGCAACGCCAAGTTCTCGACGCCAACCAACCCTGCTTCCCGGTCGGCGAGTCACACGGTGAAGACCTCGACCTGTGGTTCAGGCTTGCGGAACAAGGGCCCGTTTACTTCTCACCTACGCCCACAGTGGGGCGAACCTGTGTCAGCGGCAGTTTGTCGTCCATCCAGCAAAAAAAGATATCCATCCCACCCTTCATCTTGCGCATGCGCTCGCGGGCCCAAAGTGGCCAAACGCCGAAGGGCTTGAATGACTCTTGCATGTGGTTCGTCAACCAGCAACTCATCACCTTGGCAAGGCAAGCCTGCGGCGCAGGTGATCGAGTGAGCGGCCAAGCAATATTCAAGCAAGCGCAGTTCAGTCCAAGCGAACCACGGTGGTGGGTCACATTCGTGTTCCTGTACTTTGTGCCAGCAAAGGCCGTGTTGGCCTTTCAGCGCTGGCGTACCTTGCGGCGTATGGACATACACTGACGCTTGACTCACCGAGCCTCGAGATGCCTGAACACCCTCTACCGACCAGAACGAAACGCGTCTTATATGCCAAAGGTGGCGAGGTGGTGGCCGAATCACAGCGCCTTTTGAGCCGTTCGTCTGTCGGCGCGTTGCCTTCTGGTGGGCCTGATCTGTTTTTATTGACTGTAGCCAGCCTGATCGATGAAGCCGGCGATTTGCTCCTGAGTTCGGTGGGGAGCGCCAACCGTCGCTGCACTCACACCTTGGGCACAGCCATTGAATACGGCGCACGTCCGGCCACAGGGTCAAAGCTGGGCCGCCGGTTTCAGTACGCAGCGGCTGTCAAAAACATGCTCGTTGACGCCCTGAGATTCAAGCCCGACATAATATTGTGCGGGGTAGAAGGTCCTTTTGCACTGGCATATTATCTTGTGGCCAAGGTGCTTCGCGTGCCATTTGTTTTCTTGGTCCATGTCGCCCCGAGCCAAAACACATTGTCAGGCCTGACAAAGCACCTGAATCAATATGTTGCACGCCGAGCGCACTCAGTGATTGCTCACGGCCCGTATTTACGGGACTGTCTGCTGCAGATGGGGGTTACCCCATCACGCCTGCTTGAATTCGACACCAGTGCAGACATCCCGGCGCCGCTCGCTAAGGACGTGGGCGCGAGTCGCTCCCCATCACCCTTATTCGTTTTCGCCGGGCGCGTGGAATTCGAAAAGGGCATTTTTGACCTGCTCACAGCCTTTCATAGTTACAGGCAACAAAAAAATGGTCAGTTGATCTATTTTGGTGAGGGCTCTGCGTGCGATGCCTTGCGTGAGGCCGTGAATGACAGCCCATACGCTCAAGACATCGATGTCCGAGGCAAAGCGCCGCAGGCCGAAGTGTTTGGCAAAATCGCCAATGCTTGGGCCACCGTCACACCCACCAGGCAGAGCTTCCCAGAGGGCCGATGCATGACAGCACTCGAGTCCCTCGCGCTGGGCACTCCTGTAATCGCCCCTGACTTCGGGCCGTTCCCATATGCAGTCAATCACAATGTCAATGGTCTGCTGTTCAATCCAGACGACGTTGATGCGTTGACACAGAGCCTACTCAATATTGCAGACACCCCTTCTATTGCAAAAAACACGGCCAAAGAAGCCATGGCATCATCAAATAGCAAGCAACATAAAACCTTTCAAGACGCTGTGATGCAATGCATGCGCTCTTGTTGACAAAATTCCCCTTGCTTCGAGCCCACACCTCGCATGTCCAAATTCGTTTTCACTTCCGATTTCAGCAACAAGCTGAGCAGACTGGCCCTTGGGGAGCGCCAACTGTCGGATTCAGCTTGCAAGGCTGTCGAGATCTTTCCGGCCTGCGAAATTGCAATCCCTTGCGCGATATTCAATAAAGCGGATCTTCACAAGGTCACGGGCGTTGGCATGGGAACAACCATGGCTTACGAGCTCGCGCGCATTCGGTCGGGTACTGCCAAACACAAAGCAACCATCGCCTACGAGTTGCGTGACGTGACGCTCATGAACGGCGCGCTCTACAAATGGCGCTTTAAGCATGGCATTGCATACAGTGGCGATCTTCACCACCAGTTTGGCCGCGTAGAGTCAATTGATGATGCTGGCGTGTTGGCTCATTCGTGGCTTGGTTCACGCTATTTTGGTCACTGGATTCGCGACGACATGCCTTTGGCCATGCTGGCCACGACCATGGGCAAGTCTGTTGGTATCGATCGCAAGTGCACCACCCACCAAAAACGGTTTGCTGAAATTTTCAGTGTGCATGTTGAAACGCTGCCCCCGGTTGCTCATCTGTCAAAAATCGTGGTTTTGTCAGATTCGCATTACAACCAAGGGAAAATTACACGCTGGCGTGAAATGCGTGAGCGAATTGCCCAGCGAAAAGGCAAAAATCTGTTCAAGGGAGTGATGCTGCTTCGTGGGGCAACGGGCGAAGCCCGTGTGCTGCTCAATGAAGCCGAAATCGCACAGAGAATGAGTGCTCTTGGATTTTACGTGGCCAACCCCGCCGAAGTGGATTTAGATACCTTCATCGAGAATGCCGCCGGAGCAGAGATCGTCATCAGCGTTGAAGGCAGCCAGTTGGCAAATGGTTTTGTTTGCATGAAAGAAACCGGCACCATGCTGGTCTTGCAGCCGCCCTTCAGGTTCAACAACATCTACAAAGACGCTTGTGACGCCTTGGGCACACGCTATGCTTTTGTGGTGGGCGACGCGAAAGGGCAAGGATTTACAGTAGACGTTGATGCCGTAGAACGTATGGTTGACCAAATCAGCGGTCAGCGCGTCGTACAAAGTTGAATCCGCAGCGCACAAGCGCTGGCGTAAAGGCGGCGACACATGCCAATACGAAATATCAATGCACTGCCTGAGCAGCTCAAAAAAATTGCCAGCATCATTTAATTCGACGATCCGCTGCCTTTGCGGAAGAACTTTGCATTGAGTCGCTCAGTAAGTGGGCGCTCAATCACGGCATAGATGACGTGCCCCACAGGAACACCAATGGCGACAGATAGCCATATGTTCCCCCAGGGGCTCCACTGCGGCATCAGTTTATGCAACAGCAACAAACAAGCCGTTGAATAAAATGTGTGGAATAAGTAGAGCGCATAAGAGCTTCCCCCTAAGCGCACGACCCATTGCATGAAGGAAGGCAGGTTCCAGCGATACGCTAAAACCATGACAGCCGCCAACACCAGCGCAACCGGTTGAACCGTGAATGGTGACAGGGCGCTGGGCGCATGCCATCCAAGCGCGGCAAGTAGAAGTAAAATCAAGCTGAACGAAAAGCGTCGCCGTGCAGTATTGCCATCTCCGGTTATCAGGATTCCGGCGCACATCCCGATGACAAAATATAAATTAATGGTGTGAGTAACCAGTCGCATCGGCGCTGACTCTGCTGGCCAAATCAATCCACTGGCGCACACAAGCACGATGCACAATGACACCCACCATGCAGGGCGCAACCCCATTGCGAGGGCCCCGGCAAAGACAAGGTAGAAATACATCTCGTGAATCAAAGTCCAACCCACGCCCAAAATGGGCTGAACAACGCCATTTTGGTTGAACATCGGGATAAAAAAGTAAGAGCCGATGGTTCTCACCACATCGAGTGAGTTATGCAGCACCAGGTGAGGCAAGATCAAAGCAATTGACACCTTCAACGTGGTTGCCAGCCAATACATGGGCGCAACACGCACCAATCTCCGCAACATGAACTGCTTGGCACCGTCTATGTCTTTATTGACCCTCTGAGTCGAAACAACCATCACCAAGCCACTGATGATGAAGAAAAGCGCAACGCCTGGCGGCCCAAGCGAAGACCAAGGAAAACTTCTGTCAATACGCTCTGCGTAATAGAGCGTGTGATGAGCGTACAAAACTAGCGCTGCAGCAATGAACCTCATCAGCTGCAAAACATCACTTCTGTTATTCATTGCATTCAATCCGAAAGGGCAGCACGCATTGGCTCAATCCAATCACGCGTCTTTGGGTAATAAACGCCAAATGCATTCGCGAAGTCCCAATACGCCCACGATATACCGAGACGCTCCGCCTCGCCTCGAACAGCCTTTGCATACGTTGCTCTGGACGCGATGTCAGCGACCTTCATCACACCAAATTCACCCAA
Source organism: Burkholderiales bacterium (assembly GCA_947377275.1). Lineage (GTDB taxonomy): Bacteria > Pseudomonadota > Gammaproteobacteria > Burkholderiales > Burkholderiaceae_C > Aquabacterium. The sequence goes on along the minus strand of CANCFV010000032.1, from coordinate 2,735 downwards.
GTAGACTGGGTATCCGGCTTTTGCACTCCATGCATGCGCCATTTGAATCGGACCAGCTATCTGTGCACGCTGCTTTTCGTCACAACAAGTGACGCCTGGTGGTAGCTTCATCGGCAAATAATCGACGCCTTGGTGGGTAAAATTGAACGGGTCATATGTGTGGAAAGTAACGATCACGTTGCGATCTTCGGGCACCCTTAACGACGGCAAGGCACGCGGATGCCCCCAATCCACAGGCCCGATCATCACCACACGTTCTGGATTGCTTTCACGCACAGCCGCCAAGGCTTTGGGCGCCAATGTATTCCACGCATTTGCATTCAATCGGCCAGCGGGCTCATTCAGAAGCTCAAAAATTAGCTTGTCAGATCGATTTTTAAAATGCCGCCCGAGCTGACGCCAAATATTGACAAAGCGCGCCTCCACAACAGCGTCATCGACGGCAAACTCCTTGCCTTGAAGTTTTTCACCGAAGAGCTGCTGATAGTGGTGCACGTCGATGATCACATACATGCCTTTGCTCAAAAAGGCATCCACCACGGCTGTCACCCGCGCTAAGAAGAATGAGTCGATCGCCGCGGCTGCATCAGGGTCGGCGTGGTTAGACCACCTGACCGGAATTCGCACGGAGTTGAATCTGCCAGCCACAACATCAACATAGGCGGGGTCGAGCCTCGTGCCCCATGCCCCCTCTTCTGGGGCTTCCAGCATGCCGCCCATGTTGATGCCACGACCCAACGCCTTCGCAATCCCACAGGTGTTCACCGACACGCGCGCGCACTGGGCAGGCGCAGAAGCAGTGCTCGCTTGCTCAACAGCGCCAGCTTTGAGCGCGAAAAAGAAGCCAAGGCACGCCATCAAGGTGCCATATCGCCTCAGAAATGGGGTAGTAGAACTGCTCATATGGGTGAGTCCTGATGCGCAAAAGCACATCTTATGCTTACGCGCTCTATGTATCATGGCTCAACGCCAAATGCACCCCTCACACGCCATCATGAGCAGCCACAACCATGTTTGACCTGATGACGCTTTTGATGCCTTTGGCATTGGTGTTCGTCACCTTACTTGCCTTACTCGTTGTGGCCGGGGTGCTGCACTTCACGTCCAAGCGTGAAGAAGGGTGGTTGCACCTTGCCGTGTATGGCATTTTGCTCGCAACCGCTGTCATCAACCTGACTTCCGGGCGAGACATCAGCAACGGTGCTGACGCTGGCTATGCAGCACAGGCCGAGGGACTCTCCACCCCCGGCGCATGGACCACCCGGTTTGCTTCCTTTGGCATTTTGCTCCTCACTGCCGAGCGCATTGGTAGCTATATTTTGCGAGCGAGCTCAGGGGCTGCCGTACCAAAAGCACCCCGCCTCCTGCTTCCAAGTTTCGTGCTTTTTTGGCTCTGCACTTCTCTGCTGCCCATGTTTTTAGGCGCGCACTCCGTGCCGTTCACGAAAGAGTATATCTATACACTGTTGATTGGCATTGCATTCATATTGTCCACCGACAACGGCGCAGAGCGCGCAACCATAGCCGCCCGTGATGGGATCGCGTGGCTCAACATCGCAGGCCTGATAACCGCTTTTGTAAGCCCTGGCTTGGTCGTTGACTCAACTTGCGGGCAAGGGCTGATTACTGGGATGTCCAGATTCACGGGCTTGTCACAGCATGCTGTTATTCACCGTCTCACTGTGCAATTCAGAATATTTTGTTTATGGGCCAAACCTTACAAAACGTGCTGGGTGAATGTTGGGGCGTCGACGCTTCTATTGACCTCATCTATGTTGCCCAACTCTGGGAGAGTGATACGCCGATCGTTTGATCGAGGCGAGCGTGGTAATGTATTTTTATGGATTTATTGTGTAGTTGCCGGTGTTTTTATTGAGTCGATAATTTTCCGAAATGCATATCTGAAGCTGATTTCCTCATATGAGGACCCACATTATGGCTGACATCAAAATATCAGCCAAACCTGCCCGACACGATATTGAGCTACTTCGGATATTGTGCGCCTTTGGTATTGTGTTTTTTCACTCCCAAGTGAATCCAGGGCATGAATTTTCTTATTCATCGTTAATGTTCTTTTTGACCCTTTCCGTGTACCTGAGCGGGCGGGAGCCAAAATTTCCAGATTCTTTTCGCAAAAGAGCCAATCGAATTTTGGTGCCCTGGTTATTTTGGTTTTTTATATACGCACTGGTTAATTATAAAAACCATGTGCCGATCATTGATTCCCGGAATGGCAACGTCGCGAGCATACTGGCAGGTCCAAGCATCCATTTATGGTATCTGCCATTTATTTTCATATGCCTTATATTTACAGATTGGGTCAAAGCAAGGAGCCCTGGAAAAATTGTGCCTAAGGTCGGGTGGTTCATTTCGATGCTGCTCCTAGCTTCAGCTGCTTTTTGGAAGCCCTATGTAGTCAATAAGGGTGCACCTTGGGGGCAATATGGCATTGCTGCACCCTGCGTATTTGCGGGATTGTATTTCTCAACCTGCGAAATCATCGCCAAACAGCAAAGAACGCTGATGTCCTTTTCTCTTATTTTAGCGGCATCAATTGCAGCGAGCACTATTTCGATAGGCGTTTCGTATTTAGTCCGCCCTGAACAATTGACTCAAGCTGCGGCCAGTTCGACCTGGCAACCGTGGTCACCGTCAGATTGCCCCGGCCAAGCCAGCGTCATGGCCAGCAAATGGGCAACAAAAAGCCTCAACAGGCTCAGCAGCAGGCGGATGTT
>CANCFV010000031.1 GCA_947377275.1 Burkholderiales bacterium | reverse complement strand
ATTGCCAAGAGAGCCATGGACAGCGACCTGCCCAGCATCCCAGACAAGCGTTACTTCACCATCGGTGAGGTCAGTGAGCTGTGTCTGGTCAAGCCTTATGTGCTTCGCTATTGGGAGCAGGAGTTCACGCAGCTCAAGCCCATGAAGCGTCGCGGCAATCGCCGGTATTACCAGCACCACGAGGTGCTGTTGATTCGCCGGATCCGCGAGCTGCTCTATGACCAGGGCTTCACGATCAGTGGTGCGCGCAACCGCCTGACTGAAATGGGCGTGGTGGCGCCCGTCACGAACTTGCCCGATGTGGACGATGACATCTTGGCGTCGACACCGGTGTTGGTGGATGGCTGGCGTCCATCTGCCAGCGGCGCTGGACACGGTGCGAGGGCCTTGCAGGCCAGTGCGCCGGCTGCCGCGGGTGCGGCTTGGGTCGGCCCTGATTTGCTGGGCATTGAGTCTGCGTCGCCTGAGGCCGTGGCGTCTTTGCGCGAGGCGCTGGTGTCGATTCGAGACCTCTTGTCGTGAAATTGATGCGGTCGACGAGGAGTCTCTGAAAACCGTGTTATAGTTCAATTCTTGTCGGGGCGTAGCGCAGCCAGGTAGCGCACTTGCATGGGGTGCAAGGGGTCGTGAGTTCGAATCCCACCGCCCCGACCAAGAGAATCAATGGGTTAGCTCTCAAAAGGAGCTAGCCCAATTTTCTTTGTGCCGACGATTTCTGTTCTGGTGCCCGCTCGGTGCGCATTCACGCACCGAAAATCACCAAGTGGGTAGGCGTTGCCGCAGGGCCTCCAGCCTCGCTTGTTGTGGCCGCACCCGATGACCGCAGCGGGCGCCATTCACCGACAGGCCAGTGCGCCGCGCCGCTGCGCTGGACAATGTCGATCTCGGTCTTGTCCCAGGCGGCACAGATCACAAACACGTGTGTGAGCCCATCCCGACGCAAGCGCAAGGTGATGTGTCCCCAATGAGTTGGCAGGCATGGCGTGATGCAGGCCATGTCGCCACGCAGTTGCAAGCCGCACATCGATTCGATGGCCGCGCGGTGCAGCCATGAGGCCGAGCCCGTGTACCAGCTCCAGCCACCACGGCCTGTGTAGGGCGGCTGCGAGGAGATGTCGCCCGCCATGACGTAGGGTTCCAGGCCGTAGGCCGGGCCGTGCTCACTGGACGCGCTGCGGTGTGCGGGGCTCAAGCCTGTGAAGGTTTGGTAGGCGCCATCGGCATGGCCCAGGCGGGCTTGCGCCATGAGCCACCACACGGCCGCATGGTTGTACTGGCCTCCGTTTTCGCGCACGCCTGGCGGGTAGGCTTGGATGTAGCCTGCATTGGGATGCTGGTGCACCAACGGTGGGTCCAACAGTCGGACCAGACCCATGCGCGGGTCCACGAGGTGGTGTTGAACCGATGCCATGGCTTGGCTTTGCAGTTCGGCGCTGCCCACGTCAGAGAGCACGCTCCAGGCTTGCGAGATCAGGTCGATGCGGCATTCGGTGTTGTGCTGTGAGCCCAGGGGGCTGCCATCGTCAAAGAAGGCCCGCACGAACCAGTCACCGTCCCATGCCGTGGACCGTGCGGCAGCGCGCAACTGTTTTGCCGCGTCATGCCACCGCGCGGCTCGGTCGGCGTCGCCCCGGGCCATGGCAATGGGCGCCATGTCGTCCAGCAAGGTGATGAGCAGGCAAGCCAGCCAGACCGATTCGCCTTGCCCCTGTGGCCCGACCTGGTTCATGCCATCGTTCCAGTCGCCCGTGCCAATCAGCGGCAAGCCATGGCGCCCGACGGGCAGGCTGTGGTCGATGGCCCGAGCGCAGTGCTCGTACAAGCTGGCTTCTTGTGCCGACACGGTGGGCGTGTTGTAGATGTCTTCGGCATGGGGCGGTACGGGGGCGCCGTCGATGAAGGGTACGGCGGTGTCCCAGACGGCTTCGTTTTGCGTGCTCGATGCGTAGAGCACCGTTGCCCATGGCAGCCACAAGAGGTCGTCGCTGCAGTGCGTTCGAACGCCTGCGCCGCGGGGGGGATGCCACCAGTGCTGCACGTCGCCTTCGGGGAACTGGCGAGAGGCCGACACCAGCAATTGTTCGCGCAGCAGATGGGGCGCGGTGGTGCTCAAAGCCATGGCGTCTTGCAACTGGTCGCGAAAGCCAAAGGCGCCGCCAGCTTGGTAAAAGCCAGATTTGGCCCACATGCGACAGGCCACGGCTTGGTAGAGCAGCCAGTGGTTGACCAGGGCGTCGAACAAGGGGTCGGGGGTGTGCACGTTCACGGCGCCCAACAGCGATTGCCAGTGCGTGTGGGAGGCCCGCTCGCGCGCCTGTGCGTCTTCCCCTGTGGACCGGTGGGCCAATGCCAGGGCTCGCTCCCCGCTGGTCGCATGCCCGATCACAAACACGCAGGCGCGTGACTGGCCTGCAGGCAGGTTCAGGGTGATGGCGGCGGCGGCGCAGGCGTCCAGGCCTGCCCCGCTGCCGGCGCTGCCGAGGTGGTCTGGCAATACGCGCTGGCCCGTGTCGTCAAAGAGCTTGCGGCGATCGCAGGTCCAGTCGGCCAGGCTGGCGTCGGGTGAGCCCTCGCGGTGCAGGGTGAGGAAGGCGGTGTTGCCGCCGAACCCGGCATGATCGTCTTGCTGGGTGGCGGTCAGCACGTCGACGCGGAAGGGCTGGGACTCGGTGGCGTGCAGCGCATGGCAAGCGGTGTAGACGCTCTGGCGGTCGCTGCGTTGCGCACCCATCATCCATTCGACGACGCCGATGGCCCGCACCACGGTGGTCTGCGGCCCGTGGTTGTGCACCTCGACCCGCACGCGTTTGACGGCGTCTTGCGGCTCAACGCACCAGGTGGCGCTGATGCTCAACTCGCCATGCCGGTGGCCGATGGTGGTGCTGCCTTGGCCATGTGACACGGTGTAGTCGGTGGCGGCGCGGCCTGCGCCGCCACCCACGCTCCAGACGGTGCGGGTGTGCAGGTTCTGCAAAAAGAAGTTTTCGCCGCTGGGGTCGGTCACGGGGTCGTTGGACCAGGCCGTGAGCTGGTGCATCTTGCTGTTGCCCGCCCAGGTGTAGCCACCGCCAGCTTCGCTGACATGTGCACCCAGGGTGCGGTTGGCGAGCACGTTGATCCAAGGGCGAGGGGGCGTGTAGCGGTCATTGACCTTGAACTGAAAAGTCCCGTTGCCCGGGTGAAAGTGGCCTCGTGTGGCCCGGGTTGGGGACAAAGCGCTCGGGCCAGGGTGCGGGCTGCCGCGGCTTTGGGCTTCGCGTTCGGCTTGGGCGTGAGCATGCCAATCGGCGAGGTCTTGCACATGGTGGGCCAGCGAGCGGCCATCGGCATGCAGTTGAACGCGGGCCAGGGTGTGCAGGGTGGTGCTTTCCAGTTCGCTGAGCTCGTCGCTGCGCAGCAGGTGCAGCCCGGCGTGCGGGGTGCCTTCAGGGGGGCGGGCCTCGCCCAGGTAGCGTTCGCTCAAGGTGTTGAGGGCCGATCGCAAGGGCATGAGGTAGGACGTCGCTTCGGCGTTGAGCACGACCAGGTCGCACAACAAACCGCTCCATGACCACAGCTTCAAGGCTTGCACGAGTGAGCCGACCATGCGCAGGCCCTGCACGTCGTTGATGTCAACCAGCAACAGGGGGCGGTCGCCAGAGATGCCGAAGCGCCACAGGGCCTGGCGGTTGCAGGGGCCGGAGTCGCCCATCGGTGCCGGCCGGGTCAGCAACATGCACAGGGTGGTGGTGAGCAGGCGGATGGCCACGCGGTCTTCCGTGGGCAGGCGCATTTCGCGCAAGCGGATGCCGCTGAGGGTGGCTGACATGAGCGAGGAGCGCTCGACCAGGGCGGCTTGCTGGTAACGGTCGACCAGGTTGGACAGGGTGGTGCGCTCGAGCGCAGCGGCGGTGCCCAAGGTGAATTGCACTTTGCCGTGCGCGGGCACATGCACTTGCATCGACATGGCGGCCATGGGGTCCAGGCCCGTGATGCCTTCGCCCGTGGGCCACAAGGTGGTGTCCATTCGCGCCAACGGGTGGCAGGCGTCTCGGTGGCGTCCCATCCATTTGGCGCGGTCGGTCTCGACCCGAACCAGGGTGAGTTGCGGGTCGGCGCACGCAATGAAGTGCACGGCGTGCAGGCCTTGTTCGGTGTCCAGGCGCGGGCGTTTGTGAAAGTACAGGGCGCGGTCTGCTGCATCCCATTGGGCCTGCACGAACAGCTTGCCGAAGGCCGGGTGGGCTTCGTCGGCGCGAGCCTCTGAGAGGCACACCTCCCAGGCCGATGTGAGCTCCAGGCTGATGGCTTGTGCAGAGGTGTTCCACAACTCCACGTGACGCAGTTCGATGTCGTCTTCCGGGCTGACCCAGATGGTGCAGCGGGTGCGCAGGTCGGGCCACAGGGCGTCGAGGTGGGCGCGGTCGCTGAGGAAGCTGGCGCGGTACTGGGCTTGTGGGTCTGGGGCGGGATGCTGGGTGAGCGACACGGGCGCTGCCTGCGGGTCTCTGCGCAGGTAGATGAAGCTGCCGTGGGCGTCGCTCAGGGCGTCGTCGCGCCAGCGCGTGAGGTCGATGCCATTGAAGCGGCTCCAGCCGGCACCGTTGGCGCGCAGCGAGACGCTGTAGCGTCCGTTGGACAAGAGCTGCGTGGGTGGCAAGGCCAACTCGCCAGGCGTGATCTCGCGGGTGACGGCGGTGAAGCGTTCGCGCCGCTCGTCGTTGGGCAGGCTGGCCGGCGGGTCCACCAAGACGGGCAGGGCGCGCGGCAGGCGCTCTTGCAGCAGCGAGGCAACGCTGGCCAGTTGGGCGTTGGCCATGCCCCATCTGCTTGGCGCTGCGTCGAGCAGCACGTGGGCCAGTGCCACGATGGTCATGCCCTGGTGGTGGGCCATGTACGTGGACACACGGGTGACCTTGTCTCCTGCGGCTTGTCGGTCTGCGGTGAAATCCAGCGCGTCGATGAAGCCCATGACGCTGCGGGCTTGCATGCGCTCCAGCCGCCGCAGGTTCGCGCAGGCCAAGACGGGGGTGAGCATCGCGGCCAGTGCGCTGGCATACGGGGCCACGACCCACTCATCGGGCGGCGTGCGGCGCAGGGCCAGGCGAGGCACGCCTTGGGGGGCGTATTGGTAGGCCAGGGTGTGGTCGCTGGCGGCGTAGGCCGACTCTGACATGCCCCAGGGCAAGCCGAGCCGAGCCGCATAGGCCATCTGGGCATGGATGGCCGACAGGCCAGCGCTGCCCAACACGCTGTCGGGGCGCTCGTCCAGAACCAGGGTAGGCATCAGGTACTCGAACATCGAGCCAGACCATGAGCGCAGCCCTGCGTCGCTGCCGATCGCGTAAAAGGGCCGACCCAGCGCGGCCCAATGGCTCACGGGCACATCGCCCTTGGCAATGGCCCACAGGCTCGCCAGGCGGGCTTCGGACGCAAGCAGGTCGTAATAGCCTTTGTCCAGCTCTTGGGACACGACGCGGTAGCCGATGTGCATCAGGCGTCGCCGTGGGTGGAAGAGGAAGCCGAACTCGGCTTCTTGTGCGAGTGCTTGGCAGTGGGCGGCCACCTGTTGAAGGCGGCGAACCTTGTCTTCACCGCTTTCGCCATCTTGCAGCAACGCCGTGTCCGTGGCCCAGGCCAGGCAGGCACTTGCAACGGTGAGCAGGTGCCCGCAGAGGTTGCCGCTGTCTACCGTGGAGACATAGGCCGGGGGCAGGGGGGCCAGGGTGCGGGTGTCGTACCAGTTCAGGAAGTGTCCGCGGTGGCGTTCTAGCTGGCCCAGCGTCTGCAGGGTGGCTTCGCAGCGGCTGAGGCAGTCGGCGAGGCTGATCCAGCCAAACTCTCGGGCGCAGGCGCAGGACAGCAGGTACAGCCCGATGTTGGTGGGCGATGTGCGCTCGGCCACCATGGTGAAGGGCAGGGTTTGAACGTTGTCTGGCGGCAGGTGGTTTGTGTCCGGCCCCACGTGCTGCTCGAACAGGCGCCAGGTGTCGCGTGCCACGGTGCCGAGGTACTGCCGGTCGAGCGTGCTCAGCGCGGGTGGACCTGCTCGGTGCCAGGTGCGGCTGGCCAGCCTCATCCACCACGGGCCAGCAGACCAGCAGGCGAGGAGCGCACAGGTCAACCAGGGCGAGGGTGTGTGAAGCCACAGCAGCGCGCCGGCGGCCAACAAGGCGCTGACCATGGCCGTGCGGGGCGCATGCGCGGCATGCTTGGCTTTGCCCGGGGTGCCCGACGGCGTCCACTGCAACAGCAGGCGGTGGCTCCACACCATGCGGTACAGCGCACGCGCCATCGCATCAAGCAACAGCACGGCCTGGAACCACAAGAGCCCGATGCGCCAGGCGGTTTGCGCCAGGGCCTTGGCCAGCTCGCCCAGGGCTGCACCTGCGAAGTGCGGCCAAGCCAGTTCCTTGCGGTGGGGCACGAGCCCAGCAACCGCACCCATCAAGGGCCCTGCGCCGCAGGCCGCGGCGACCAGGGCGATGGCCACCCAGGCCAGGTGCCCATCGAGCAGCAAAGCGGCCAGGATCAGCAGGGCGGACATGGGTTCGAGCAAGGACCTGCGCAGGTTGTCGAACACCCGCCACCGGTGGATGGCGCTGAGCGGAAACCGACGCCACTGCAGCAACACGGGCAGCAGCTGCCAGTCGCCGCGGGTCCAGCGGTGCAGCCGGGCGGCAGACACGTCGGCACGAGAGGGCTCGTCTTCGATCAGCACCACGTCGCTGACGCTGCCGCAACGGGCCACGCAGCCTTCGATGAGGTCGTGACTGAGCACCAGTCCCTCGGGCAGCGTCTGCCACAGCACGGCGTGGACCGCAGCCACGTTCAGCAGGCCTTTGCCGCTGAAGGTGCCTTCGCTGAACAAATCTTGGTAGACCTCGGACGTGACCGCGCTGTAGGGGTCGGTGCCGCCACGCTCAGCGAACAGCCAGTGGAAGGGTGTTTGCTGCCGGGGCGTTGGCAGCGGTGTGACGATGCGCGGCTGCAAAATCCCGTGACCACTGGTGACACGGCGCTTGGCCGTGTCCACCTTGGGGCGGTTCAGAGGGTGGGCCGCCACACCCACGAGGGCTCGCAAGGCGCCGGGTGGCAGCACGGTGTCGCTGTCGAGCGTGAGCAGGTAGGGGATGTCTGTTCTGAGCGCAGACAGGGGCCCCAGGTCGAGGAAGGCAGAGCCGTCACGCCCGGCCAGCTGGGCGACCAGCTCCATCAGCTTGCCGCGTTTGCGCTCCCAGCCTATCCACATGCCCTCGGTGGTCGACCAGCGTCGAGCGCGATGCAGCAGCAAGAATCGGTTGGCGCTTGGGGGGGCGTGGTCTTGGCCGCTGGCGGCTTCATGACGAGCTTGCAAGGCGTTGACCTGATCGACGGCATGGGCGAGCAGGGCGACGTCGGCGTCGGTGGTGGCGCTGGATGCGTCGGTGAAGTCGGTCAGCAACGCGAACTGGGCATGGTCCTCGCGGTTGGCCAGGTGGTGACGCTCCAGCTGGGCCACCAGCGCCTCGGTGGTGCCCATGTCGCTGAGCAGCGCTGGGATGACGATCAACACGCGGTGCTCGGCTGGCACGCCTTCGGCAAAGGCCAGCCTTGGCAGGCGCTTGGGCGTGATGGATTCGCTGATGACGCGGTTCAACAGCGCCAACACCGCTTCGCTGGCAGGCCACAGCGCCATCAGCCCCACCACCCAATGCACCCAGGGGGCGTGTGGGGCCCACATGGCATCGGGGTGTGCCGAACCCAGCAACCACAGGGCGCACAGCAATGCGCCCAACACCACGGTGCCCAGGTAAGCCAGCAACCATGTCGATTGCCGAGAAGGCATCCAGGAGGGACGCCCTCCTGCGGGCAGCCCCAAGCGCTGGCGCAGTGCTGGGCAACCAGGCCCTCGAAGCCAATGGCTGGGCGCAGAGGTGGACCACTCCGGCGGGGTGGTCATGAGTTCGATCAACGCGGTGGCCACGCTGCGTTCGCTCTGGCCGCTGCGCTGGGCCAGTTGTTCGATGGCGTGCAGGGTGCTGTCTTGCGTGTCGTCGCGCTCGGCCTGGAACACGGCCGAAGCCGTCATTTGCTGCATGAGCAAACTGGTGTGAACGACGATGTCACGCCAGTCTGCATCGCCAATCGAACGCAGTGCGGTGATGGCGTTGCACACGCTGAGGTTGTCAGCGGCATCTTCGGCTTGTTGTGCCAGTTGGGCCGCGGTGTGGTCGGGCAGTGCTTGCGACAGGGCCAAGGTCATGGCCTGTGCACTGACCGATCTGCCCGTCACGCTCCGGTCAAACGGGGCCCAGGTCTCTGACTGCACACGTTGCAACACCTGCAAGGCAAAGGGGCGCACCACGCCGCGCTCTGCCATGCTGCGCAGCAAATCGGGCAGGGGCTCGCAGGCACGGTCTTGTGCCTGGTCGCACCAGAGGTTGGCAATGTCGCGTGCGGCTTTGGCAGCGGCCACACGCTCTGACAGCCGGCGCAGGTTCTCGATCAACACCACGCGCAGCGTCGTTGGCAAGGCCCACAGCTCGCCCAGGTTGAGTTCGCGTGAACGTTGGTAGGCTTGCAAGAAGACCGTCAGGAGCGCCGGCTCGAACGCGCTGTCGGTGTGGGCCACGAAGGCCCAGGCAATGCCATAGATGCGAGGCAAACCTTCCAGGTGGGCTTGGGCCAGCACCGGCAAATCCCGGAAGTAGCGCAGAGGCAGTCCGTCGTGGATCTCCTTGATCTGGGCTTGCACCACGTGGAAGTTGTCAAGCAGCCACTCGCCAGCCGGGCTGATGTGTCGCCCGGCGATTTCTTGCAGCCCGATGTAGGCATGGGCCTCGCGCAGCACGCGGATGTTGTCGGCAATGCGCGGGAAAAAAGGTGTGCCCCGCTTGGACCTGACACACACCGCGTGTGCCAGGCCCAGGCTGAGGCCATGTTGTTCAAAGCGGGCCGCACCAAAGCTCTCGGCGCGGATGGGTGCCTCGATCAAGCCCCGCTCTGGGCGGAGCATTTCGATGGCCAAGGCGTTGGCTTGCGGAAGGCATTTGCGCAGGGAAACGCGCCTCACGGCGCGCCGAACATCAAGGACAGCACCGCCGCACAGCCCAGCACGACCAAGAGCATCAAGGAGATGGTCCGTGGCGACGCGAAGGCCACAACGAGTTGCGCGGTCGCGTGCAAGCGGTGCATCGGGCTGCGCGTGAATTGACACTGCCTGAGGTGTGCGAACAAGGCCTCATGGGCATCTGGCATGTCCTGGGCTGGGTGAGGCGCAAACCCAATGGGGTCGAGCTTGGTGGGCGGGGATGACATGACAGACTCCGGTTGGTTGGATGGAGGCGCTTTGTGGGCGCCATGGGGTCAGGCGGTCTTCCAGGCCTCCAGGTTCGACAGCACCGTGTGGGCCTTGGCGAAGTCGTCTGCATTGGCTTGCACCATGAGCACGTATTTGTCGGCCTTGAGTGCGGTCTCGTAGCGGATGACCTCCTCTTTGGTCGCCCCGATCTGCGTCAGCGCGGCGCCAACGGCTGACACCCCGCCCACCACAACAGCACCTTCCAATGCGCCGATCAATGCGGCCACCAATGGGCCGGCCATGCCGACCAGACCCAGCCCGGGCACGAAGAACACAGCTGGGGCCAGCAACATGCCCCAGATGCCACCCCAGAACGCGCCGGTGACACCCCATGACTTGATCTTGTCGCCCGCCGTGTAGAAGCCCACGGGGTGTTCTTCGCTGTGGTAACCCTTGCCAATCAGCGACAGCTTGGTCACGTCAAAGCCCGAGCGGTGCAGGGACTCGATGGCCTCTTGCGCTTCGATGTGCGTGTTGAAAACGTAGAAGCTCGATTGGCCGTTGTCCATGGTCATTCCTCTGTTTGGCGAAGGGTGTGAACAGCTTCGGTCAGCGCTGTTTGAGCGTCTGTGCGCCAGCACTCAATGGCGGTGATGCCGGCGGTCCGTGCCCATGACCTCGTCCCACAATGAACTGAGCACGCCGTAGTGCCCCTGAGGGCGGCGCAGGTCGTGGTGCATGGCGTGACACCGTTGTCGCTGCTTGAACCAGGCGCTGTCGCCTTGCCAATGGTGGATGGCGTGGTGCGTGATGGCATAACCCAAGTAGCCCGTGAGCAAACCAAAGGTGAGCGACAAGGCTGTCCACCGGTCGCCGAGCACGGCGCTGGGCGCGAACACCAGCAAGCCAATCAAGGCGGCGCTCAAGACGGTGGGCGTGCAGATCAAGGCGCGCGGCCTGCGGTGGTGTTCGGCATGCCACGTGCTGAAAGGCTTGAGCCCATGCAGCACGAAACGATGCAATCCATACTCCAGAAAGGGCCAGCACATCAGCCCCATCAGCGCTGTCAACCACAAGGTGTCGCGCCGATCTGGCGGGCTGGCCGCGAACAAACAGCTCGCCATCAGCACGCTCGCCAGCGTGTACAACGCGAAGTCCAGCCGGTAGGCCCATGGGCGGTGCTCTATCTGCGGTGCAATCATCGAGACCTCCTGTTGATGTGAGGTCAGGTTAGGCAGCGTGCACGAGGGGGGTCTGTTCGCCAGCGCACCATGGCAAAGGCTACACAGCGCCCCAAGGCCGTCTGTGTGCCAGCGCACACAGGGGGGATTGACCTGCTGTCGTCTCCAGCCCCCCCCCGTACTGGTTGGCTTGCGTGATGGTTTGTTGCGCCAAATGCTGCGCAGTCGGGCAGCCCATAACTGGGAGACCACATGAGACTGGACAACACGCCTTGGCAAAATGGATTGCTGGCGGCCTTGCCGCTGGAAGAGCAGGATCGGTGGGTCGACTTGCTGGAGCCTGCTGAGCTGCCTTTGGGCAAGGTGTTGTACGAATCGGGCTGCAAGCTGGGCCATGTGTACTTCCCGACCTCGTCGATCGTCAGTCTGCTCTATGTGTTGGAAGACGGTGACTCTGCCGAGATCGCCGTGGTGGGCAAAGAGGGGCTGGTGGGCGTGTCTCTGTTCATGGGCGGCGAGACCACGCCCAGCCGTGCGGTGGTGCAGAGCGCCGGCCTGGGCTACAGGCTCAAAGCCAGCCTGCTGATGGAGGCCTTCAACCGGTCCCCGGCTGTCGTACACCTGCTGCTGCGCTACACCCAAGCCCTGATCACGCAGATGGCTCAGACCGCGGTGTGCAACCGGCACCATTCGCTCGACCAGCAACTGTGCCGCTGGCTTTTGCTCAGTCACGACCGGCTCAGTGGTGATGAGCTGTTGATGACGCAAGAGCTGATCGCCAACATGCTGGGCGTGCGCCGTGAGGGCGTGACCGAGGCGGCCGGCCAGCTTCAGCGCGATGGGCTCATCCGCTACCAACGAGGTCGCATCACGATCATCGACCGACCAGGACTGGAGCTGCGCACTTGCGAGTGCTATGCCGTCGTCAAAAGGGAATACGACCGCCTCTTGCCTGACGTCGTGGCCTGTTGAAGAAGACCCGCTGCTGCTTGCGTGCGCTGGCAGACAGACCTTGGCTTGAGTCGTTCCTACGCTGTGTTCATTGGCCGAGCACATCAAAAGGAACACCATGCTGCACCCCGACCCGAAAGCCCGCATCCGCCACATCTTGTGGATCACCTCCACTGCGTGGCTGCTGAGTGCCTGCGCCGGCACCCCGATCCCCAAAGAGCAAATGGCCGTGGCCGAGGCGGCGGTGCTGAAAGCCAGCACCGTCAACACCAGCCAAGACGCCCCAGGGCAGCTGCAGCTGGCGGTGGGCAAGCTCGAGGCGGCCCGCGCGGCCCTGCAAGTCAAGGACAACGACAAGGCTCGGCGCTTGGCTGAGCAAGCAGAGCTCGATGCCCAAGTGGCCGAGTTGCACGCCCAGGCCATGCGAGCGGCCCGTGCCGCCAAAGAGTCGCAAAGCGCAGAACGTGCCCTGCGCGAGGAAATTGGCCGCAAGGCCATGCCTTGAGCGCTGCCTCACACCCACCGGAGACCCACATGTCCATACGATTGATTTCAACCGCTTCGCTCGCCGCTGTGCTGGCCGCTTGCAGCTCCACGCCGGCGCGCAACCTGGCGATCGAGCAGTCTCGCAACCACCTGCAATCGGCCCAGCAAGACACCCAGGTGCGCACGCAGGCACCCGACGAGTTGCAACGTGCGGCCGAGTCGCTTGCATTGGCCTTGCAAGCGCAGACACGAGGTGACGGGGTGGCCGATGTGGATCACCTCGCGTACCTGGCCGATCAGCGCGTCAACATCGCGCAAGAAACGGCCAGTGCACGTGGCTCACAAGCCTTGGTTGCCGGAGCAGGCGCCGAGCGCGACAAAACGCGCTTGGCCCTGCGAACCCGTGAGGCCGACACCGCCAATGCCGCCTTGGCCGCCGCACAGCAAACCAACCGCCGCCAGCAGGGTCAGTTGATGGATGCCCAGGCGCAGGGCACACGCGGCCAGGCACGCATCGACGATCTGGAGCAGCAGATGCACATGATGGGCGCGAAAAAGACAGACCGCGGCATGGTGGTCACCCTGGGCGGGATCTTGTTCTACACCGGGCAAGCCCGGCTGCTGCCGGCGGCTCAAGAAGACCTTCGCAAGCTGGCTGACTTCCTCAAGCGCAACCCCACGCGCTCTGCCTTGATCGAGGGCAACACCGACAGCGTGGGCAGCCTGCAATCCAACCAGAGCCTTGCGCAGCGCCGGGCCGATGCCGTGGCTTCCGCGCTGGTCAGGATGGGCGTGAGTGCCGATCACCTGCAAACCGCCGCCAACGGTGAAGACAGCCCCGTGGCCACGAACGCCACGGCTGCCGGACGCCAGATGAACCGGCGTGTGGAAGTCATCTTCGCGCCTCAAGCCAGCACCTTGTCGACCAACTGAGCCGCCGAGTCCATTTCGAAGGAGAACAACATGCTCTACACGCTTGCCGTGGTCCTCATTGCCTTGTGGCTTTTGGGCCTGCTGACCGCCACCACCGCCGGTGGACTCATCCATTTGCTGCTGGTGCTGGCCATTGTGGCGGTGCTGCTGCGCGTCATCAGCGGACGCCGCGTTCTCTAGCTCACCCTTGCCACCCTCACGAAAGCCAACATGAATCACACACACTTTTTGCGTTGCCTGGCGGGCGCGGGCATCGGGGCGCTGACCGCCATCACCGCCCAGGCCCAGTCCAGCAGCTACTACCCCTACGGCGGCATCTCGGTGGGCCAGTCTCAAGAGAAGCTCGACGTCATGCGGCTCAACCAGAGCCAGATGCCGCCCGGCGTCACCACCACCAGCGTGTCTCGCGACGCCCATGACACTGGGTACAAGCTGTTCCTGGGCTACCAATATGGTCCCTACATGGCGGTTGAGGGCGGCTACTTCAACCTGGGGCGTTTCAGCTATGCAGCAACCACATCCCCTGCAGGCACGGTTGACGATGGGATTGGCGTGCAAGGCGTCAACCTTGACTTGGTCGGGACCTTGCCTTTGATGGACAAGCTCTCGGCCCTGGGGCGTGTGGGCGTGCAGTATGCCCGCACCAAAAACCTGTTCTCCACCACCGGTGCGGCGGTGATCGCGGACTCTAACCCCAGCAAGCGCGAGGCCAACTACAAGCTCGGGCTGGGCTTGCAGTACGAGGTCTCACCCGCCATGCTGGTGCGTGCCGAGGTTGAGCGCTATCGACTCAATGACGCGGTCGAGCACCGCGGTGCCGCGCACCTGATCGCCATCAGCTTGGTGTTCCCGATCGGGCGTGGCGAAGCCATGCGGCATGCCGCCGTTTCGCCGCCCCCCATGGCCGCAGCACCTGAACCCTTGCCCGTCGAGCCCACCGCGGCAGGCGCACCTGTGATGGCGCCCGTCGCTGTTGAGCCACCCCGCAAACGCGTCAACTTCGAGGCCGAATCGTTGTTCGGCTTTGACGACTCGACCGTCCAGCCCGATGGCCGCACGGGCTTGGACGCCTTCGCCAAAGAACTGGTTGGCACGCAGTTCCAGGTGATCACGGTTGAGGGCCATACCGATCGCATCGGCACCCCTGAGTACAACCAGCGGCTCTCGAGCGAACGCGCCGAAGCGGTCAAGGACTACCTGGTCAAGTCGGGTGGCCTCGATGCCAACAAGATCTCGGCCACAGGCAAGGGCGAGACCACGCCAGTGACCGCGCCCGATGCGTGCAAGGGCCGCAAGAACAGCACCCAGTTGCGGGACTGTTTGAAGGCCGACCGCCGCGTGGAGGTCGAAGTGACCGGCACCACCAGCGGCACTGCCCCCTGATGCCTCATGGGGGGCGTCGTCATGGCACTCCCCATGTCTCGTCTCATGTGCGTGAGTGACGCACGTTTTCAACCAAACCGAAAAGGTGATGACATGAACAAAGACCAAATGAAGGGTGCCGCCAAGGAGATGTCGGGCAAGCTCCAAAAGAAGGGCGGCGAAGTCTTTGGCAATTCGTCTCAACAAGCCAAGGGCGCCATCAAGGAAGCCGAAGGCCGGGCGCAAAAGCACATCGGTGACATCAAAGAGGTTGTGCAAGACGTGGCCAAAAGCGCCCACAAGCGTTGAGGGTGATGCCAAGGGCATGGCCCTGAAGAGCTGATAAAACGAACCAGGGAGGAAGGGCCGCTGCGGATGACGCATGCGGCCCTTTGTGCATCTCAAGCAGCAGGCGGCGCTTGCAGACGGGCCTCTCGCAACTTGCTGGAGGTGATGTCCACGAACGTCAGCACCGCCCCGTCAATGACCTGGTCTTGGCGGCGATACGGCATGATCCGCATTGAAAACCAGCGGCCATCGTTGGTGGGCATCTCTTTCTCGCACGAGTTCTGGCTGCGCAGGGCCTCTCGCGTGTCGTCGTCCAGTTCGGGGTAGACCAGGCTGCTGTGCAAGTCGCTCAAAGGCCGGCCAATGTCGCCCTCGCGCAGCTTGAACAGCTTGGTGGCCCGCTCAGTGAATCGGTTCACATTGAGCGACTGGTCCAAGAACAGCATCGCGATGTCGGCGCTGTTGAGCAGGTGCTTCATGTCGCTTTGTGCGATCGCCAGGTCATCTAGCTTGGTTTGCATCTGGGCGTTCACCGTTTGCAGCTCCTCGTTCATGGACTGCATCTCTTCTTTGGACGTGGTCAGTTCTTCATTGGTGGACTGCAGTTCCTCGTTGGTGGACTGCAGCTCCTCATTGGACGCCCGCATCTCCTCCTTCATGTGCTGGATCTCGTCCCGGCATTGCTGCAACTCCAGCAAATGGCTCTCGTTGGCAACGCTGCCCCCCTTGCGTCGCCCGCCCGACATGGCCGGTTGGTCGCGGAACACGATCAAGGACATGCCCTTCAAGACCGCGGGGTCTTGCAAAGCGTGCACGGCCACGTCGACCACATCCTTCTGCTTGCCTTTCTGGGCCAGCACCAAGCCCCGCAACTGCTGCAAAGGCTCGGCTTGGCTCAAGGCCTGTGCGATGGGCGCGCGCAGGCTCTCCTTGACCATCGCATGGAAGTTCCAGTTCACCTTGCCGGTGGCGGGTTCGAGGTATTTGCCGGTGCGGCCATTGATGTAAACGATGTCGCCCTGTGCATTGACGATCACGGCGGGTGGGGCCAGGGCATCCAGCAGCACGCGGTCAGCGGCCGTTTGCAGGCTGTCCGCGGCTGGCGGCTGTTCGGTGTTGTTGCTCACTGGGCGCACCTTGCCTTTGTCAGAAATGGGGGGAAATGACTGGAGCAGCAAAGTGGGGTCTTTGCGTGGGGCTCGTGGAAGGGCCGCGTACAGGCGCAGATTGACGTCTTGCGGCGCAAACAGCTGCGGGTAGGACGCAGCGGTCTCGGCACTGCCCAACAGCATCAAACCGCCGCTGCGCAGGCTGTAGTGAAACAGCGGCAACAGCCGTTTGTGCAGTGTGGCGTCGAAATAAATCAGCAGGTTGCGACAACACAGCATGTCCAGCCGGGTGAAGGGTGGGTCGCGCAGCACATCGTGTTGCGCGAACAAGACCATGTCCCGGATGTCTTTGCTCACTTGCCAGCCGTCATCGCAAGCCACAAAAAAGCGCGACAGGCGCTCGGGGGGCATCGCCGCCTCGATGGACCGCTTGTATCGCCCGATCCTGGCCACCGCGACCGCTTCCGCGCTCAGGTCGGTTGCGAACACCTGCAGCTTGCAGCCCCGGTGCGTGGGCAGGCGTTCAAGGGCTTCCGTGAACACCATGGCGAGCGTGTAGGCCTCTTCACCGCTTGAGCAGGCCACCACCCAAGCCCTCAGCGAGGCATCTGGCGCCTGTGTGGCGAGCAGTTCAGGGAGCGCTTTGTCGCGCAGGTGGTCCCAGACGAGGGGGTCTCGAAAGAAGCTGGTGACGCCAATCAACAACTCCTTGAACAAGAGCTCAACTTCCTGCTCATTGTTTTGAAGCAGTGCGGCGTAGGCGTCGAGATCGGCCGTGCCATGGATGTGCATCCGCCGCTCAATGCGCCGGTGCAAGGTGCTCGGCTTGTAGCTCGAAAAATCGTGTCCGGTGCGCGAGAGCAAGGTGGCAAACACCGCATCGATGGGCGCGCGCGGCGGTGCGCTGGGCGGTGTGCTGGGTGATGCCACTTTGGGTGGTGGTGGGGGGCTGCCCGCCAGCATGGTTTCAAGGTGTTGTGGCAACTCGGACGCCTGTGAAACAAAGTCCACGCAGCCCGCACTCACCGCGCTCAGTGGCATGTCGCCGAATTGCGCCTCCTTGGGGTCTTGCACCAGGTTCACTCCGCCGGCGGCGCGGATCGCCTGCATCCCCACCGTCCCGTCGGCACCCATGCCAGACAGCAGCACGGCCACCGCCTTCGCCCCCAGGTTCTGGGCCATGGAGTTGAACAGGGCATCAATGGGCAGGCGCAGGCCTCGCTTCTCGGTGGGGGTGCTCAGGCACAGTCTCCCTTGGTCGACGCTGACCTCGGCGTTGGGCGGCAGCACATAGACGTGATTGGCCTCAGCAAGCACCTGTGAAACCACTTCGGACACGGGCATGGCCGTCACGCGTTGCAACAAAGGCACCAGCAAAGCCTTGTGCGTCGGGTCCAGATGCTGCACGACCACATACGCCACACCTGCACTTGGCGAGGCGCGTGTGAAAAATGCCTCCAGAGGCGCAAGGCCACCCGCCGATGCCCCAACGCCCACCAAGCGAGCAGCGCTCAAGACACCGCCGCCCGTCCGTTGGTCGCGTCGGCGTCTGTGGAAGCGCTTGTCGGCATGACAGCCAGCAGCACGGCGGCATCACTGTGCATGCGGCTGACGGTGGCCTGGTGCACACGCGCATCGTGGTGCAGTTGGATGTCAACGCTCACGCGTGGGTTGCCATCGTGCAGCTGCAGCAGTGCCTGCGCCATCGACAACTGCGCACCCTCGGTCAACAAAGGCGCCAACAGCATGCCGCTCGCGGTGCCATCGGGCAGACGCAGCCAAGTGCGAGCCAGGCGGTTGACTTCAATCAAGCGACCATCGTCATGCAGGCAAAGGTAAGCAAAGGGCGCCTCGTCAAACAGGCGATCAAAGCGCGAGGCATCTTGTTGCAATGGGCAGTGGGTCTCGCAGTGTTCGCGCTGAAGGTCGATCTCGACCTGGTGGACCTGCAACTCGTGCAGCAGCTTCAGCGCTGCGCTGGCCTGAGCAGGCGCTGTGGCCATTTCATGCAGCGTTTGCAAGGCAGCAGGGCTCATCACGCGGTCGGCCTGCGTTTTGGCGCTGCCTTCTTTGAGCAAGCGCTCTGCTCGAGAGCGCAAGGCATTGAGCGCGCCGGCGTGGACGAGGGGCTTGGTCATGGGCTGCTTTCTAGCCCACGTGAGGCCGTTGATGTGCGCGCTGCAAAAGGGGGGGCGCTGCTCGATCCAACATGTACCCGTTTTCAGGCTTGCTCGCTGTGCGCCAGCGCACCTCGCAGGCTGCTCGGTTCACGTCACGGCCCAAGCAGTACGCTAACGCACAGATCGATGTTGGGGGATGACCTAGGGTCAGCGCACGCGCTTGCGCAAGCCATCTTCACACAGGAGTCAGTGCATGTCATCTGCCATTCCATCGACCCAGCATGCCAAGGCACCTTTCTTTGTGCACGACTTGCCGGATTCGGTCTCTGAGTCGCATCGCCTCTTGCATGAATTGCGAGTGCACCAAATCGAACTGGAGATGCAAAACGACGCACTCAGGCAGGCCCATGAGTTGATCGAAACCTCGCTGGCGCACTACACCAACCTGTACAACTTCTCTCCCGCCGGCTGCTTCACGCTGGGCCCACAAGGCCTGATCCTGCAGGCCAATCTGGCGGGGCTGTCTTTGCTGCGGCGAAGCGAGGCTGTGGTGTTGGGGTGCCCCTTCGCGACATTTGTGCATACCGCAGATCAGGCGCCTGTGTGGGGGCTGTTGAAGCAGGTGTTTGCGTCTCAGCCTCACCAGCCTCTGGAGGCCATGTTGCTGGACGAGGGCCTCGCGCCCTGTCACGTTCAAATCGACGCGCGCTTGCAGCCCGATGGCCAGACGTGCCTGGTCACCGTGGTGGACACGTGCGACCGGGTCATGCTGTCGGTCGAGCGTCAGCATGTGGCTGATTTGAGTGCTGCGTACCAAGTAGCCGAGGCCGCCACCCTCGCCAAGTCGGCGTTCTTGTCTTCAATGAGCCATGAGTTGCGCACGCCGCTCAACGCGATCCTGGGCTTCTCCCAGCTGCTGCAAATGGACCGACTGCATCCCCTGGACCCACATCAGGCATCGCGTCTGCAAGCCGTTCAGGTGGCCGGTCAGCACCTGCTTCGCCTGGTGGAAGACGTGCTGGACCTGTCGCTGATCGAATCGGGCGGGCTCCGCGTCGATTGCACTCCGGTGGACGTGGATCAGGTGTTGGACGATGCGATCAAACTGGTGACGCCCATGCTGCCAGTGCACAACGTGAGCTTGGTGGTGGCGTGGCTGGGGGGCGCAGAAGGCGCTCGCCACATGGTGCATGCAGACAAGACTCGCCTCACCCAGGTCTTTGTGAATTTGCTGAGCAATGCCATCAAGTACAACGTCAAAGGCGGCTCGGTTCGGGTGGAGGTGACCCAGCAAGAGCCCGACATGATGCGCGTGGGTGTGGTCGACTCCGGACCGGGCATGACGCCCGAGCAACAGTCGCAGCTCTTTCAGCCCTTCAATCGTTTGGGGCGCGAGCACAGCGAGGTGCCTGGCACCGGCATCGGTTTGCTGATCACGCAGCGTTTGCTTCACCTGATGGGTGGCAGGCTGTTGGTAGAAAGCACGCCTGGTCAGGGCAGTCGCTTCGAGGTCCAGGTGGCCCTGGCCAAGCCGGTGTTGAACTGATGAGCCAGGGCAGGGTGTGCTGTCCAGCCTAGGGCAGCACACCGAGGGTGTCAACGCTTGATGCGCGTCACCTTGGTGCCTTCGATGCTGACGCCGGCCATCAATCCTTGCTGGCCAAAGATGAAGGCATAGGCATCGTCCTTGAGGGTTGACGAAGACAGGTTCTTGGCCACGCCTTCGTCCACCACGACCACGGTGGGACCCACGCCAATTTCCCAGCCATGCGTGTCGTGCACATACTTCAAGGCCTTGTCGCTCATCAGGAAGACCGCATAGCCGTACGACTGTGCGCCGGCTTGCAGCCCCCACGAAGCGGTGACCGAGTTGTAGTAGCCATCGACCTTGCTTCCCTCAAGCAACTCACCCTCGCCGTAGCTGCCCCCGAACACCAGCCCCGCTTTGACGATGTTGGGGAAGATCAGCACGGCCTTGGCTTTTTGCGACAACGTTGCTGCCAAGGGATGCGATTTGTACAGCGCCTGCAAAGCCTGGGCAGAGTCCTTGTCGAGGTCTTCGGCGCTGGCTGCAAACGCCATGGGCAGTGCGCTCAGGGACAAAAAGGCTGCGGTGCTGAGCACCTGCAAGGCGGTGCGAAAAGGTGTTGAGCTCATGACGGGTTCCGATCAAACGAGGGTGAATGAGCGGGCCCGCATCCAGCGGGCCACGCGGCCAACACCCATCGTGACCAATCGCCATCACCGCATCTGTGCGATAGCGAACCGTCCGAGCCCGGTGGGGGGCTCAGCAGCCCTTGTGGTCGCCGAGCAGCTTGTGTGCGCTGCGATCAAACTCTTGCTGCAAGACCACCGGGAACGCCGCGCTGATCGAACCCACGGCCAGCGGGCGCAGGCGTTCAAACAGGTGCTTCATGGGGCCAATCACGTTCGGGTCCAGCGGTTTGCGTGCGGCCGTGCCATCGCGAGATTTTTGCTGTGCGATGTTGGTGGCCAGGGTCAGGAACAACTGCTCAACATACGCTTTGGCGATGGCCCGTGTGTGCTCGATCAGCACGTCCTGCAGGTTCAAGACCGTGTCCAGAGGCACGTCCAGGTCGGCCAGCTGGATGCCGATGCGCTCCAGCGCAGGGCTCAGCATTTCCACCTCGTCCTCACCCACGGGCCGGTAAAGACCGTTTTGCCTCAGGCGAGCCTTCTGGGCTTCGGTGGCCGATGTTTGCCAATGCGCGGCCATCTCAGTCATGGCCTTGCGTTTGGGCGCTTCTACCGTGAAAAACGTGGTCGAGAACAACTCACTGATCAAGGAGTACTCGGTCCAGGCGCCATTGGGCGTGTGTTCCAGCATGCCCTTGATGGCGTCAAGCCGAAAACCTTGTTGACGCAAGTCACGCACCAATTCCAGCTTGCCCAAGTGAGCCTGGTCATACAAACCCAGGCGCCCTTGCAGGCGCGGCGGCGGAATCAGGCCCGCCGTCTGGTACGCCCGGATGTTGCGCACGCTGACCCCCGTTTGTGCCGACAGGGCCTCGACCGTCATCTCCGTCGGGCTGGCCATGGGGTGGGCTTTGCGGGGGCGAACGGCGGCGTTGGGCTTCAAAGCGTGTCGATCAGGTGATGAATCTGACACGGATCATAGCAACGGCATGTTGCATTGACGATGCAACATAAGGTGCGCTTGATTGACGAGGTGTGTGATGCCTGGGCGACAAGCCCTCAGCAGGTCAGCACTTGATGCCCATGTGCATGGCCACGACACCGCCGGTCATGTTGTGTACATCGACATGGCCAAAGCCGGCCTCTTTCATCAGGCCCTTGAGCGTGGCCTGATCGGGGTGCATGCGGATGGATTCGGCCAGGTACTGGTAGCTGGCGGCGTCGCCCGCCACGAACTGTCCCAACTTGGGCAAGATCTTGAACGAGTACCAGTCGTAGACCTTTTCAAGCGGCTTGGCCACTTTCGAAAACTCCAGCACCAGCAGGCGGCCACCGGGCTTGAGCACACGGCACATTTCGGCCAGGGCCTTGTCCTTGTGCGTCATGTTGCGCAGGCCGAAGGCGACCGTAACGATGTCGAAGGTGCCCGTGGGGAAGGGCAGTTTCTCGGCGTCGCACAACGTGGTGGGCAGGGCCAGACCCGTGTTGAGCAGGCGGTCACGCCCCGTGCTCAGCATGGCTTCATTGATGTCGGTGTGCACCACCATGCCTGACGGCCCCACGCGCTTGGCAAAGGCCTCGGACAAATCACCCGTGCCGCCGGCGATGTCGAGCACCTTGTGGCCTTCGCGCGCGCCGCTGGCAGCGATCGTGTAAGCCTTCCACAGGCGGTGCAGGCCCATCGACATCAGGTCGTTCATGACGTCGTATTTGTTGGCCACCGAGTCGAACACACCACGTACGTGCTGCGCCTTTTGCGACTCGTCCACTTGCTTGAAACCGAAATGCGTGCTGCTCATAGGGTTGGCATCTTAAACGGGGTTCTCAGCGCAGGCCGCGAGCGCACGTGCACAGGCCATGGCGCTGGCCCAGGCCCATTGGAAGTTGTAGCCGCCCAGCCAGCCGGTCACGTCGACCACTTCGCCGATGAAATGCAGGCCGGGCACGAGCTTGCTCTCCATGGTGCGCGAACTCAACTCGTTGGTGTCCACGCCGCCGGCAGTGACCTCGGCCTTGGCATAACCTTCGGTGCCATTGGGGACGATGTCCCAGGCGTTGGCCGACTGCCCCAGGGCGTCTAAATCTTTGTCTTTCAGCTCGGCGATTGGGGCATCGGCGCGGAGGGTGGGGTGGCTCTCGCCCAACTG
Organism: Burkholderiales bacterium; assembly: GCA_947377275.1. Taxonomy (GTDB): domain Bacteria; phylum Pseudomonadota; class Gammaproteobacteria; order Burkholderiales; family Burkholderiaceae_C; genus Aquabacterium. The sequence continues at coordinate 8,251 of CANCFV010000031.1, read as the reverse complement.
ACTCAGCCAAGTTTGGGCCAGTCGCTGCGGCACGGCCTCGCCCAGCGCGTGCGACCACGCGGTCGACAGCTGTTTGCGCGATCCGACCTTGGCCTGCTTGAGTTCGCTGGCCAGTTCACGCTGAGGCGCCAGGTTGATGCGCAAAGGCTGCCCCGCCTGCCAGTAGCTTGAAATCTGCAGCACGCCTGGGCCGCTCAGCCCGCGGTGCGTGAACAGCAGGTCTTCCATGAAGGCCGGTGGCGCGTTCTTTTTGCGCTTGCCGCCTGCAACGTCGCCCGGCTGGCTGGTGCCGATTTCAACGGCCAGGGCCACGCCGGCCAGAGGCACCAGCGGCGCCCATTGCTCTGGCGTGAATGTCAGCGGCACCAGCGCCGGCTTGAGCGGCACGATGCGGTGCCCCAAGCTGGCCGCCAGGCGCTGGCCGAAGTCAGTGGCGCCGATCTTGGGGATCGACAGGCCACCAGTGGCGATCACCACGTTGCGTGCGCTCACTGCGCCTTGGTCTGTCTCCAGCTCAAACCGGGAGCCATCGTCTGAAGGCGTGGCCTTCGGGCGCACGGCATGCACGCCACAAGGCTGCCAGCGCGTGACCTGACCGGCCTCGCACTCCTTGAGCAGCATCTGCACGATGTCGTTGGCGCTGCGGTCGCAAAAAAGCTGTCCCTTGTGCTTTTCATGCCAGGCAATGCCGTGGCGTTCGACCAGCGCAATGAAGTCTTGCGGTGTGTAGCCGGCCAGGGCCGAGCGGCTGAAGTGGCTGTTCTCACTGATGAAGTTGGCCGGGCCCACCTCGCGGTTGGTGAAATTGCAGCGACCGCCGCCCGAGATGCGAATTTTCTCGGCCACCTTGGGCGCATGGTCCAGCACGAGCACCTTCAGGCCGCGCTGGCCCGCTGCGCCCGCACAGAACAGACCGGCCGCGCCCGCGCCGATCACCACCACATCGAATGTCAACATGGCGGCATTGTCGCCTGATCGGGTTGACGCAGGCGCGTCACCTGGGGTCAGCGTGGCGGCAAACCCAGCGGCCGGCTGTGCGTGAAGTCAGGCGACTCGGGGCCGGGCTCGGCGGCGACGGCTCGCCCACGCCCTTGGCGCTTGGCTTCGTTCAAGGCCTGGTCTGCCCGGTGGGTGGCATCTGTCAGCGACTCGCCCGGCATGATCTGCACCACACCAAAACTCAGACTCAGCGCCTTTTGCTGCAAGGACGCCCGCTCCTTGTCCACATGTCGCACCATCCGGTCGGCCACATGCAGGGCATCGTTCACCGAGGTTTCTGGCAGCAGGGCCACGAACTCGTCGCCGCCCAGTCGGCCGACCAGGTCTCGGCTGCGCAGCAATTTGCGCGCGCTGCCGGCCACCAGCTTGAGCGCCTCATCGCCCCCCGCGTGGCCACTGTCGTCGTTGACCTGTTTGAAGTGGTCAATGCCAAACAGCATCAGCGAGGCACTGCCCGGCGCGCACAGGCGCAGGCTTTGCGCTGCCATCTCGTTGAAGTGCCGGCGGTTGGGCACTTGGGTGAGCATGTCGAAGTCGGCCATCACGCGAAGCTGGCGGTGGGACTCGCGCAGGTCTTGCTCGGTGCGCTCGTAGGTCAACAACAGGCACATGTAGACCGAGAACATCACGCCAGCCACCAGGCCCAGCAGCACCACCGGTTGCTGGATGTGATTGGGGTCGAGCACCGGTGCGCCCCAGCTGCCCAGGGCGGACAGCATGCGAGGGACCTGCGCCAGGGCCGACACCACCAAAAAGATCAAGATGGCCGTCAGGTAAGGGCTTTGTCGCCAGTCTCTGATGGAATGCACTTGCCACGCCGTGTAAAGGTAGCAGGCGATGTTGACGGCACTGAAGGTGGCCACCCGCGCACCGATGTCATCGGGGCTGTGGCGCCAGATGGTCCAGTAAGCCGCGAAGGCGGCCATCAGCACGACCAGGTCAAACCAAGGCGGTGTGCGGAAGTTGCTGCGGATGTAAAACTGCCGCATGCCGGCCAGCATGGTCAAGGGCCACTGCACCGACAGCAGCACCGACAGCGGCAGCATCCAGGGGTAGACGTAGTTGAAAAACAGGCAGGCGGCTCCGGCCATGTTGCCCCACTGCGCGGCGGTCCACCACCAATACCCTCTGTAGGTGCGCTGGCTGACGCCCACGAGGGTCATGATGCTGGCCGCCGTGAACAGCACGATGCACACGACCAGGGTCAGGGTGGGCAGGTGAAGGGGCTCAAGGTGCGGCATGAAGTGGAGGGCGAGTGCGGCCTCGCGGCTGCCTCAAGCTGGTGCTTTTTGATATGGTGTCAGACATTGTGAGGCCCCGCGGCACAGACATGGGCACGGCCGGCCAGGACCCATTCATTTGAAGGAGCGCATGCACATGGCCATGGACGTGGTGGATTTCGAGATCAAAGGCGCCGAGATGCAGTTCGTGGAGGTCGAACTCGACCCCGGCGAGGCAGCCATCGGCGAAGCCGGCAGCATGATGTTCATGGACACTGACATCGACATGGACACGGTTTTCGGCGATGGCTCGCGCCAGCAAGGGGGCTTGTTCGGCAAGCTCTTGGGAGCCGGCAAGCGCCTCATCACGGGCGAGAGCCTTTTCACCACGGTCTACACCAACCAAGGGCAGGGCAAAAAGCGGGTGGCATTTGCAGCGCCATACCCCGGCAAGATCTTGCCCATGGACCTGAGCCAGTTGGGCGGCACCTTGATCTGCCAAAAGGACGCCTTTTTGTGCGCGGCCCGCGGCGTGTCCCTCGGGATCGCCTTTCAGCGCAAGCTGGGCGCCGGTTTCTTTGGTGGCGAAGGTTTCATCATGCAAAAGCTGGAGGGCGATGGCTTGGCCTTCGTGCACGCCGGTGGCACCGTGGTTCGGCGCGAGCTGCAAGCTGGCGAATCCCTGCTGGTCGACACGGGTTGCGTGGTGGCCTACACCCAGGGCGTCGATTTCGACATCCAGTACGTCGGCAAAGTCAAGACCGCCTTGTTTGGGGGTGAAGGCGTTTTTCTGGCGCGACTGAGCGGCCCCGGGCACATCTGGCTGCAGAGCTTGCCGTTTTCGCGTCTGGCTTCGCGCATCTTCGCCGCCGCGCCCCAAACGGGTGGCGGAGGCCGAGAGGAAAGCTCTCTGCTGGGAGGCTTGGGAGCCGGCGGTTTGCTGGGTTCGGTGTTGGGCAGCAGCGACGACTGAGTCACGGGCAGGTCGGCGTGATGCTTTGCGTCAAACGCGATGCCTGTGTTGAGCGGGTGCATGGGGTCTGGCGATTACACTGGAAGGCTTGACCGCAGGCCCCGTGAAGTGATGAACCGTTCAGACAACTTGATTCAGTTGACCCTCAAGCACGCTGTGCAGTGGCTGGGGGGCATGGCATTGGCGCTGGGCGCTCATGGGGTATGGGCGCAGGCTTCAGCCCCGGCGCAGGCCTCGCCGATCTTCGTGCTGAACTCGCTGGACGCGACCATCAGCATCATCGATCCGAAAACCTTCCAGGAGGTGCGCCGCCTGCCCACGGGCAAAGAGCCGCATCACCTTTATCTGTCGCCCGACGAAAAGTCGCTGCTGGTGGCCAATGCACTGGCCGACTCGCTCACCCTGATCGACCCGAAAACCGGCAATGTGCAGCGCATCATTGAGCACATCGCCGACCCCTATCAGCTGCGTTTTTCGCCCGACATGAAGTGGCTGGTCACCGTGGCCAACCGCCTCAACCACGTTGACATCTACAAATCGACGGCCAACCCCGCTGGCGGCGTCAACCTCACCCTGGCCAAGCGTGTGTCCACAGGCAAGACGCCCAGCCACGTCAACATCGACAGCAAGAGCACGGTGGCCTACGTCACCATGCAAGACAGCGACGAGCTGGTTGCCATCGACCTGGCCACCCAAACCCCGCGTTGGAAAATCAGCGTGGGCAAGATGCCCGCCGACGTGTTCCTCACGCCAGACGACAAGCAATTGCTGATTGGCCTGACCGGCGACAGCTACGCCGAGGTCTACGACATCTCTGGCGCCAAACCTGTGCTGACCAAGCGCATCAAAACCGGGGAGGGCGCGCACGCCTTCCGCGCCTGGGGTGACAAGCGCCATGTGCTGATCAGCAATCGCGTGGCCAACACCATCAGCAAAATCGACCTGCAGACCATGACCGTGGTGGCGAACTACCCCGCGCCCGGCGGCCCAGACTGCATGGACGTGCTGGCCGATGGCAAAACCATCATGGTGACCTCGCGCTGGGCGCGCAAACTCACCTTCATCGACACGGTGTCGCAGAAGGTGGTTCGCCAGGTTCCGGTGGGCCGCTCGCCGCACGGCGTGTGGACGCTGGATCACGCCCCCCGCCAGTGAGGTGAGCGATGCGTGGCTGCTTGAACCGGGTTGCGCTGCTGAGCGCCCTGCTTTGCTTGGGCCCGCTCACCGTGCGGGCCGCTGCCAGTTGCGTGCATCCTGTCTACCTCACGATTGACACCGGCCACATGGGCGTGGCGCCACTGATCGCCGAGGTGCTGCAGCGCCAGCAGGTCAAAGCAACGTTCTTCCTGGCCAATGAGCGCACCCAGGCCGTGGGCGACCGACCCGAGGGCAGCACGCTGGATGAACACTGGGCGCCCTGGTGGAAGGCCCTCGCTGCGCAAGGCCACGACTTTGGCTCGCACACCTGGGACCACTGGATCTGGAAGGGCGATCGCCCCGATGGCTTCCAAGTCAAACCCACCGCAGGGCCCCTCAATGGCCAACTGCAGACGGCCACCAAGGCGCAGTACTGTGAGCAACTGGCCATGCCGGCGCGGCGGTTCGAGCGCATGACGGGCCAGCCCATGCGTGCCTTGTTCAGGGCGCCCGGTGGCCGCACGTCGCCGGCCTTGCTGGCTGCCGCCAAAGCCTGTGGTTGGCACCACGTGGGCTGGTCGGCGGCAGGCTTTCTGGGTGATGAGCTGCCCAGCGACAGCCACCCCAATGCACAGCTCTTGAGCAAGGCTCTGAGCCAGGTTCGCCAAGGCGATGTCTTGATGATGCACCTGGGCATCTGGTCTCGCCAAGATGCTTTTGCCCCGGCGGTGCTTGAGCCCCTGATCGTGGGCCTCAAGGCCAAGGGTCTTTGCTTTGCCACGCTGCGCGAACACCCGGATTTTGCCAAAGTGGGGCCAGCGCCTCGCTGATTCACCGCCATGATCGACGACCTCCTGATCACCCCCTTGACCGACGCATTTGGGCAGGTTCAGCAGCAGCTGTTCGAGGCGGTGGTTCAGCCCTTGGTGTTCCAGTTCGGCATGGGCAATCTGCTTGAGGATGCCTACGTGGCCACGGGCTGGTTGTTGGTGGGGCTGCTGCAACTGCTGGTGTTGCTGTGCGTGATGGGGCCTTTGGAGCGCTGGCGCCCCGTCGAGGTGGGTTCGAGCCGCAGCGCTGTGTGGGTTGATGTGCTCTACACCCTGATCCACCGCCTGGGCTTGTTCCGCATCGCCATGTTTTTCTCGGTGGAACCCCTGCTGGACGAGTTCTTCGGTCAAGCCCGCCTGCATGGTTGGGATGGCATCCAGCTCGACGCCCTGATGGCGCCTTGGTGGCCAGGCGTGTCTGACACGGCTTTCTTGAGCTTTGTGGTCTACCTGCTTGCCTTTGATTTGCTGGATTACTGGATTCACCGCGGGCAGCACCAATTCGACCGCTGGTGGGCTCTGCACGCGGTGCACCACAGCCAGCGCCACATGACCATGTGGAGCGACAACCGCAACCACCTGCTGGACGATGCCCTGCGTGACGTGATCGTGGCCTTCACCGCGCGGGCCATTGGTGTCCCCCCAGGGCAATTCGTGGCCGTGGTGGCGGTGACGCAGCTGGTCGAGAACCTGTCGCACATCAATGCCCGCATCACCTTCGGCTGGCTGGGCGAGCGCCTGTTGGTGGGGCCGCGCTTTCACCGTCAGCACCATGGCATTGGCGTGGGCCACGAAGGCCATGCGCCAGGCACCCTTGGCGGTTGCAATTTCGCGGTGCTCTTTCCGGTGTGGGACATCTTGTTTGGCACCGCGCGGTTCGATGGTCAATTTGACCCCACCGGCATCCGCGACCAACTGCCCGAACACGGCGGCCGCGACTACGGCAGCGGCTTCTGGGCTCAGCAGTGGCTGGGGCTCAAGCGCTTGTGGAGCTGATGGAGCCGGCTCGCTGAGGCCCTCAGCAAAGCCGCGGCAGCTTGGGTATGCTGCATGCCATGTCTGCGCCCCATGCCTCTGAGTTGCCCGAACCCATCCGCCTGAATGGCCCTGAAGGAGGCTTGCCCCTTGGCCCCGTGTCCTCACCGCATTGGGCCGATGCGTTGTGGCGTGCGCTGCTTTACTGCCTCTTCCCGCGGGTCATGGCTTTGTCGCTGTTGCCGCTGGTGTTGTCGGGTGTCTTCCTGGGTTTGCTGGCCTGGCTGACCTGGGAGCCGGCGGTCTCCGCCGTGCGCCTGTTCCTCGAGCAAGGTGGGTGGGGGCAAACAGTGTTCGAGGCTTTTGATCGGTTCGGCCTGGGGGCGCTGCGCGCGCTGATGGCGCCCGTGCTGGTGGTGATCCTGGCCGTGCCAGTGGTGCTGGTGGCGTGTTTGTTGTTGGTGGCCAGTTTCATGACGCCGGCCATGGTCAAACTCGTTCAATCACGCCGCTTGCCGGCCTTGCTTTCACTGGCGCAATCGCCTTGGTGGCGCTCGCTGTCGTGGTCTTTGTGGTCCACGCTGCTGGCCGTGTTGGCGTTTGTCGCGACGCTGCCGCTGTGGCTGCTGCCCCCGTTCCCCTTGGTGTTGCCCCCGTTGGTGTGGGGCTGGCTCACATACCGTGTCTTGGCCTTTGACACGCTGGCCGACTGGGCGACGCCAAGCGAGATCCGCGAACTCCTTCAAACCCACCGCAAGCCCTTGCTCTTCATGGGCATTGCCAGCGGTTTGCTGGGCGCCGCACCCTCAGCCTTGTGGGCCGTGGGCGCGCTGGCACTGGCATTTGCACCCTTCATCTTGCTGCTCTCCATCTGGCTCTACACCTTGGCTTTTGCCTTGGCCAGCCTTTGGTTTGCGCACTTTCTTTTGCCCGCTTTGATGCAACTGCGGGCCCAACAAGGCACTTCCTCATGATCGGTCTCATCATCATCGGCGACGAAATCCTCAGTGGGCGCCGGCAAGACAAGCACTTGTCCAAAGCCATCGAATTGCTGTCTGAGCGCGGCATGGCCGTCTCGTGGGTGCGTTATGTGGGCGACGAGCCTGAGCGCATCACCGAAGACATCCGCCATGCGCTTGGCAGCGGCGACGTGGTCTTCTCGTTCGGGGGCATCGGTGCCACGCCCGACGACCACACTCGCGCCTGTGCCGCACAGGCGATCGGTGAGCCTTTGGCGCTCCACCCTCAAGCCAAGCCCTTGATCCTGGCCCGCTGCGAAGCGCTGGCCAAAGAAGCCGGCCACGCCTTTGATCCGAATTCGCCCGACACCTTGCGTCGACTGCACATGGGCGAGTTCCCCTTGAGCGCCGACATCATTCCCAACCCCTACAACCAGATCCCCGGGTTCACCTTGTTGGGGCGCGTTCACTTCCTGCCGGGTTTCCCGATCATGGCTTGGCCCATGATGGCTTGGGCCTTGGACACCCTGCACCTGCAATTGCACGGCACGGGACGCGTTCACGAAAAGTCTGTGGTGGTGTATGGCGCCATCGAGTCGGTGTTGACGCCCCTGATGCAGCAGATCGAGGCGCAGTTCGCGCCGGTCAAGGTGTTCAGCTTGCCCAGTGTGGACCACCCGGTGCATGGTCGCCACATCGAGCTGGGCGTCAAGGGCCTGCCGGATGACATTGAGCGGGCATTCGAGGCGATGCTGACTGGTTTGCACGACATTGGTGCAAATATGGGCCCCATATCAGTGCGGTGAGCTGTGTGTGATCAATTTGCGTGCGTGGCGTCATCCGGGTGCCGAGCGCTTGATTGAGGCTGTTTGCTTCGGTTGCGATCTGCCCACATCCGGGGCGATCCTTGCACCGCTTCGGCACTTTTTCGCCCGCACACGGGGCAGGGTGGGGTGGCGCGGGTCAAATCTGGCACCAGCAAGGGCCTGCGGGCCATTGAGGCACGGAATCTGCTATTACACTTTGCGCTGTTTCTGATCTGGAAACAGAGTCAAATTCTCGCATTCATTAAGCCTTCTGCTAGGAGCACCTGATGGCCAACAAGACCGTCGCCGACGTGATGAAGTTGGTGAAGGACAACGAAGTCAAATTCGTTGA
>CANCFV010000030.1 GCA_947377275.1 Burkholderiales bacterium | reverse complement strand
ACAAAGACATCGCCGATGCCAAGGCGTTCTTCCAGGCCCAAGGTCGCCAGACCACGCGCGACCGAATTTGAACGGGTCGCCTGTCCTTCGTGACGCCGGCGACCCTGCCTTGAACGCCTGGCCCGGCCGTGGGCCTGCCTGACCCGCCCTGGACCGTATCCAGGGCGCTGCCAGCGCGGTGTGCGGCTGACCTGATCCTGATTCCCTTGGAAGCGACGGCCAACGGGGCCTTTTCACATCCCCCGTTCGCGCTGCCCTTCCCTTGACGAGAACACCATGAGCCAAGACAAGCCCGCCAAATCTGCCCCCGCCAACGCAGAAGGCCAAAGCGTCTACCGCGCCACGCTGAACATGCCCGACACGCCCTTCCCGATGCGCGGCGACTTGCCCAAGCGCGAGCCACTCTGGGTGGCCGAGTGGGAGCAAAACGGTGTCTATGAACAACTGCGTGCCGCCCGCCAAGGCGCGCCCAAGTTTGTGTTGCACGACGGCCCCCCTTACGCCAACGGCAACATCCACATCGGCCACGCCGTTAACAAAGTCCTCAAGGACATGATCGTCAAGGCGCGCCAGCTCGCCGGCTTCGACGCCAGCTACGTGCCTGGCTGGGATTGCCACGGCTTGCCGATTGAGAACCAGATCGAGAAGACCTTTGGCCGCAACCTCTCGCGCGATGACGTGCAAGCCAAGGCCCGCGTCTATGCCGCCGAGCAGATCGACGGCCAGCGCACCGACTTCAAGCGCCTGGGCGTGCTGGCCGACTGGGCCCACCCCTACCGCACGATGGACTTTGGCAACGAGGCCAACGAAATCCGCGCCTTGAAAAAGATCATGGAGCGCGGCTACGTCTACCGTGGCCTCAAGCCCGTGTACTGGTGCTTTGACTGCGGCTCCTCGCTGGCCGAGTTCGAGATCGAGTACCAAGACAAAAAGTCGCAGACGCTGGATGTGGCCTTCCTGAGTGCCGAGCCCGCCAAGCTGGCCGCCGCTTTCGGCCTGAGCAGCTTGAGCAAAGACGCGTTTGTCGTCATCTGGACCACCACCGCCTGGACCATCCCTGCCAACCAAGCGCTCAACGTGCACGCAGAGCTGAGCTACGCCCTGGTCGACACGCCCAAGGGCTTGTTGGTCTTGGCCGAGTCTCTGGTTGAAAAGGCCGCGCAGCGCTATGGCTTTGATCTGGCCGACGTCAAAGTTGTGGCCACCACCGTGGGCGCCAAGCTCGAAGGCTTGACGTTCAAGCACCCGCTGGCCCATGTCGATGCGGGCTACGACCGCGAGTCGCCGATCTACTTGGCCGAGTACGTCAGCGCCGAAGACGGCACCGGCATCGTGCACGCCGCGCCTGCATACGGTGTGGAAGACTTCAACAGCTGCGTCGCGCACGGCCTGCGTTTTGATGACATCCTCAACCCCGTTCAAGGCAACGGCGTTTACGAGGCCGAGCTGCCCTTGTTCGGCGGCCAGCACATCTGGAAGGCCGCGCCCGTCATCATCGAGACGCTTCGTGAGCATGGCCGCTTGATGTCCACCAAAGACATCGTCCACAGCTACCCGCACTGCTGGCGCCACAAGACCCCCGTGATCTTCCGTGCCGCAGCACAGTGGTTCGTGCGCATGGACGAAGGCGAGGGCGTGTTCACCGTCAACAAGGCACCCAAGACCCTGCGCCAGACGGCCTTGGACGCCATCGACGAAACCACCTTCTACCCAGAAAACGGCCGCACCCGCTTGCGCGACATGATCGCCAACCGCCCTGACTGGTGCATCTCGCGCCAGCGCAACTGGGGTGTGCCGCTGCCGTTCTTCCTGCACAAGGTCACGGGCGAGCTGCACCCGCAAACCATGGCCTTCATGGACCAGGCCGCAGCGCTGGTCGAAGCCGGTGGCGTGGAAGCCTGGTCCAAGCTGGACCCGGCTGAGTGGCTGGGCGCCGAGGCGCTTGAGTACAGCAAGTCCACCGACATCTTGGATGTTTGGTTTGACTCGGGCACGTCGTTCTTCCACGTGCTCAACGCCGAGCAAGGCAGCCACCCGCAGGCCGGCCATGCCCAGGGCCCACAGGCCGACCTCTACCTCGAAGGCCATGACCAGCACCGTGGCTGGTTCCACAGCTCGCTGCTGGCCGCTTGCGCCATCTATGGCCGCGCACCTTACAAGGGTCTGCTGACCCATGGCTTCACCGTGGACGGCCAAGGCCGCAAGATGTCGAAATCGGTGGGCAACACCGTGGCCCCGCAAGAGATCAGCAACAAGATGGGTGCCGAAATCATCCGCTTGTGGGCCGCCTCGACCGACTACTCGGGCGACCTGGGCATCGACGACAAGATCCTGGCCCGTGTGGTGGACGGCTACCGCCGCATCCGCAACACGCTGCGCTTCTTGCTGGCCAACGTGAGCGACTTCAACCCCGCCACAGACGCCGTGCCTTTGAGCGAGCTGCTGGAGATCGACCGCTACGCCCTGGCCCGCGCCGCGCAGCTGCAGGCTGACATCCTGGCCCACTACGAGCGTTACGAGTTCCACCCCGTGGTCGGCAAGCTGCAGGTCTACTGCTCTGAAGACCTGGGCGCCTTCTACCTCGATGTGCTCAAGGACCGCCTCTACACCAGCGCCGCCGGCAGCCAAGCCCGCCGCGCCGCGCAGACCGCGCTGTGGCACATCACGAACGCCATGTTGCGCTGGATGGCGCCCTTCTTGAGCTTCACCGCCGAAGAGGCCTGGAAGGTGTTCCAAGGCCCGCAAGCCAAGCCCGGCAGCATCTTCCTGGAAACCTATTGGGACTTCCATGACGCCGATGCGCAGACCGAGTTGCTGGCCAAGTGGGCCCGCATCCGCGCCTTGCGTGAAGACGTCAACCGCCGCATCGAAGAGGTGCGCACTCGCGGTGAAGTCGGTGCCTCGCTGCAAGCCAATCTGTTCATCACCATCGGCACGCAAGACGAGCAAGGCGCCCGCCTGCTGGCCGATTTGCGCAGCCTGGGCGACGACCTCAAGTTCGTGCTGATCGTCTCCAGCGTCGAGTTGGCCGAGGGCCACAGCACGCAGATCGAGGTCAATCCATCGAAGGCGACGAAGTGCGAACGCTGCTGGCACTACCGCGACGACGTCGGCATCAACCCCGAGCACCCCACGATCTGCGGCCGTTGCGACAGCAACCTGCACGGCGCCGGTGAACACCGCGAGCACGCCTGATGGCCGCCCGCAAGCCATCCTTCAAGGCCTCCACCAGCCAGAGCCTGTGGCCCTGGTTGGGCATCGCCCTGGTCATCATCTTGTTGGACCAGTTCACCAAGGTCCTCATCTTGGGTTACTTCCAGCACGGTGGCAGCCGCGAGGTCTGGTCTTTCTTCAACGTCGTGCGCGTGCACAACGAAGGTGCAGCCTTCTCGTTCTTGGCGCATGCCGGGGGCTGGCAGCGCTGGTTCTTCGTGGGGCTGGGCGCGGTGGCCACGGGCTTCATCGTCTACATGCTGCGCCAGCACGGTGGACAAAGGTTGTTCGCCTGGGCCTTGACGCTGATCCTGGGCGGGGCCATTGGCAACGTGATTGACCGCCTGGTGCACGGCTACGTGGTCGACTTCCTCGACTTCCATTGGGCGTTCCTGGCGCCGGTGTTCCCTGGCGGGCACTTTCCTGCCTTCAACGTGGCCGACTGTGGCATCACGGTGGGCGCCATGCTGCTGATCCTGGACGAGCTGCAACGGGTGCGCCGCACCTGAGTACACGGGATCACGCAATGAGCGTCTCAACCTGATCGTTTGCGCCATCGCCAGCCAGAGGGCGCTGTGCTACGCTGATTTTTCGAACAACAGCCTGCTCACGCGCCCATGCCCGGCCTGCTTCCCAACATCGATCCCGACGGTTTGCTCGAATTCTCGGTCGTTTACACCGACCGAGCGCTCAACCACATGTCCAAACGCTTCCAGGGCGTGATGACCGACATCTCGGCCATGCTCAAGCGCGTGTACCAGGCCCATTCGGCCGTGCTCGTGCCGGGCAGCGGCACCTTCGGCATGGAGTCCGTGGCGCGCCAGTTTGCGCAGGGCAAGCATGTGCTGGTCATCCGCAACGGCTGGTTCAGCTACCGCTGGACGCAGATTTTCGACATGGGCAGCATCCCCGCCAGCCACACGGTGCTCAAGGCGCGCCGGCTCACCGAGTCGTCGCAATCGCCTTGGGCACCGGCCCCCGTCGACGAGGTGGTCGCCACCATCTTGCGTGAAAAGCCAGCGCTGATGTTTGCGCCGCATGTGGAAACTGCCGCCGGCATGATCCTGCCAGACGACTACCTCAAGGCCGTGGCAACCGCGGTGCATGAGGTCGGTGGGCTGTTTGTGCTGGACTGCATCGCCTCCGGCGCCATGTGGGTCGACATGAAGGCCACCGGCGTCGACGTTTTGATCAGCGCCCCGCAAAAGGGCTGGAGCAGCTCGCCGTGCTGCGCCATGGTCATGCTCAGTGAGCGCGCGCGCCAAGCCATTGATGGCACGCAAAGCACCACCTTCGCCATGGACCTCAAGAAGTGGCTGCAGATCATGGAAACCTACGAGGGTGGCGGCCACGCTTACCACTCCACCTTGCCGACCGACGCCCTGGTGCGCTTGCGCGATGCCATGGCCGAAACCGAGGCCTATGGCTACGAAAAAGTGCGTCAAGAGCAGGTCAATCTGGGCCGTCAGGTGCGCGACTTGATGGTGAGCCACTGCTACCCCAGCGTTGCCGCGGAAGGCTTCCAGGCGCCCGGTGTGGTGGTCAGCTACACCACCGACCCGGAGATCCAAAACAGCAAGAAGTTTTTGGCTTTGGGCCTGCAAACCGCCGCAGGCGTGCCCCTGCAGTGCGATGAGCCCGCCGATTTCCGCAGCTTCCGCGTCGGCCTGTTTGGGCTGGAGAAATGGCACGACGTGTCACGCTCGGTGGCGCACTTGGCCAAAGCGCTTGACGCGATCGATCAAGGGCGTTGACCCAGGCGCGCGCTTGCGTCAGCCGCTGACCTTGGCAACCGGGTGTTCGCCCGGGTGTTGCAGGGGGTGACGCAGGCGTAAGGTGGTGCCGTTGACACTTCCTCAGGAGGTTCCATGGGCACGGTCAGCCGCCTTCCGCAGCACCCCCTCGTTTCCCGTCGACGCGTGATGCGCCGCAAGCCTCTGGCTCGCCGTGTGCGCACCTGGCCTGAGTCCGTTCACCACAACGTGCTCGAGGTCCCTGATGTGCCGCCGGCGGCACCCGAGTCCAACGCCGACGGTTTGGCGCCGCTCGGGCTGGGCTTGCCGCATGAACTCAGCGCGCTCGATTTGCCGCTGCAGCAGCTGTCATGGTCGGCGCCCCTGCAATGGCTGGCGCTGGGCTGGCGGGACTTCCGTCGCACACCCGTCATCGGCCTGTTCTACGGTCTGTGTTTTGTGTTGATGGGCTGGGCCCTGGTGGGCACCTTCAAGCAGGCGCCGGAGTACACGCTGGCCTTGTCTGCAGGCTTCCTCTTGATGGGGCCCTTCCTGTGTCTGGGCCTGTACCACGCCAGCCGAGAGCTGGCCCAGGGACGCACGCCCAGCTTGCTGGGCTCGATGCTGGCCTGGCGCAGCAGCCTTGGCCAATTGGCCGTCTTTGCCACCGTGCTGTTGGTGCTGGAGATGCTTTGGGGGCGCTCGGCCATGATCGTCTTTGCCATCAGCTTTGACGGTGTGCCCGACTTCAGCGGTCCGCTCAGCAGCTTCTTGACCGAAGAGTTCATCACCTTCGCGGTCGTGTACTCGCTGGTGGGCGCGGTTTTCGCCGGGCTCATTTTCGCCATCAGCGCCATCAGCATCCCCATGATCATGGACCGCTCGGTCGATGCCATCTCCGCCGGCCTGGCCAGCATGAAACTGGTGACGACGCAGTCGGGCGTGATGCTGTGGTGGGGGGCTTTGATCGCCGCCCTGGTGCTGTTGGCCATGCTGCCTGGCTTCTTGGGCTTGGTGGTGATTGGGCCGGTGCTGGGGCACGCTTCCTGGCACGCCTACCGGGCGGCCTTGGCGGACTGAGCCGTCCCCGATCGCCGCGGTCAGCACGGGGCTGCTTGGCCTCAACTCGCCACAGCCCGAGCTCGCACAAAGCACGCCTGTTCTAATGCGCGCAAGTGCATCAGACAGGCGTTTCCTTTTGTCCTCGCTCAAGCTCAGAACCACGGTCTTGCTGCTCATTCCCCCCATGGCTTGGGCTGGCAATGCCGTCGTCGGTCGCATGTTGGTGGGCAGCATGCCGCCGGTGGCCATGAACGCCATCCGCTGGGCGATCGTGGCCCTGTTGTTGTTGCCATTGGCTTGGCGTGTGTTGCGTCAGCCGCAGGTTTTGAGGGGCCGTTGGCCTTACCTGCTGGCCTTGGGCATGCTCGGCATGGGCAGCTACAACGCCTTGCAGTATCTGGCGCTGCAGACCTCGTCGCCTGTCAACGTCACCCTCATTGGCGCGAGCGTGCCGATCTGGATGATGCTGGTCGGTTGGGTCGCTTTTGACCAGCGCCTGGTGGCTCGCCAATGGCTGGGCGCAGCCTTGTCGTTCTGCGGGGTTTTGCTGGTGATGGGGAAGGGTGACCCCAGCGTGGTCTTGCACCTGCATGTGTCGCCCGGCGATGCCCTCATGCTGCTGGCGAGCTTGGTGTGGGCGGTTTACAGCTGGTTGCTGGCCCACCCGCCTGCATCGATGCGCGCACCCTTGCGTCCGCAGTGGGACTGGGCCGAGTTTTTGTTCGTGCAGGCCCTGTTCGGGCTGTTGTGGGCCACGCTGTGTTCTGGGGCCGAGGCTTGGTGGCTGGGTGATCAAGCACCGGCCATCTGGCCCGGCACGCGCTGGCCCGTGTGGGCTGGCTTGCTGTTCATCGCCCTGGCGCCTTCCATCCTGGCTTACCGGTGCTGGGCACTCGGTGTGGCCGCTGTGGGGCCCAACACCGCAGGCTTGTTCATCAACTTGATCCCGGTGTTTGCTGCGCTGTGGGCGGCGGTGTTTTTGGGGCAGTGGCCACAGTGGTACCACCCGCTGGCGCTGATGCTGATCGCCAGCGGCATCGCGGTGACGGCGCGCTCGCCGATCCGACGCTGATCAGGCATCAAAACGGCCGACGCGGCCCTCGTCCTTTGCCCGATTTGAACGGTGGTTGGCCGCGCCAGTAGCGCAGCATCAACCAGCCACCCAGCATGCCGCCCAGGTGCGCGAAATGCGCCACGCCTGAGGTCGTGCCCGTCACGCCCAAGAACAGTTCAATGCCGCCATACACCGCCACAAAGGTTTTGGCCTTCATGGGGATGGGTGGGAACAGGGGCATGATGGTTCGGTTGGGGAACATCATGCCGAAGGCCAGCAAGAGGCCAAACAGCCCGCCCGATGCGCCCACCGTGGGGGCCATCCAGCCGCCCACGAAAGACATCAGCAGCTGTGTGGCGGCCGCGGTCAGCACGCTGGCCAGCAAGAACTCGGCGTAGCGTTTGCCACCCCAGATGCGCTCCAGCTCGCTGCCAAACATCCACAAGCCCATCATGTTGAAAAAGATGTGGCTGAGCGAGCCGTGCAAGAAGGCATAGCTCACCACCTGCCAGGGCATGAAGAAGGGGCTTTGCAGCGGCCACAACGCAAAGTACTGAGACAGGACATGGTCAAAGGCCTCGTCCAGACAGAACATGGCGACGTTGATCAGGATCAGCGCCTGGGTGATCGGTGGCAGTGGCGGCATGCGTCAACACGGTGGGTGAATTGAGTGCCCATCATAGGGCTGACTCGGCATGCCGCTGTGGGATCAGTGCTTTGAGTTGGCGGCGGATGTCTGCCTTATTTGAACGGACTGCTCAGCCCCATTCAGCACAAGCGTGCACAGACTTGGCACGCAACTCGCTATGCACCATCAAGCACCCGCGTCCACAGGGTGAATTTGACGGAGCACACCACAGCCATGTCAGCCCACATCACCCTGACCTCGCACCCGGCCCGCCGAGCCGGAGAGGCCAACACACCGGCCGTGCAATGGGGCGCGCCCACCGCGGCCGAACGTGGCCCGTTGGTGGCCAGCGTGACCAACCCGGCGGCGCGCACGGTGATCGGCACGCACGCCGGCGCCTATTCGGTGTACCGGGCCTTGGCCGTTGCTTCGGGTGTGCTCAGCCCTGACCACCGCCCCGACTTCACCAACACCGCACCGGCCGAGGCCATTGGCCCGCACCCGCAGTGGATGGACCCGAGCAAGATCGTCTCGCTCGACCCCTGGGGACACTTGGTGGCCCACGAGTTCAAGGACCAGATCGCCGCAGGCTTGGACATCCGCCCCACCATCGCGATCACCAAAGCGCACATCAACATGCCTGAGTTGTTGGCGGCCATGGCCGCCGGTCGCCTCAAGGCCGATGGCGACATCCTGGCACCCAATGGCGACGTCAAGGTCACCAAGGCGGCCATCGACCCTGTCTGGCACCTGCCCGGCATGGCCGCCCGTTTCGGCATCAAAGAAAGTGTGCTGCGCCGCTCGCTGTTCGAACAAACGGCGGGCATGTTCCCTGAGCTGGTCACGCGCCCTGACCTGAAAGTGTTCTTGCCCCCCATTGGTGGCATGACGCTGTATTTCTTTGGCGACCTCAGCAAGCTGGGCCAGCCCGAAACCCGCATTGCCTGCCGGGTCCACGACGAGTGCAATGGCTCCGATGTGTTCGGCTCTGACATCTGCACCTGCCGGCCCTACCTGGCCCATGGCATCGAAGTCTGCATCGAGATGGCCCAACAAGGCGGTGTGGGCCTGTGCATCTACAACCGCAAAGAGGGCAGGGCGCTGGGTGAGGTCACCAAGTTCCTTGTCTACAACGCGCGCAAACGCCAGACCGGCGGCGACCGGGCTGAAACCTATTTCGCCCGCACCGAGTGCGTGGCCGGTGTGCAAGACATGCGCTTTCAGCAACTGATGCCCGATGTCTTCCACTGGCTGGGCATCACCCGCATCGACCGCTGGGCGTCGATGAGCAACATGAAGCATGGCGCCCTGGTCGAGCAGGGCATCGAGGTCATCGAGCGCGTGCCCATCCCTGACGAGCTCATCCCGGCCGATGCCCAGGTTGAAATGGACGCCAAAAAGGCCGCTGGCTACTTCAGCGCCTACACGCCGGATGCCGACGAATTGGCCCAAGCCAAGGGCCGGGGGTTGATGGAATGAGCGCGACGCCTTCTGCCGTCTCGGCCGCCGAGTCGCTGTTGACCTCACAGGCGGTGCGCCGGCACAGCGCGGCGATCATGGCGCTGGCCCAAGAGGGCAAGGCACGCCACTTCACCTGGCACCCCGAGCGCATGGCCCTGGTGTCGGCTTACGTCAGTGATGTCATCCGCAAGCGCTACCCGGACTTGAAAGTGCCGTACCACAGCCGCTGGCGCCATTTCGAGGCCGGCGGTGTCGACCGCTGGGCCGCGGTTGCCGATGAACACGGGCTCAGCGGCCCATCGGCGCGTTTGGAGCGCGCGCGCGCGCGGGTTGATCTGGCGATCACCAGTGTCTTGTTGGATGCCGGTTCAGGCCCCTCATGGCAATACACCGACCAGTTGACCGGCCAAACCCTCACCCGATCTGAAGGCCTGGGCGTGGCCAGCCTGCGGTGGTGGTCGCAAGGCGGTTTGTCCTGCGATGCCCGCCAGCCTTGCCGCGCTGACGCCGTGGGCCTGGAGCGCGTGCAAACGGCGGACCTGGGCTTGGCCTTCCAGGCCAGCGACACGCACCCCCTGGTGGGGCTGGAGGGCCGCGCCAACCTTTTGCGCCAACTGGCCCTGGCCCTCAAAGCCCATCCCAAAGTGTTTGGCCGGCCCGATGCGCCCGATGTGCTTCGTCCCGGCAACCTGGTTGATGCGCTGTTCAGGCAGTGCCCTACCGGGCAGGTGCGCGCCTCGCAGGTGCTCTCGCTGATTCTGCACACCTTGGGGCAGATCTGGCCCAGCCGACACGAAATCGACGGCGTTCCCCTGGGTGATTGCTGGCCGCACCCCGACGCCCCCATGGGCTGGCTGCCTTTCCACAAACTCAGCCAGTGGATGACCTACTCACTGCTTGAGCCCCTCGAAGACGCGGGCCTGCACATCACGCACCTTGACGAGCTCACCGGCCTGCCCGAGTACCGCAACGGCGGCCTGCTGTTGGACCTGGGCCTGTTGCAAGCGCGCGATCGCGCCTTTCACACCACCCGTTGGCGCCCCGATGCCGAGCCCATTGTTGAGTGGCGTGCGCTCACCGTGGCCTTGCTCGACCACCTGGCTGAGTCTGTGCGTGGCGATCTGGGCTTGAGCGCCGAGCAGTTCCCGCTGGCCCGCGTGCTCGAGGGCGGCAGCTGGGCCGCAGGCCGCCAAATCGCACTGGCCAAGCGCCCGGGCGGCCCGCCGCCTGTCATGCTCGACAGCGATGGCACCGTGTTCTGAACCCATGCACCACCTGGAGGATTACCCATGACCGCTGACTTCCCCAACCTCACCGTGGTCGATCACCCCCTGGTCCAGCACAAGCTGACCTGGTTGCGCAGCGAGGACACCAACACCGACAGCTTCCGCAACCTCTTGCGCGAGGTCAGCCAAATGCTGGTCTACGAGGCCACACGCGATTTGCGCACCGAGTTGCAAACCATCCAGACGCCGGTCACCAGCATGCAGTCGCCCGTCATCAGTGGCAAAAAGCTCTGCCTCGTGTCCATCTTGCGCGCCGGCAACGGCATGCTCGACGGGGCACTGGCCTTGTTGCCGCTCGCACGTGTGGCCCACATTGGCCTGTACCGCGACCCCGAAACCCTTGAGCCCGTCGAGTACTACTACAAAGCCCCGTCCGACATGGCCGACCGCCAGGTCATCGTGGTGGACCCCATGCTGGCCACCGGCAACTCGGCTGTCGCCGCCATCGACCGCATCAAAGAATCGGGCTGCCCCAGCATCAAACTGATGTGCCTGCTCGCTGCACCCGAAGGCGTGGCCAACATGCAAAAGCACCACCCCGATGTGCCCATCGTCACCGCGGCGCTCGACAGCCACCTCAACGAACACGGCTACATCGTGCCTGGCCTGGGCGACGCAGGCGACCGCATCTTTGGCACCCTGTAAGCTGGCGCTGCACACCACCCACCGGAGCCCGCCGTGTTCGATCTGATCGTGCGCAACGCCACTTTGCCCGATGGCCGCTTGGGGCAAGACGTGGCCGTCTCGCAGGGCCGCATTGCCGCCATTGAACCGGCCTTGCCGGCCCAGGCCGCCCAGGTCATCGATGCCCAAGGGCAACTGCTCAGCCCACCCTTTGTCGACGCCCACTTCCACATGGACTCGACCCTGAGCTACGGCCTGCCGCGCGTCAACCAATCGGGCACCTTGCTCGAAGGCATCGCCTTGTGGGGCGAGCTCAAACCCCAGCTCACGCAAGACGCCATCGTTGAACGCGCGATGCGCTATTGCGACTGGGCCGTGGCCAAGGGCCTGCTGGCCATCCGATCACATGTGGATGTGTGTGACCCGCGCTTGCTGGCCACCGAAGCGTTGTTGCACGTGCGCGAACGCGTCAAACCCTACCTCGATCTCCAGCTGGTGGCCTTTCCGCAAGACGGCGTGCTGCGCGGTCCTCAAGCACTGAGCAACCTGCGCCGCGCGCTCGACATGGGCGTCGACGTGGTCGGTGGCATCCCCCACTTCGAGCGGACCATGCAAGACGGCGCCGACTCGGTTCGCATCCTGTGCGAACTCGCTGCCGAGCGTGGCCTGCGTGTCGACATGCATTGCGACGAAACCGACGATCCGCTCTCGCGCCACATCGAGACCCTGTCGTACCACGCACAGCGCCTGGGTCTGCAAGGCCGCGTGGCCGGGTCGCACCTCACCTCCATGCACAGCATGGACAACTACTACGTCAGCAAGCTCTTGCCCCTGATCAAGGAAGCTGGCGTGGCCGCGATCGCCAACCCGCTCATCAACATCACCTTGCAAGGCCGGCACGACACCTACCCCAAGCGCCGCGGCATGACCCGCGTGCCCGAGATGTTGGCCGCGGGCATCGATGTCGCTTTTGGGCACGACTGCGTGATGGACCCTTGGTACAGCCTGGGCAGTGGCGACATGCTGGAAGTGGCCCACATGGGCTTGCACGTCGCGCAAATGACTGGACAAGACGCCATGCGCGCCTGTTTCGAGGCCGTCACCACCACGCCCGCCCGCATCTTGGGCTTGGATGACCTGGGCCTGCGAGTGGGTTGCCGCGCCGACATGGTCTTGCTTCAGGCACGAAACCCCGTTGAGGCCCTGCGGCTGCGTGCCACGCGCTTGCACGTGATCCGGGCTGGGCGAGTGCTTGCCAGCACCGCACCCGCCGTGACCCAATTGCAGCTGGAAGGGCGGCCCGCCAGTGTGACCTTTCAGTCAGTTTGAGCGCCGCGCCCAACTCCGCGCATTTCGTGTGCTAACATTGCGTTCTTCACGCTGTGCCCTGGTGGTGAAATTGGTAGACGCGCCGGATTCAAAATCCGGTCCCGCGAGGGGTGCCGGTTCGATTCCGGCCCGGGGCACCACAAAATTCCGAACAAAAACAACCACGCAGTCTACCGCGGTTGGCACAGGCTCCTCACGGGGCCTTTTTTGTTTCTGACTTGAGACTGGGCCACGCTCCATGACCTACCCGACGCTCGAAGACGCCATCGGCAAGACCCCACTCGTTCGCCTGCAGCGTGTGCCCGGCGCCGAATGCGATGCGCGCGGCAACGTCATCCTGGCCAAGCTCGAAGGCAACAACCCTGCGGGCTCAGTCAAAGACCGTCCGGCCATCAACATGATCCGCCGAGCCGAAGAGCGTGGCACCATCAAGCCCGGCGACACCCTGATCGAGGCCACTTCCGGCAACACCGGCATCGCACTGGCCATGGCCGCGGCCATCCGCGGTTACCGCATGATTTTGATCATGCCGGAAGACCTGTCCATCGAGCGCGCCCAGACCATGAAGGCCTTTGGCGCCGATCTCGTCCTCACGCCCAAGAGCGGTGGCATGGAATACGCCCGCGACCTGGCCGACCAAATGGTGCGCGAAGGCAAGGGCCTGGTGCTCGATCAATTCGCCAACCCCGATAACCCGGAAGTCCACTTCGAGACCACCGGGCCAGAGATCTGGGCAGACACGAAAGGCCGCGTCACCCACTTTGTCAGCGCCATGGGCACCACGGGCACCATCACCGGCGTGTCGAAGTTCCTCAAAGGCAAGAGCCCCGACGTGCGCATCGTCGGCGCCCAACCGCAAGACGGCTCGCGCATCCCCGGCATCCGCAAATGGCCCGAGGCCTACTTGCCCAAGATCTATGAGCCCAGCCGCGTTGACGAACTTATCTACGTCAGCCAGCTCGACGCCGAAGACATGGCCCGTCGCCTGGCGCGCGAAGAAGGTCTGTTCTGCGGCATCTCGGCAGCAGGGGCATGCTGGGCGGCGCTGCAACTGGCGCAGAATCTGAGCAACGCCACCATCGTCTTCATTGTTTGCGATCGTGGCGACCGCTACCTTTCCACCGGCGTCTTTCCCGCCTGAACCCTGCCACCGAGGCCTGCTCATGGACACCAACAAGGAACTCGACGCCCGCGGCCTGACCTGCCCACTGCCCATCCTCAAGGCCAAGAAGGCTTTGTCCGACATGCACAGCGGCGAGGTTCTCAAGGTGCTGGCCACCGACCCCGGTTCGGTGCGCGACTTCCAGGCCTTTGCCCGTCAAACCGGCAACGACCTGGTCGACCAGCAAGCCGCGCAAGTCAACGGGCAAGACGAATACACCCACTACCTGCGCCGTCGCTGATCAAGCGTCTCCGGCTTCAGCGCCGGCCTGCTCGTTCGGTGCTGGCAAACCCAGGTGCCTGAACGCGGCCGAGGTGGCAATGCGCCCGCGCGGCGTGCGCTGCAAAAAGCCCTGCTGAATCAGGTAAGGCTCGATCACGTCTTCAATGGTCTCGCGCTCTTCCCCGATGGCCGCGGCCACGTTGTCCAAGCCCACAGGTCCGCCATCAAAGCGGTGGATGATGGCCTCCAGCAGCTTGCGGTCCATCACGTCAAAGCCCAGCGGGTCCACGTCCAGCATCGCCAAGGCCTTGTCGGCCATGTCTTTGGTGATGCGCCCCGTGCCCTTCACATCGGCATAGTCACGCACCCGGCGCAGCAGGCGGTTGGCAATCCGAGGCGTGCCCCGTGAACGGCGCGCCACTTCCATCGCGCCATCCGCGTCGATCGGGGTGTTGAGCAGCCCGGCCGATCGCGTCACGATGCGTTGCAACTCATCGCTCGTGTAGAACTCCAACCGCGCCACGATGCCAAAGCGGTCCCGCAGGGGGTTGGTCAGCATCCCAGCGCGCGTGGTGGCGCCGACCAGCGTGAAGGGCTGCAGATCCAGCTTGATCGAGCGCGCCGCTGGCCCTTCGCCAATCATGATGTCGATCTGGTAGTCCTCCAGCGCTGGGTAGAGGATTTCCTCCACCACAGGGCTCAGCCGGTGGATTTCATCGATGAAGAGCACATCGTGCTTTTCCAAATTGGTCAGGATCGCGGCCAGGTCTTTGGGCTTTTCCAGCACCGGCCCTGAGGTCTGGCGCAGGTTGACGCCCAACTCTGCAGCAATGATGTGGCTCAGCGTCGTCTTGCCCAGACCGGGAGGCCCAAACAACAGCACGTGGTCCAGCGCCTCGCCGCGTTTTTTGGCGGCACCAATGAAAATCTCAAGCTGCTCGCGGGCCTTCATCTGGCCCACGTACTCGTCCAGGTCCTTGGGGCGCAACGCCCGCTCAAAGGCATCCTCGTGAGGCGACACCACGGCAGCGCCCACCATGCGGTTTTGCAACTCCTGGGCAAGCTCTGCTGCGGCCGGCGCGGCTTTGCGTCGCTTGGCTGGCGGGTCGAAATCGTCGGTTTGGATGCTCATGGCTTGATTATCCAGTGTCATTTTTGTTGCGCCATGGCAACACTAATCCATTCGGATCCGGGTTTATGACAACCGTGTCATCACGCTAGTTGAAAAAATCTGCTGCAATGCACTCAGTTTCGGCGGGTGCCTGACTGATCGCGGTCGGATCGGGCAACGCGAGGTGGAAAACACCCGTGCACCACAACAAGCCGCTGAAGCACTGGTTTAACTTTGGAGAAGTCCATGAAAAAGACTCTGCTGGCTCTGGCTGCCATCGCTGCATCTTCTGCTGCTTTCGCTCAATCTTCCGTGACGCTGTATGGTGTGGTCGACGCTTCTGTCGAGTCCATCAAGACAAGCTCGTCCACCACCACGCGTGTTTCGTCTGACAACCTGAGCTCTTCGCGCTTCGGCTTGAAGGGTACCGAAGTCATCGATGGCGGCTTGAAAGCCAACTTCGTGTTGGAATCGGGCGTGAAGCCTGACGTGGGTTCGGCTGGTTCGGGCGCGCGCTTTTTCGACCGTTCCGCTTGGATCGGTCTGGCCGGTGGTTTCGGTGACGTCCGGTTGGGTCGCATCGACTCGCTGATCGGCGACATCGCTGGTAACGTTTTGAGCGCCCAAACGCCTGACGACCTCAAGCTGTTGAAGACCCGCGCTGGCGACAGCTATCGCCGCGTTGACAACGCCATCACCTACAACCTGCCTACGCTGGTTCCTGGTCTGGCATTGGCCGCTCAGTACTCTACGGCTGCTGTTGGTGTCTCGGCTACCACTGCTGGTGCCGAAGCTCCTAACGACAACCGTGGCAAGTCTTACGGCCTGTCGGCACGCTACGTTGCGGGTCCTCTGTCGGCTGGCGTTGGCTACTTGAACATCAAGGATGCTGGCTTGGCTTCTGCAACCGACGTCAATGCGAAGGCCAATGCAACATTGTTGTACGTTGGTTACGACTTGGGCACTGCCAAGGTCACCGCTTACTACGACACCGAAACCAACCCATCGAGCAATTTGGCATCTGCAAGCGCCGACACCCGTCGCTTGAGCATCTTGGGTGCCAAGGTTGCTGTGCCTTTCACGCCTGAGTTCACCTTGGTGACCGGTTTGTCGACCGCCCGCAACACCTTGGGTAACGCTGCCGGTGACGATAACGCTCAAGTCGTGACCATCAAGGGCCTGTACGCTTTGTCCAAGCGCACCACGGCTTACGCCTTGTTCTCGAACGTGAACAACGGCGAAGCCACTGGCTTCAACTTCTTGAGCACCACGGCTCAAGATGCCAGCAAGACTTCGCGTCAATTGGCTGTTGGTATCCGTCACGCTTTCTGATTCAGTTCGGTTTGCTTGATCAAAAAGGGGCTTAGGCCCCTTTTTTCATGCCTTTTTCAAGCCATGGAATGTTGCTGATTGGCGACAGTTAGCATAAACCTGGGGTTTTGAGTCACACGCCTGCGCAACAATTCGTTGCACCCCCTGTATCGGGGGGTAATCAAGGAGATTCACGATGCAAAAAACCATCATGACCAAAGCAGTAGCGGTTGCTCTGGCCACACTGGGTGCTGGCGCTGCCTTCGCTCAGTCCTCTTTCACGATTTACGGCAACGCCGACGTCAGTCTGGACAATGTCCACAAGACGGCTGGCGTATCAACCCTCCAGGGCGTCGCCTGTTCTGCATGCGTGAGCTCCACAGTGACTCGCGTCTCGCCCAGCGCCACCTCGCAAACTGCTTTCGGCCTGAAGGGCACGGAAGACATCGGTGGCGGTGTAAAAGCTTCTTTCGTGTTTGAAGGTCAGTTGTCGCACGACACGGGTGCTTTGAGCCAAGACGGCCGCATCTTCGGTCGTCAAAGCTACGTTGGCCTCACGACGCCTTACGGTGAAGTCCGTCTGGGTCGTCAGTACGCCCCGATTTTCTACTCTACAGCCCTGGTCACTGGCGAACGCTTTGGTGCAACCGACCTCTTCACTGAAGGTGGTGCAAGCAACAACTTGCAAGTTCGTCAAGACAACCAAATCAGCTACTGGTTGGCCTATGGTCCGCTGTCTGGTGCCGTCGCCTACTCGCCAAACGCAGGCTCCTACACCACTGTTTCCGCAGCTCGTGGCGCTGGCGTGAACACAGGTGTTGGTGGCATCTTGGGTGCTGCGGGTGCCGGTTCAGAAACGTCGTCCAACAAGACCGGGCGCGCTTTTGGTTACTTTGCCAACTACCAAGTAGATCCCGCACTGAACTTCACGTTTGGCTTCCACCGTAACGAGTTCGATGGCGCGTCGTTTGGCGTGTACAACCCAGCGGCTTCGACCACGGTTCTGGCCTTGACCTCGACTTACAAACTCGACAAGTACCAGTCTTACAACGTGGGTGCGAAGTACATCTTGCCCGGCTCCAACATCATGTTGGATGCAGCATTTGGCCAAGGCAAGTACAGCTACGTGAACACCGACGACCACCTGAAAGTGCGATTCATGGTCGCAGGCATCCGCGTCCCGGTTGATGCTTGGACCTTCTCTGCACAGGCCTCCCAGATCAAGTTCGCTAATTTCACCAAAGGCAAAGACACCGGCCTCATGCTCGGTACCGAGTACACGCTGTCAAAGCGCACGGCATTGTTCGCTCGTGCTGTGCAGGTGCGTGATGACGCAGGTACAGCGGCGAACGCCGGATTCGCGGCACCGGTCCTTGGCGGTCCTGACGTTGTCGCAACAAGCCTGGGTTTCCGTGAAACACCTCTGTTTGCCGGCGCTGGCCTGAATGCAGATGGCAAGGCCACCTACGTCGGTGCTGGCATTCGCCACACTTTCTGATCGCCACTCAAACGGCAGTCAAACAAAAACCGCCCCTTGGGGCGGTTTTTTCATGCTGGATGGGCTTCCAAGGCGGCCCATCCAAAGGGCGAGCCCAGCTAAGCGATCATCAAACCGGCAGCAGCATCTCCAGCTTGAACAAGTCAGCCACGGCTTCGCGCTCACGCACCACCCACACCTGGTTGCCATCCACCATCAACTCGGCAGCGCGACCACGGGTGTTGTAGTTGCTCGCCATGGTCATGCCATAAGCACCGGCCGACAGCACGGCCAGCACATCACCCGCCTGTACGTTCAGCGCGCGGTCGCGGCCCAACCAGTCGCCCGATTCGCACACGGGCCCGACCACGTCCCACACCTCGGTGGCGCCGTCAGGCTGCTGTGTGTTGACGATGCTCATGTAGGCCTCGTAAAGGGCTGGGCGCATCAAGTCGTTCATGGCAGCATCAACCACGCAGAAGTTCTTTTGCTCGCCTGGCTTGAGGAACATCACTTCGGTCAACAACACGCCGGCATTGCCCACCAGCGAGCGACCCGGTTCGAACACGATTTCGCGGTGACCGTGGCCTCGGGCGTCGATCTTGGCCAGCAGTTGGCCGATCAGCACGTCTGCAGCAGGCGGCACTTCGTCGGTATAGGTGATGCCCAGGCCGCCGCCCAAATCCAGGTGATGGATGCGGATGCCTTCGGCCTCGATGGCTTCCACCAAGTCCAGCACGCGGTCGAGCGCGTCCAGGTAGGGCGATACCTCGGTGATTTGCGATCCGATGTGGCAATCGATGCCCACCACCTCGATGCCTGGCAGGCTGGCTGCGCGGCGGTAAGTGGCCAGTGCCACTTCGTGTGCCACGCCAAACTTGTTGCCCTTCAGACCGGTTGAAATGTAGGGGTGCGTGCCGGCGTCCACATCGGGGTTGACGCGCAGGCTCACGCGGGCGGTGCGTCCGATTTCTGATGCCACTTGAGACAGCACTTCCAACTCGGCCGTGCTTTCCACATTGAAGCAACGTACGCCGGCTTCCAGGGCCAGGCGCATCTCGCGGCGGGTTTTGCCCACGCCCGAAAACACCACCTTGCCAGCCTCGCCCCCAGCAGCCAGCACACGCGCCAACTCGCCTTCCGAGACGATGTCAAACCCACAGCCCGCCTTCGCAAAGGTTTGGAGCACCGCCAGGTTCGAGTTGGCTTTCACGGCGTAGCAAACCAGGTGCGCACGGCCTTGCAGCGCGCGCTGGTAGGGTGCCAGGGCTGCCAGCATGGCCCGGCGTGAGTACACGTACAGCGGGCTGCCGTGTTGCTTCACAAGGTCGCGCAAGGGCACGTCGTCCAAAAACAGATCGGCGCCTTGGTAGGCAAGGAAGGGTGAGCCAGGAAGCGTCATTTGGCAGCAGGGGCAACAAGGGTGGATGGGGTGCCGGTGTTGGGCGCGGGCAGGTAGAGCGGGCCTTTTTGGCCGCACGCGCTCAGGGCGATCATGCCGGCGACCGCCGCGCACAACGCACCTCTGCGGAGCAACTTGCCCTGCATTTTCTGCGGAGATGCGGCGCGGTGCTCAGCAGCGTGAGCCGCACTGCCTAAAATTGGTGAATTGCGTTTCATGCGCTCATTCTAAGGAAGCCACACATGTCCCAGCCCGCAGCGCCGCAAACGCTCACCGATGCCCAATACGCCGCCGCCATCCAGTCGGTGCTGCAGCGCGTGGAGTCGGCAGTGGATGGCTGGCTGCAAGACGATGTGATCGACATCGATGGCGCCCGCACCGGTGGCATGCTGACCCTGTCGCTGCCTGATCGCAGCCAGTTGATCATCAATGCCCAACCGCCTTTGCAAGAGCTTTGGTTGGCCGCCCGACGTGGCGGTTTTCACTTCAAGTGGACGGCTCAGGGGCAGTGGCTTGACACGCGCTCGGGCCAGGAATTTTTCAACTTGCTCTCAGACTGCGCCAGCGAGCAGTCGAAGGTGACGCTGCGCTTTTGATGAGTTGGGTGGCACCCTGCCATCCAACTCATTCAGACTTGCCGCCAAACAGGTTGAGGATGCCGCGTTTTTCCTCATCGCTGCTCGTCCCGGGGGTGGTTCCGTGCTCGCTTGGCGCGCTGGCATCGTCAGGACCCAGTTCGCGAACGCCGGTGCCTGAGGTGTATTCCTCGTAAAACCACTCACCGCCCACATTGACCACACCTTCGGGTGGCGTGGGTTCTTCCACAGGCACGCCCCGCAGCGCCGTGCCCATGAACTCGATCCAGATCGGCAAAGCCAAGCCGCCACCGGTTTCTTTGTCACCCAGCTTGCGCGGCTGGTCGTGCCCAATCCACACCACAGCGACGCTGTGCGCCGTGTAGCCGGCGAACCAAGCGTCCATGGAGTCGTTGGTGGTGCCAGTTTTGCCGTACAGGTCAGGGCGCTTGAGCAGCGCTTGGGCTTTGGCTGCTGTGCCGGACCTGGTCACCTCTTGCAGCAAGCTGCTCATGATGAAGGCGTTGCGTGCTTCGATGCTGCGCATGCTTTCGTCCAGCGGACTGGGGCGGTAGTTGGCCAGCAGGTGCCCGCGGTGGTCGGTCACTTTTTGAACCAGCAGGGGGTTGATCCGGTAACCGCCGTTGGCAAACACGGCATAAGCGTCGGCCATTTGAAGCGGGGTGACCGAGCCGGCGCCCAGCGCCATGGTCAGGTAGGCGGGGTGTTTGTCGGCGTCAAAGCCAAAACGCGTGATCCAGTCTTGCGCGTACTTGGGGCCAATCGATTTGAGCACCCGGATTGAGATCATGTTTTTGGACTTGGCCAAGCCGCGGCGCAAGGGCATCGGGCCTTCGAATTTGCCGTCGTAGTTCTTGGGCTCCCAGGCCTGGCCGCCGGTGGTGCCAGCGTCAAAAAACAGCGGGGCATCGTTCACCACCGTCGCGGGGGTGAAGCCTTTTTCCAGGGCGGCAGAGTAGATGAAAGGTTTGAAGCTCGAACCCGGCTGGCGCCATGCTTGCGTCACGTGGTTGAATTTGTTGCGGCCAAAGTCGAACCCACCGACCATGGCGCGGATCAGGCCCGTACGCGGGTCCATCGCCACAAAAGCGCCCTCAACCTCAGGCAGTTGCACCACGTAGGCTGCACCTTGCTTGTCCTTGGCGATGCGCACGACGGCCCCACGACGGATCTGTTGCTTGGGGTTGGCCTTGTCGGTCAGCGCATTGCCGACGGCCTTGAGTCCGTCCGGCCCAATGTCGAGTTGCTCCCCAGACTGCAGCGCCACCACCAGCTTGCGCGGCTCTGCGGTCAGCACCACGCCAGCGCGGATGTCTTCGCTGTCAGGGTGTTCTTCCAAAGCCTCGGCCACCCGCACATCCACCAGCTTGGGGTCCGCTGGCAGGTCGACATAGGCCTCTGGTCCACGCCAGGACTGGCGTCGGTCGAAATCCAGCAAACCCCGGCGCAGCGCCTTGTAGGCGGCCGTTTGCTCGGTCATGTCGATGGCGGTGTAGACATTGAGTCCGCGCGTGTAGGCCTCTGCGCCGTACTGCTCGTGCATCAGCAGCCGCGCGGCTTCGGCGGCGTACTCTGCATGGATCGGGATGGGCAGCTTGCTGCGGTATTTCAGCGTTTCGGCCTTGGCTTCTTCGCGTTCATCGGCCGTGATGAAGCCGTTCTCCAGCATCCGGTCGATGATGTATTGCTGCCGCAAGGTGGCCCTCTTGGGATTCCGGACAGGGTTGTAGGCCGACGGGGCCTTGGGCAGTCCGGCCAGCATGGCCGCTTCGGCCACCGTGATGTCTTGGATGGGCTTGCCAAAGTAGGTGTCGCAAGCTGCTGCGAAGCCGTAGGCCCGTTGCCCCAGGTAGATCTGGTTCATGTAGAGCTCCAGGATCTGGTCCTTGCTCAGCATGCTTTCGATCTTCAGTGCCAGCAAAATCTCGTAGATCTTGCGGGTGAATGTCTTTTCGGTCGGCAGGTAAAAGTTGCGCGCGACCTGCATGGTGATGGTCGAGGCGCCTTGGCTTTTGGATTCGCCAAAGTTGGCCAAGCCCGCACGCAGCACCCCGACGTAGTCCACGCCGCCGTGCTTGTAAAAGCGAGCGTCCTCGATGGCCAGCACAGCGTCCCGCATCACCTTGGGAATTTGCTTGATGGGCAGGAAATTGCGTTTTTCCTCGCCAAATTCACCAATCAATATCCCATCCGCTGAGTAAACCCGCAAAGGGATTTTGGGTTGGTAGTCGGCCAATCCTTTGACTTCTGGCAGGTTGGGGTAGGCCACAGCCAAGCCAATGCAGGCCAGGAACAAACCGCTGAGGCCGGCGGCGACACCCAGTCCCATGAGCACCAAAATGGGCTTGACCAACCAGCGCTGCCACCACGATTGTGCGTGGTGTGTCGGTCCCTTGCCGGTAGGGGTGGGATTGGGTGTGGCTTGCGAATCGCTCATGGGGTCGGGCTGGGAATGATCCGCAATTATAGAAACCTGTCGGGCTTGCCCGTCGCGCCTGAACCCGCGCACGGCAAATGCATCCTGGCGGGTCAGTTTTGCAACCGTATGTAAGCCGTGTGCATATCGCAACGAGCTCCGGATTTCTACTGCTTACTCAAGGTCCATTCACAAAAACTTTACTGATAGCATTGAAGTGGTTTATTAACTTTCCAGCGCCAGCATTGGCGCGTGGGGGACGGTGTGAGCTTTCTTGACACGCTCTTGGGCCGCAAGCATCCGCCAATGATTGGACTGGACATCAGTTCATCAAGCGCGAAGCTGGTCGAGCTGAGCCAGTCTGCAACTGGTGAGTACATCCTGGATCGGTTTGCCTCCGAGCCCTTCGAGAAGGGCTGGATCGCCGACGGCCAGATTGAAAAGTTCGACGAGGTGGCCGAGGCAGTTCGCAAGGTCGTCATCAAAAGCGGCACGCGCACGAAGCACGTGGCCATGGCCATGCCCCAATCGGCGGTGATCACCAAAAAGATCATGCTGCCCGCAGGCCTGCGCGAAGAAGAAATGGAAATGCAGGTCGAGGCCGAGGCCAACCAGTACATCCCGTTCTCTCTGGACGAGGTGAGCCTCGATTTTTGCGTGATGGGCCCCAGCCCAACCTCCGCCGGTGACGTCGAGGTGCTGATTGCCGCTTCACGCAAGGACCGCGTGCAAGACCGTCAGGGCCTGGCCGAGGCGGCTGGCCTCAAGCCAGCCATCCTCGACATTGAGTCGTATGCCTCCCGCTTGGCCATGCAGCGCTTGATTGGCGCATTGCCCGGCGAGGGCAAAGACGCTCTGGTGGCCTTGTTCGAAATCGGCGCAGAGAACACCAGCCTGAAGGTGCTGCGCGACAGCGAGTTGCTGTACGACCGCGACCAAGCCTTTGGTGGCTCCCAACTGACGCAGCTGATTTCGCGCCAGTACGGCCTGTCTTTTGAAGAAGCTGAACTGAAAAAGCTGACTGGCGACCTGCCCGAAGACTTCCAAAACACCATCCTGGGTCCCTTCGTGGACAGCCTGTCCCAAGAAATTGGCCGCGCTTTGCAATATTTCTTCACCAGCACGCCTCACCACAAGGTGCACTACGTGATGCTGGCGGGCGGCACCGCCACCCTGCCAGGCATCAAGGACCGTGTCACCGAACTGACGGGTTTTGCTTCGATGGTCGTTAACCCCTTTGACGGCATGAAGCTCGGGTCTGCCGTGCGCGAAAGCAAGCTTCGCCGCGAAGCACCGTCTTACCTGACGGCATGTGGCTTGGCCATGCGGAGGTTCCTCGCATGATGTTGATCAACCTGTTGCCTCACCGCGAGGAAAAGCGGCGCCTGCGCAAGCAAGCTTTCTTTGCGGGCTTGGGCTTGTCGGTGGTCGTTGGCGCGGTGGTCGTTGCGCTCTGGTACGTTGTCCAGCAGCGGCTGATGGCCGCTCAGCAGTCGCGCAACGAGTTCCTCACGGTCGCCATCCAAAAGCTGGACGAAGAGATCAAAGACGTCTCTGCGCTGAAGGCCGAGATCGAATCGCTCAAGGCGCGTCAGCGTGCCGTGGAAGACTTGCAGACCGACCGCAACATGCCGGTCTACCTGCTCAATGAGTTGGTCAGCCAGACGCCTGAGGGCATCTACTTGAGCTCGATTCGTCAGAGTGGTCAAAGCGTCCTGGTCGCCGGCTTTGCTCAGACCAACGAGCGCGTGTCCGAATTCTTGCGTAACACCAACAGCAAGTCTGAGTGGCTGGAGCGTCCTGAGCTGGTTGAAATCAAGGCCTCCGCACAGACTTCCAAAGACGCCCGTGATCCCAAGCGCCTGTTTGAGTTCTCGATGCGTTTGAGTCTGAAGCGGCCCCAAGATGTGTCCGCTGCGGCCGCAGCCGCTTCTTCTGCCGCCAGTGGCCCTGGCAAAGCAGCGTCGGGCGCCCGCCCCGCGTCCTCTGCTGCCTCGGTAGCCAAGCCGTTCTGAGGTTGACCATGGCCAATCCCAACATCGACATCAACGCCTGGTTCCTTCAGGCACAAGACCAGTTCAAGGGGCTGAACCCCAACGAGCCTGGCCAATGGCCTTTGCTGCCCAAGATGGCCACCTTCGTGGCCACCGCCGTGGTGGTGGTCACCCTGGGCTGGTTCGGCGTGCTTTCAGCGCAAAGCGACGAGCTGCAAGCAGAGCGCGATCGAGAGCCCGCGCTGAAGCAGGAATACCAGACCAAGGTGGCGCAGGCCGTGAACCTCGGCGAACTCCGCAAGCAACTCATTCAGGTTGACGAGTACGTCAAGCAGCTCGAGAAGCAGTTGCCAGGCAAGGCGGACATGGACGCTTTGTTGTCGGACATCAACCAGGCCGGCTTGGGCCGCGGCTTGGACTTTGACCTGTTCCGACCCGGGCAGGTGTCTGTCAAGGACTACTACGCGGAGCTGCCCATTTCGATCCGCGTGACCGGCCGATACCACGACATTGGCGCTTTCACAGCCGACATCGCCAACTTGTCTCGCATCGTGACCTTGCACAACTTGGTCATCGCCAGCTCGGCCGCAGGCAAGGACGCGCAGGGCAATCTCTACATGGAAGCCACGGCACGCACATACCGTTACCTCGACCCTGCTGAAGTCGACGCCATTCGCGCCGAAAAAGCCAAGCAGAAGAAGGGAGGGAACAAGTGATGCAAACTCCCCAACGGTGGATCATTGCTGCGGCCGTGCTGTTGAGCCTGACGGCTTGCAGCAGCGAGCAGGACGAGTTGCAGGCCTGGATGGAGCAGCAGCGACACGACGTGCAGCCCAATGTGCAGCCTTTGTCGCCGCCTCAAAAATTCAACCCTCAGGCCTATGCGGGCGCCGGGGGCATGGAGCCCTTCAGCAACCAGAAGCTCACGGGCGCGCTCAAGCAAGAGTCTCGGCAACCCAACTCGGCCGTCTCGGCTGAGCTGAATCGTCGCAAGGAGCCTCTGGAGGCCTTCCCGCTCGACAGCATGAGCATGGTGGGCAGTGTGACCAAGAAGGGCGTGCCATTTGCGCTGATCAAGGTCGACAGCCTGCTCTATCAGGTCAAGGTCGGTGAGTACCTTGGCCAGAATTACGGAAAGATCATGAAGATCACCGAGACAGACATCTCGTTGCGCGAAATCGTGCAGGACGCCGCGGGCGAATGGATCGAGCGGCCGACCACCCTGCAGTTGCAGGAGGGTGGACGATGAACACGAAGCTGGAGAAATTGACGATGAAACCGTGGCGTGTTGCGCTTGCCGGGCTGTCCTTGGCGCTGGCCTCGCCCTTGACCTGGGCCGCTGCGGCCATCCAGTCCATCACCTCGTCCCAGCAAGCTGGCGCCGATGTGGTGCGCATCGAATTGACCGAACCCCTCGCCGCTTTGCCGGCTGGTTTTGTGGTGCAAGCGCCCCCGCGCATCGCCATCGACCTGCCTGGCGTGACCAACGCCATGACGCGCAATGTGGTCGAGATCAACCAGGGCAATTTGCGTTCGGTGAGCGTGGCCAATGCGGGTGAGCGCACCCGGTTGGTCCTGAACCTGCGCCAATCGACCACCTACAAAGCCCAACTGCAGGGCAATGCCCTGTTGTTGGTGCTGGAGCCCGCAGCGGGATCCGCGCCTGCACCGGCGCCAGCCCTGGCCGCATCTGCCTCCGCGGCAGCTGCGCCGGTGGCGACGCCGGTCAGCGAGGCCGTGCGTTTTGCTGAAAACAAGAACGTCAACCCCTTGGCCCTCAAGGACATCGACTTCCGCCGTGGCCAAGACGGTGCGGGTCGCGTCGTGGTCGAGTTGCCTAACAACCAGGTCGGTGTGGACATCAAGCAGCAGGGCCAGAGCCTGGTGGTTGAATTTGTGCGCGCCACGCTGCCCGATCGCCTGCGTCGCCGCTTCGATGTGGCTGACTTTGGCACCGCCGTGCAGACGGTGTCTGCCTCGCAGTCGGGTGAGCGCGTGCGCTTGGTGGTTGAGCCCCGTGGTGACTGGGAGCATTCGGCTTACCAAAGCGACAACCAGTTCGTGTTGGAAGTGCGCCAACGCAAGGTGGACCCGAACAAGCTGACGCAAGGCCCGGGTTACTCGGGCGAGAAGTTGTCGCTGAACTTCCAGAACATCGAAGTGCGTGCGCTGTTGCAGGTGATCGCTGACTTCACCAACTTCAACGTGGTGACGAGCGACACGGTGACGGGCAACGTGACGTTGCGCCTCAAGGACGTGCCTTGGGACCAAGCCCTGGACATCATCTTGCAGGCCAAGGGCTTGGGTGTGCGCAAGTCGGGCAACGTGTTGTGGATCGCGCCCAAGGATGAGATCAATGCCAAGGAAAAGATCGACCTGGAAGCCAAAGCCCAAGTGGCGGCCCTCGAGCCGCTGCGCACGCAGGCCTTCCAGTTGAACTACACCAAGGCCGAAGAGATCGCCAAGGGCTTGTCTGGCACCAACAATGGTGGCGGAGGTGGCACCAACAGCCGCATCTTGTCGCCACGTGGCAGCGTGATTTTCGAGACGCGCACCAACCAGCTGTTCGTTAATGACATCCCGACCAAGTTGGAAGAAATCCAGCAGATGATCAGCAAGATCGATATCCCGGTGCGCCAGGTGTTGATCGAGGCGCGCATCGTCGAGGCAGATGATTCGTTCGGCCGCACCCTGGGCGTGCGCTTGGGCGCTTCGAACAAAACGGCTGTGGCCGATGCCGGCAAGCTCAACCTGGGCGTGTCGGGCAGCTACTCGGGTGTGGTGGCTGAAACCGGTCAGGCCCTGACGGGCTCGGCGGCCAGCGTGGCCAACAGCTATTTCGTGAACCTGCCGGGCGGTTCATTGAATGGCTACAGCGCAGCCACGATGGGCATCTCCTTGTTCACGTCGAGCGTGAACCACGCCCTGAACCTCGAAATCTCGGCCCTGGAGGCCGACGGCAAGGGCAAGATCGTGTCCAGCCCGCGTGTGATCACGGCGGACCAGGTCAAGGCCTTGATCGAGCAGGGCACCGAGTTGCCTTACAACACGGCCACGTCAAGCGGTGCCACGGCGATTTCGTTCCGCAAGGCGAACTTGAAGCTGGAAGTGACGCCGCAGATCACGCCCGAGGGCAGCATCATCCTGGACGTGGATGTGAACAAGGACAGCGTGGGCCAGGTCACCAATGCGGGCTATGCCATCGACACCAAGCACGTGCAGACGCAGGTCTTGGTTGAAAATGGCGGTACGGTGGTGATCGGTGGCATCTTCCAGCAACAGGAAAATGAAACCGAGCAGAAGGTGCCTTTGCTGGGCGACATCCCCATCCTGGGCCACTTGTTCAAGAACAACATCCGCAATTCCAAGCGTTCTGAGTTGCTGATTTTCTTGACGCCCAAGGTGGTTTCTGAAAAGGCCGCCCTGCGTTGAGTCGGGATTGATCTTTGGTTGCGATCGTTTCTTTGGTGGGTTTGCCCGGCGGCGGGAAGTCCACGGTGGGCCGTCAGTTGGCCAAGCGCCTGGGAGCGCGGTTTTTGGATGCCGATGCGGTGCTCGAAGAGCACATCGGCATGCCCATCCGCACTTTTTTTGAACTGCATGGTGAAGCCGCTTTTCGAGACATCGAAGAGACGGTGATTGACGAGTTGACGCCGGTCGGAGGCGGGCCCTTGGTCTTGGCGACCGGGGGGGGCGCTTTGTTGAGGTCGGTCAACCGGCAGCGGCTGCACGACCGCACCACGGTGATCTATTTGCGCTCAACGCCGGAAGAGCTGTTTCGGCGTCTGCGTCATGACACGCAACGCCCCTTGTTGCAGGTGGCCGACCCGTTGGCCAAGCTGCGCGAGCTGCATGAGGTGCGCCACCCCCTATACGAAGAGGCTGCGCACTTTTGCATCGACACGGGGCGACCGTCGGTGTCCACGCTGGTCAACATGATCATGATGCAGCTGGACATGGCGGGCTTGATCCCGGCCTTGAGCGGGCCATCTGCCTGAACGGGCCCCCACATGAAAAAAGCCCTCGTGAGAGGGCTTTTTCTTGGGCGCTCGGTGGCGTCAACCCAGGCGGCTGAGCTGCGACTTGATGCGCTCGACGCTGGCGGTGAACTCGGCCACGCGGGCTTTTTCTTGTTCCACCACGGCGGCGGGAGCGCGGGCCACGAAGCTCTCGTTGCCGAGTTTGGCCTGTGCCTTGGTGATTTCGCCTTCCAGTCGGGCCACTTCCTTGCCCAGGCGGGCCTTCTCGGCTTCGACATCGATCTCGACGTGCAGTGCCAGGCGCGCATCGCCTTGCACCGCCACCGGGGCCATGGCGGTGGCTTCGGCAAAGGCGGCGTCGTCCAGCAGCTTGACCTCGCTGAACTTGCCCAGCGCCTTGATGATGGGCGCGGCGCGCTCGATGAAGGCGGCGTCGCCCGTGGTCAGCAAAGGCATGCGCTCGGCGGGCGAGAGGCTCATTTCGCTGCGCAGGTTGCGGGTGGTGCCCACGATGGCCTTGAGCTTGGTGACCCACGCGTCAGATTCAGCGCACACGCGGCTCAGGTCGGCGCGCGGGTAGGCGGCGGTCACCAGGGACTCGTCGCTGCCCTCGGTTTTGCGGCCGGCGACGGGGGCCACGACTTGCCACAGCTCTTCGGTGATGAAGGGCGTGATGGGGTGCAGCAGGCGCAGCACGGTTTCCAGCACGCGGATCAGGGTGCGGCGTGTGGCGCGTTGTTGCGCTTCGTTGCCGGCGTCTTTGGCGGCGTTGATCTGGGCCTTGGCGATCTCGATGTACCAGTCGCAGTACTCGTCCCAGACGAACTGGTAGATGGCGTTGGCGACGTTGTCGAGGCGGAACTCGGCAAAGCCCTGCTCGACCGTGGCTTCCAGGCGCTGCAGTTCAGACACGATCCACTTGTCGGCGGGACTGAAGTCCAGGTACTCGCCGGTGGCGCACACGCCGGGCGTGTGAGCCTTGAGGCCGCAGTCCTGGCCTTCGGTGTTCATCAGCACGAACTTGGTGGCGTTCCAGAGCTTGTTGCAGAAATTGCGGTAGCCCTCGCAGCGCTTGGAGTCGAAGTTGATGCTGCGGCCCAGGCTGGCCAGCGTGGCGAAGGTGAAGCGCAATGCATCGGCGCCGTAGCCGGGGATGCCTTCGGGGAATTCCTTCTCGGTGGCCTTGCGCACCTTGGGCGCGGTCTCGGGCTTGCGCAGACCGACGGTGCGCTTGTCGAGCAACTCGGGCAGCTGGATGCCGTCGATCAGGTCGACCGGGTCCAGCACATTGCCCTCGGATTTGCTCATCTTCTTGCCCTGGGCGTCGAGCACCAGGCCGTGGATGTAGACGTGCTTGAAGGGCACCTTGTCGGTGAAGTGCTTGGTCATCATGATCATCCGGGCAACCCAGAAGAAGATGATGTCGTAGCCAGTGACCAGCACGGACGAGGGCAAGAAGAGGTCCATCTCCTTGGTTTGCTCGGGCCAACCCAGCGTCGAAAACGGCACCAGCGCCGCCGAGTACCAGGTGTCGAGCACGTCTTCGTCGCGCGTCAAGGTGCCTGTGTAGCCGGCTGTTGCTGCCTTGGCCTTGGCCTCGTCTTCGTTGCGGGCCACGAAAAGCTCGCCGTCGGTGCCGTACCAAGCCGGGATCTGATGGCCCCACCAGAGTTGGCGCGAGATGCACCAGTCCTGGATGTTTTTCATCCACTGGTTGTAGGTGTTGACCCAGTTTTCGGGCACGAACTTGACTTCGCCGCTCTCGACCACGTCGATGGCTTTTTGGGCGATGCTTTTGCCCGGCTTGCCATCCACGTCAGGACCGGCCTTGGTCATGGCCACAAACCACTGGTCGGTCAGCATGGGCTCGATGATCTGGCCGGTGCGGGCGCAGCGGGGCACCATCAGCTTGTG
The DNA here is from genome assembly GCA_947377275.1 of Burkholderiales bacterium. GTDB lineage: Bacteria > Pseudomonadota > Gammaproteobacteria > Burkholderiales > Burkholderiaceae_C > Aquabacterium. The sequence goes on along the minus strand of CANCFV010000030.1, from coordinate 519 downwards.
CTTCTTGACCTCGACCAACAAGCCATCGGCGTCGAGTTGGGCGACAAGCTGCTTGCGGGCCACGAAGCGGTCCAGGCCGCGATAGGCCTCGGGGATCTCGGTCAGGTCGCTCACCACCGTCGCGTCGAGCGTGAAGATGGTGATCATGGGCAGCTTGTGGCGAACGCCGACTTGGTAGTCGTTGGTGTCGTGCGCGGGCGTGACCTTGACCACGCCGGTGCCGAAGTCTTTGTCCACGTAGTCGTCGGCGATCACGGGCACCAAGCGGCCGGTGATGGGCAGTTTGACGCTCTTGCCGATCAGGTGGGCGTAGCGCTCGTCTTCAGGGTGCACCATGACGGCGGTGTCGCCCAGCATGGTCTCGGGGCGGGTGGTGGCGACCACCAGGGTCTCATCCGAACCGTCAACGGGGTAGCGGATGTGCCACATCGAGCCGTCTTCTTCCTCGCTCTCGACTTCGAGGTCAGACACGGCCGACTTGAGGATCGGGTCCCAGCTCACCAAACGCTTGCCGCGATA
>CANCFV010000029.1 GCA_947377275.1 Burkholderiales bacterium | reverse complement strand
GTTCGATCAAATCGACCAGGGCCTCGCCAACGGCAGCAAACATGCGATCTCCATCACGGTGTTGTGAATGGCTTGCAGTGTGCCCACGGCACATCAGGGTCGGTACTAGGGTTTGTCATAAATAAAACGCATTGATTTATTAATGAATCATTCAGATACTTCAATCCGCCGGACCCAAAGCCCGGCGCTGACAGACAACACAACCACTTGACCGAGGAAGATGAACATGTCGATCGCTCGCACGCTTGCTGTTTCCCTGAGCGCTGTTGCGCTGGCCTCTTTGAGCCTGGTGGCTCAGGCTGCTGACCAACCTGTCATTGGTCTGATCACCAAGACCGACACCAATCCCTTCTTTGTGAAGATGAAGGAAGGTGCCACTGAGGCGGCCAAAGCCAAGGGCGCCAAGCTGCTGAGCGCTGCGGGCAAGACCGACGGCGACAACGCTGGCCAAGTCACCGCCATTGAAAACATGATGGCGGCCGGTGCCAAAACCATCTTGATCACGCCAAGCGATGCCAAGGCCATCGTGCCGGCGATCAAGAAGGCGCGCGACAAGGGCGTGCTGGTGATCGCCCTGGACAGCCCCACCGACCCGGTTGAAGCCGTCGACGCCCTGTTCGCCACCGACAACTACAAGGCGGGCATCTTGATCGGCCAATACGCCAAGGCCAAGCTGGGTGCCACACCCGCCAAGATCGCCACGCTCGACCTCTTCCCCGGTCACCCCGTGGGCGCACAGCGTCACAACGGCTTTTTGAAGGGCTACGGCCTGGCTGCCAACCCAGGCACCTCGAACGAGCTGTCCAAGCCCGCTGAAGTGGTCTGCATGGCCGACTCGTATGGCGACCAAGCCAAGGGCCAAACCGCCATGGAAAACTGCCTGCAAAAGAACCCAGACATCAACGTGGTTTACACCATCAACGAGCCCGCAGCCGCCGGTGCCTACAAGGCGCTGAAGGCTGCTGGCAAAGAGAAGAAGGTCTTGATCGTCTCGGTGGACGGTGGCTGCACCGGCATCAAAGACGTGGCTGCCGGCAAGATCGCCGCGACCTCGCAGCAGTACCCCTTGAAGATGGCCTCGATGGGCGTTGAAGCCGGACTGCTATACGCCAGCGGCGGCAAGAAGGCGGCGGGCTACACCGACACCGGCGTCACCCTGATTGCCAACCAAGCGGTTGCCGGCGTGGACAGCAAAGACGCCAAGACGGGTCTGGACCTGTGCTGGGGCAAGAAGTAACCGTGTGACCCAAGGGTCACGCCAACCCTGTGGCCCTTTTTGAAAAGTTTTGACATGCTTGCACCCACCCCATCCACCACTGCATCACAGGGATCCCCCATGAAAGATTGGTCGACACGACTGCCGCCCATGTCCACCCTGGGCCCCCTGTTGGCACTGCTGTGCGCTTGCACCTTTTTTGCCATCAAGGCCGACAACTTTTTGTCGGGCCAGAACTTCTCGCTGATCTTGCAGCAGGTGATGGTGGTGGGCTTGCTGGCCGTGGGCCAGACCTTGATCATCTTGACCGCGGGCATCGACCTGTCGTGCGGCATGGTGATGGCGCTGGGCTCGATTGTGATGACCAAGTTCGCGACCGAGCTGGGGCTGCCCCCTGCCCTGGCCGTGGTGTGCGGCGTGGCGGCCACCACGCTGTTTGGCATGGTCAACGGCCTGCTGGTGACGCGCATCAAGCTGCCGCCCTTCATCGTGACGCTGGGCACCATGAACATCGCGTTTGCAATCACGCAGATTTACTCGGGCGCTCAAACCGTGACCGACCTGCCTGAGTCACTCACCTACCTTGGCGACACGGTCATGTTCGGTGGTACGGCCGTGGCCAAAGGCGCTTTGCTGATGCTGGCTTTGTACGGCTTGGTGTGGTTTGCCTTGAGCAACACCGGCCCTGGCCGCCACCTGTACGCGGTGGGCAACAACAAAGAGGCCGCCCGCTTGACCGGCATCTCAACCGACCGTGTGCTCATCACCGTCTACGCCCTGGCTGGCACTTTCTACGGCGTGGCCGCCATGCTGTCGGTGGCGCGCACCGGTGTGGGTGACCCGCAAGCAGGCCAAACCGAAAACCTCGACTCGATCACGGCGGTGGTGTTGGGCGGCACCAGCCTGTTTGGTGGACGTGGCGGCGTGGTGGGCACCTTGATTGGCGCCCTGATCGTGGGCGTGTTCCGCAACGGGCTGACGCTGATGGGCGTGTCCTCGGTTTACCAAATTCTGATCACCGGCATTTTGGTGATCCTGGCGGTGGCGACCGACCAGCTCTCGCACAAGCGCACTTGAAAGGCACACCATGCACTCGATGGCACCCACCTCCTCCAACCCCTTGGTCATGCAGGCCAAAGGCGTGGTCAAGCGCTACGGCCAGGTCACGGCGCTTGATGGCGTTGACTTTGAACTGCGTGCCGGCGAAATCCTGGCCGTCATTGGCGACAACGGCGCCGGTAAATCGTCATTGATCAAAGCCCTGTCTGGCGCCTTGGTGCCCGACGAAGGCCAGATCTTGATGAACGGCCAACCCATCTTCATGAAGAGCCCCATCGATGCACGTCGCCACGGCATCGAAACCGTCTACCAAGACCTGGCCGTGGCACCGGCCATGACGATTGCCGAGAACCTGTTCTTGGGCCGCGAGCTGTTCAAGCCCGGCGCGCTGAACCAGCTGTTCCGCATCCTTGACAAAAAGCGCATGCTGGCAGAGTCGATCACGCGCATGAACGACCTCAAGGTCGGCATTCGCTCGATGACGCAAGCCGTTGAGACCCTGTCAGGCGGGCAACGCCAATGTGTGGCGGTCTCGCGTGCTGCAGCCTTTGCCAAGCACGTGGTGATCATGGACGAGCCCACCGCCGCGCTGGGCGTCAAAGAGGGCAACATGGTGCTGGAGCTGATCCGCCGCGTGCGCGACAAGGGCCTGCCCGTCATCCTGATCAGCCACAACATGCCCCATGTGTTCGAGATCGCCGACCGCATCCATGTGCAACGCCTCGGCAAACGCGCCGCCGTGCTCAACCCCAAAATGGTGAGCATGTCAGACACGGTGGCCGTGATGACCGGCGCCATGACCGCCGACCAATTGCCCGCGGAGGCCCTGTGCTGAAAGGCATCGACCCCCTGCTCACGCCCGAGCTGCTCAAAGTGCTGGCCGAGATGGGCCACGGCGACGAAATCATCATTGCCGACGCCAATTTCACCGCAGCCAGCTTGGCGCAGCTCGTGGGCGGCGGCCACAAGCCCTTGATCCACCTGCCCGGCGCCGGCATTCAGCGCGCCAGCGAGGCGGTGTTGTCGCTCTTCCCTTTGGGCACCCCGGCTGAAAAACCGGTGGGCTACATGAAGGTGTGCGGCACTGCTGAGGGCTACCGCAGCGGACTGCAGCGCGACGTCATCAGCATGATCGAGGCCAAAGGTTTCGGCCAGGCCGATCAATGCGAAGCCATCGAGCGATTCGCCTTTTATGATCGGGTGCGCAACGCATTTGCCATTGTGTTGACCAGCGACTTGCAGCCCTACGGCAACTTCCTGTTCAAAAAGGGCGTCATCGGTGAAGCCCTCCGTCCTTGATTTGATGAGCCGCCCCTGACGTGTCCATGAGCCCCGCCGCCGAACCCACCCGGGTAGACCCCAGCACCCGTTTGCGCCCCCGAGGCTCCAACCAGGTCGGCGTGCGCCAGTACAACGAACGCGTGGTGCTGCAGGCCATCCGGCTGCACGGGGCCTTGCCCAAGGCCGACCTGGCACGCTTGACGCACCTCAGTGCCCAAACCGTGTCCATCATCATCGACCGGCTGCTGGAAGAAGACTTGGTGCTCAAGCACGCGCCGGTGCGCGGCAAGGTGGGCCAGCCCTCGGTGCCGATTGCACTCAATCCTGACGGGGCGTTTTCGATTGGCATCAAGGTTGGCCGACGCAGCGTCGACGCCCTGCTGGTGGACTTCACCGGGCGCGTGCGCCAGCGCATCGACAAGACTTACCCCTGGCCTGACCCGGACACGCTGTTTGACAGCATCGCGCTGCACATCGGGCAACTGCGCCAAACCCTGCGCGACACACTGGGCACCGCCAAGGCCGAGCGACTGCAAGGTGTGGGTGTGGCCGCGCCCTTCTCGCTGGGTGGCTGGCAAACCTTGCTGGGCATGCCCCAGGCCAAGGCCGAAAAGTGGCAAAGCCTGGACATCCCTGAGCGCATGCAGGCCACGACCGAGCTGCCCGTGCATTTTGTGAAAGACACCTCGGCGGCCTGCGTGGCCGAACTGGTGGCGGGTCGTGGGCGCGACGTGCCCACCTTCCTCTACATCTTTGTGGACACCTTCATTGGCGGTGGTCTTGTCATAGACAGCCACCTGCGCGGCGGCGTGCACGGCAACGCAGGTGCGGTGGGCTCGCTGCCCTTGAGCATGAGCACACCGGGCGGCGCGGCACCGCATCAACTGCTGAGCCTGGCCTCGCTCGTGAACCTCGAGCAGGCCTTTGAGCAAGCCGGCCTGGACCCCATGGCCGCGTACGACCAACGCGCCTTGCAGGGCGACTGGGCGGCCCCTTGCGCGCAGTGGATCGAGCAGGCCGCGCGTGGCATGGCCATGGCCATCAACACCACAGCGTGCGTGCTCGACCTCGAGGGCGTGATCATCGACGGCTCGTTCAGCCGCGAACTGCTGGCTGCGCTGATGCCCGCCGTGCGCCGCGCCATGCAGCAACACAGCTGGGAAGGCGTTTACGAGCCTCAACTCATGGCTGGCACCATCGGCTCAGACGCGCGGGCGCTGGGCGGCGCCTTGATGCCGCTGTACGCCAACTTTGCGCCCGACCGAGAGCTCTTCCTCAAGCTGGAGGCCTGACAGCCCCCCCCCGCCGCTCAGACGGGCAGCGCGATCAGGTCGTGGCCTTCAACGGCCAAGATGCGCGCCTTGGTGAACTCACCGACCTTGAGCGTCTTGCTGGCCTTTTCAGGCGGCAGCAGGCGCACGGTGCCGTCGATCTCGGGGGCATCGGCGTAGCTGCGGCCCACGCCGCCCTTGCGGCCCATGGCCGGGGCGCTGTCCACCAAGACCTGCATCGTGGCGCCCACGCGGCGCTGCAGCTTGGCGATCGACACCTGCTCGGCCACCGCCATGAAACGCGCCTGACGCTCTTCACGCACCTCTTGGGGCAATGCGCCTTCCAGCTCATTGGCTGGCGCGCCTTCGATCGGCGAGTAGGCAAAGCAACCCGCACGGTCGATCTCGGCCTCGCGCAAGAAGTCGAGCAGGTACTCGAACTCGGCCTCGGTCTCGCCAGGGAAGCCCGCGATGAAGGTGGAACGCACCACGATTTCTGGGCAGATCTCGCGCCAGCGGCGCAGGCGGTCGAGGTTCTTCTCACCATTGGCAGGGCGCTTCATGCGCTTGAGCACATCGGGGTGCGCGTGCTGGAACGGCACATCCAGGTAAGGCAGGATCAGGCCCTCGGCCATCATCGGCACGATCTCGTCGACGTGCGGATAGGGATAGACGTAGTGCATGCGCACCCAGGCGCCGTGCTCGCGGGCCAAGGCGCCCAGTTGCTCGGCCAGGTCGTACATGCGCGTCTTGACGGGCTTGCCATCCCAGAAGCCGGTGCGGTACTTCACGTCCACACCGTAGGCGCTGGTGTCTTGGCTGATGACCAGCAGCTCTTTCACGCCAGACTCGAACAGCGCGCGGGCCTCGCTCAGCACATCGCCAATCGGGCGCGAGACCAAGTCCCCGCGCATGCTGGGGATGATGCAAAAGCTGCAGCGGTGGTTACAGCCTTCGCTGATCTTCAGGTAAGCGTAATGCCTGGGCGTGAGCTTGATGCCGGCAATGCCGCGCGACTCGGGCACCAAGTCAATGAACGGGTCGTGCGGCTTGGGCACGTGCAGGTGCACGGCGTCCATCACCTCTTGCGTGGCGTGGGGGCCGGTGACGGCCAGCACGCTGGGGTGCATCTGGCGCACCAGGTTGTCGGCCCCGCCCTGCCCCGCCTTGGCGCCCAGGCAGCCGGTCACGATGACCTTGCCGTTCTCGGCCAGTGCCTCGCCAATGGTGTCCAGGCTTTCCTTGACGGCGTCGTCGATGAAGCCGCAGGTGTTGACGATGACCAGGTCGGCGCCATTGAAAGTTTTGCTGGTTTCATAGCCCTCGGCACGCAATTGCGTGAGGATGAGCTCGGAATCGGTCAAGGCCTTGGGGCAACCCAGGCTGACAAAGCCGATTTTGGGTGCAGGGCCGCCCGCGACGGCGGGGCTGGTGGGGATCAAAGGCGTGGTCATGGGGCGAGATTGTCCGGCAAATCGGCCTCGCCGTGTGGCTTGCCCTCACGCCCAGCCTCGACTCAAGGGGATCTGGGCCTTGCTACCATGGGCCACATGGCCATCACCTACCGCGACGACGCCCGCTTGAGCGTGCCCCAAGCCATCGACCTGTACCGCCGATCGACCCTGGGCGAGCGGCGCCCGGTGGACCAGCCCGCCGTGTTCGAAGACATGCTGCGCCACGCAGATTTGATGCTCACCGCCTGGGACGGAGACCGCCTGGTCGGCATCGCCCGCACCCTCACCGACTTTGCCTATGTGGCTTACCTAGCCGACCTCGCTGTGGACGAGGCCTACCAGCGCCAAGGCATTGGAAAGGCCTTGATCGAACACACACGCCAAGGCCTGCAGCCAACCTGCAGCTTGGTGTTGCTGGCCGCACCCAAAGCCGCCGACTACTACGAGCCGCTGGGCTTTGAGCACAACCCCAGGGCCTGGGTCATGGCGCCACGCTCAGTCTGAGCAAAACAGCAGGCACTTCTCTTTGAGCTTGAGGCGCTGCAAAAAGGTGTCAAAGGTGAGCTGGTCGCGCTTGGCGTAATGCAGCGTGGGGGCCAGGTAGCGCACCAGCCAGTAGTCCTTTTCGTGCACAAAGCCAATGGCTTGGCTGGTGTACTCCAGGCCCCAGCTGTTGAAGCTGCGCGTTTCGAGCAAATACGCGTCGCGCCCGTCGACCTTGAAGGGTTTGATCGCCACCCGCTCTGTGGTGCCCGCCAGGGGCTTGGCATGCGCCACCGGGAACAAGCCCAGCACGCCCTTGAGCTCGTCCTTGTCGGTGCGAGCCAGTTCCGGCTCTTGGTCGCGCAAGGCTTTGTATTGCAGCAAAGCCAGCTCTTGCAGCGGTGTGTCGGCGGTGATCCGCACGGGCGCAAAGGCGTCGGACACGGCCACCCGCGTGATGCTGATCTGCTGCAAGAACAGGCCATCGCGGGTGATCAGCAAGACATCGCTGTCGGTCGGGGCCCGCTTCCAGCCCTCGGGCAGCACCGCGGTGTAGGCGCGAGAAGGTCCTTTGATGGCTTCTTCCTTGCGCACGTTCTGCCAGGTGGGCGCGCAGGCGCTCAGCAGACACACGCTGATCAGCAAAACCCATGAAACGGCGCGAAAAGTCATGATGCGTTGCGCTTTTTGTCGACCTGTTGCAGGTACTGGTTGATGAAACCGCGCTCGTCTTCGCCGGGCGCATGCTGTCGGGCTTGCTCCAAGTAGGACTTGGCTTGGTCGTATTGGCCACGCTTGAACGCCAGCACACCCATGAGCTTGAGTGCGCGGGCGTCATGGGGCTGCTGCGCCAGGTAGGCCAGGGTCAGGGACTCGCTGCGGGCAGATGTAACCGGATCAGGGTGGGCCGCACACGCCTCGGCCAGCAGCAGCAGCTTCGCCCGCTCGGGCAACACCACCTTGTCGCGTGCACGCTCGGCGCTTTTGATCAGCCTGCCGAGGTGCCCAGCGTCCAGCTCGGCCTCCATCACAGGCAAGGCCAGCGAGGCGGGCACCGCTTCATAAGACAAGGCCTGGATCGGCGCTGCCGACGAGGTCAAGGACTTGACCACCTGCGCATTCGCAAACGACTTGGCAGCAGCCGAGTTGTCGGGGCCTGTGGGGGCGGCATCGTCATCAGCGATCACCACGCTCGCCACGCCTTCCGTGGCACTGAGCTCAATCGCACCCTTGGGCATGGCCGCAGGCAAAGCAGGCCCCGCCGGCGCGCCCTGCCCCGGCGGACTCAAGGGCTCAGACGTGGCTGAAGGTGCGATGGCCACAGTGGAAGCCGACGCAAGCGACAGGCTGCCCGCGGCTTTTTTGAGCCGGGCGGCTCGCTCGTCTTCGTATGCGTTGACGCGCTCCAACCGGTATTGCAAGCGCTCGGCATTGGCATAAAAGGCTGAAAACTTCGTTTCGTCGGCCTGGGCCTCGTCCAGCAAACGCTGCATCACGCGGGCGTACACCGCGGTGGGTATGCCGTCGCTTTCCAGAAAGGCCAGCGCGTGGTCGTCTGACTCGACCTCAAGTGACTCGGTGTAGCCAAACAAAGATGTTTTGACCATCGCGTCAAAGCCCGTGGCCGACATCCGCCGCACGAGGTTATCGGCCATGTTGTCTTTGAGCTTGCCCAACTGCGCCTGGATGAAGGCCTTGCCGCCATCCGCCACCAGCATCTCGGGACTGACCCGGAATGAGCTGAGCAAACCCAGCGTACTGACAAAGGAGTTGGCCTTCACCGCGGCCTGAAACACCACATTGGCCCCCGCGCCCAAGCGGGCCGCATGCACGGCGCGCACCGCATGCCGATCGATGATGTGGCTGATTTCGCGCGCCAAGATCGCCACAAGCTCGGGCTCGGTGTCCAGCCTGAGCAACATGCCGGTGCTGATGAACAAGTCCCCATTCGCACTCGACACAGCCAGCACGTCGGCGTTGTCAATCACCTGCAGGTTCAGCTTGGGCGACAAGGCCGGCCAGTGACGTGCCAAAACGGCGCGCACGCTGGTTTGTGCAGCGGCCAGTGGCGGGCTGGGTCGAGAGCGTGCAAACTGGCCACGAAAAGTCTCGGCCTCTTGCCAGATTCGCTCTTCGAGTTCGTCATACGGCTTGACGCTGTCGGCGTTCGGAAAGGGGTCATAGAAAAAAGCATGTGCCGTGCTGCTGAAAGCCAGGGTCGCGACCAGGCCCCAATGACGCCAGGTCAGCCGGCAACACAGCCATGTCAGGCGAGACTTCACCGAGCCCCCTCGCGAGGCTTGAGCGTCTTGCGGAAGTCACTGAGCACCGCCTGAGCCATCGCCTTGAGGTCATCGTCGTCGGTCAGGGCCTTGCGCGCGGCCATGTCGCTGTCAAAAAGCAGCACGTCGCCGCTGCGCAGGTCCACCACGGCAGACACCACCGCAGCGGGCTGTGAACTCAGCGACTCGCCCAAGGGCAACACGGTGGTGATGGCGTCGAGCACCTTGCGCGAGGTGCTGCGCACTTTGTCTTTCCCGACGATGAAGATGGCCGTATCGGCACCCTGCTCGCGGGCCAGATCGGCCAAACCAGGGCCCAGGGTGTAATCAAAGTACTTGAGCTTGGTGGCCCAGGCCTCGACGGCCCCTTCTTTGACCAGCAGCATCTGGCTGACCATGGTGGCCAAAAGGGCACGGTGCTGCAAGACCAGCTCTTGCTGCTCCGCTGAGAGCTTTTGAAATTCAGCAACCTCGAACGCGCTTTGGGCAGAGCCCAGTTCGCGCACATGCTGTAGCCATGCCGCGGCGGCTTTGCGCTCGGCGGGCACCACCCGCTCCTCGGTTTTGCCGAAGGTCACCTCGGTGATGACAAAGTCAGCCGGCACCACCAGCACGCGCCGCGGGCCACTTTGCCCGCCCCCGGCCAAATCAGAGCGCACCAGACCGCGCGAGCCGCAAGCAAGCAGCCCCAAGCACAAAGCCAACAAGGCGCCCGCCAGACGAACTCGCCGTCGCGAGCCAGCATCCCAATTGATCAATTTGCCCCCCGGCATGCATGAAGCGATGTGGAGCGCGAAGTGTAACGACAGCAGCAGCTCTGCCCGCGAGCCAAACGCTCAGCCGCCCGCCAGCCAACCCGCCAGCTCTGCGGCAGAACGCACGCCCACCTTTGAAAACACACGGGCGCGGTGCACCTCGACCGTTCTCACGGCGATGTGCAACTCGTCTGCGATGACCTTGTTGAGCTTGCCGGCGGCCACGCGCGACATGACTTCGCGCTCGCGCTCACTCAAGCTGGCCAGGCGAGCGGCACGCTCGGCCGCCAGGGCGTCGTGGGCGTAAGAGGCGTCTTCGATGGCCAGCGCCTGCTCGATCCGATCCACCAGCGTGTTGTCGCTGTAAGGTTTCTCAAGGAAGTCAAACGCGCCTTTTTTGAGGGCCTCCACCACCATGGGGATGTCGCCGTGCCCGCTCAAAAACAGCAAGGGGTTGCGCATACCCAAGGTCACCAACTGCTCATGCAGCATCAAGCCCGACATGGGCTCCATCCGCACGTCAAGCACAAACACCCCACGCACGGGCTTGGGCACGCTGAGCAAGAAACCCAGCAAGGCGGGGCCGCTGGCAAAGGCATGCACCACCAAGCCACGAGAGCCGAGCAAAAAGACCAGTGCGTCTCGCACCACGGCCTCGTCGTCCACCAAATACACCACCCCTTGCGGGGCCACATTGCCCGTGCTCATGCCGAGTCCTCCGAACCGTCGTCGCCCGCCACCGGCAAGCTGAATGAAAAACAAGCGCCACCGATCAAAGCCTGCGTGGCGTCCAAAGCGCCGTAGTGCAGCTCAACGATGGAGCGGCAAATGGCCAGGCCCATGCCCATGCCTTCGGTCTTGGTCGAGTAAAACGGTGCGCACAAGGCTTCCACCGTGCGGCCGCCCAAGCCGGGTCCGTTGTCGCTGAAACTGAGCTTGATGAAGCGGCCATCAACGGTCAGCTCCGCGGCCACCTGCACCTCTCGCTCGCCCTCATGGTCCGACAAGGCATCGCAGGCATTGCGCACCAGGTTGACCACCACCTGCTCCAGCAAAACCGGGTCGGCCATGACCTGTGGGAGGTGGCGCATGTCGGGCACGCTCACCGTCACCTGATGGCGCTGGATGTCACGCTTGAGCAAGGCCACGCCCGAGGCCACCACGGGCGCTAAGTCACTGGGCTCCAACTGGGGCTCACGGCGCGTGAGGAACTCTCGGATGCGTTTGACGATGCGGCCCGCTTGCGTGGCTTGCTCGCCCATGCGCCGCAACGCCTGCAGCAACTGAGGGTCAACGTCGCTTTGGCGCTCCATGGCGTTGAGCACCCCTGCGTTGTAGCTGGCAATCACCGTCAGTGGCTGGTTGAGTTCGTGCGCCAGGGTGGAGGCCACCTCGCCCAGCATGGTCAAGCGGGCATGATGGGCCATGGTCTCGAGTTGTTTGCGTTCGCGCTCTTCCATGCGCTTGCGCTCGGTGATGTTCACCACCGAGGCCATCCAGCCAATGTGGATGCCTTTGGCGTCCACCAAAGGGGCCTCGAACACCATCACCTCCACCAAACGGCCATCGCGGTGCTGCCAGCGCGACTCATAGCCATCCCGGGGCGCTTGGCCGGCCATGTTGCGGCGGTGGCGCGTCATGCTCTGGTCCAGCTCGTCGGGCACCCAATAGGGCATCGGCGGCAGCAAGCCAACCAGCTCTTCCGGCTGGTAGCCCACCATGTCGGCCATGGTCTTGTTGACGTAGACCAGGCGCCCTTCAAGGTCGCGCGCCCGAATGCCCACGGCCAGCGAGTCTTCCATGGCCGTGCGCCAGGCCGCCTCGGTGCGCCAGGCCTCTTCGGCGCGAGACACGCTGCGCATCTGCTTGCGCAGCATGTGGCTGGCCACGCCCACCAGCAACACAAACCCCGCCATCAGGACCACGGGCAGCGTGCGCCACCAAGGCGTGATGCGCTCGCGTGCGGACAGCTCCAACCAAGCCTGAGGCATCGTGGGGCCCATCGGAACCCGATACCACGCCTGTTGCGGCAGCCTGGGCCCGTCTACCGTGCCAGCCATCACCTCATCGGCATCGTCCACCAGGCGGATGTCGTACTTGCTGGCCAGCCACCAAGGCACCTTTTGGCGCAAAAGGGCCGCGGCCGAGTACCGCGCCACCAACAAGCCAGATCGAGCACCCAACAAAGACACCGACAAGTGACCGGCCATGCCCGCCTCGTCACTGAGGTTGCGGGCATCGCTGCCGTAAGGGACCGCGTCCTCGGGCACGTGCGCCACGATGCGGCCATCGGCGCCCAACCAAGTCACACTCACCCAGAACCGACGCAGGCCGTCCAGCACCAGGGCATGGCGAGCAAAGCCATCTGCCGTCAAGCCACGTTGGTTGACGAGTTCGGCCACCGTGCGCAGCCGGGCCGATTCGCCCTCCAGCCGGTTGTTGATCTGAGCCTCCAACGACAGGGCGTCCGAGATCATTTCGGCACGCTGGCCTTCCAGGTCGGCGCGCTCCTTGGACACCAACCAGCCCATCACGCCCGCCACAAACATCAGCGACAAGACCAACGGCCAGGCCCACAGGGAGGGCATGGATGCCACGGGCACCCCCAGAAAGCGAAGCCGAGGCTGAGGCGGCAGGGCCAAGGCGGGGTGCGGCGGCACGCTGACCGGTGTGGTCGGCGTTGTGGGCTCGGGCGCGAAGTTCATGCCAGACAGTCTAGGTGCGCGCTGTGGCACTTGCGCACACCCATGGGTCGTGGATGTGGAACTCCACAATTTTCCGGGGACGTGTCCGAAGAACAATGCAATCACCTCACATCGATACGGAGACAGCCCCATGATTTCACGCGATGCCACGTCCCTGCTGCGCCGCAGCCTGCTCACACTGGCTGCCAGTGCCGCCCTGCTGCCCACGGCCTTTGCGCAAGCGCCCATCGTGATCAAGTTCAGCCACGTGGTGGCCGTCGACACGCCCAAGGGCAAAGGCGCTGAGTTCTTCGCCAAGCGTGCAGCCGAGCTCACCAAGGGCCGCGTGAAAGTAGAGGTTTACCCCAACAGCCAGCTCTACAAGGACAAGGAAGAGATGGAAGCCTTGCAACTGGGCTCTGTCCAGATGCTGGCTCCCTCACTGTCGAAGTTCGCACCGCTGGGCGTGAAGGAATTCGAGGTCTTTGACCTGCCCTTCATCTTCGACGGCTACGACGACCTGCACAAAATCACGCAAGGCCCGGTGGGCGCCAGCCTGCTCAAGAAGTTGGAAACACGCGGCATCACCGGCTTGGCCTACTGGGACAACGGCTTCAAGGTCATGTCGGCCAACAAGCCTTTGAAGTTCGTTGAGGACTACAAGGGCGTGAAGATGCGCATCCAGTCTTCGAAGGTGCTCGACGCCCAGATGCGCGCCATCGGCGTCGTACCCCAGGTGATGGCGTTCTCTGAAACCTACCAGGCGCTGCAAACGGGCGTGGTCGATGGCACCGAAAACCCGCCATCGAACCTGTTCACGCAAAAGATGCATGAAGTGCAAAAGCACGTCAGCGTCACCAACCACGGTTACTTGGGCTATGCAGTGGTCGTGAACAAGAAGTTCTGGGATGGCCTGCCGGCAGACATCCGCGCCGCGCTGACCAAGGCCATGGCCGAATCCACCAAGGTGGCCGACGACATTGCTTTCCAAGACAACCAAGATGCCCTGGCCAAGGTCAAAGCCTCTGGCAAGACCACGGTCTACACACCCACCAACGCCGAGCGCTTCTTGTTGAAAAAGGCCATGGTGCCGGTGCACAAGCAAATGGCCTCGCGCATTGGCGACGACACCATCCAAGAGATCTACAAGGTGACGGGTTTCGACCCCACCAAGCTGTGATCCCGAGGGGCTGACGACACGGACAGCCCATCACGGCCCACGTCGTCCACGTGGGCCATTTTTTTGCCCCGAACGATCAAACAACCCCAACGGCTCAGACCGAGGAGAGACCACCATGAAGTGGCTAGACCGTCTAGAGGAATTCCTGATCGCGACCTTCATGGGCGCGGCCACCCTCATCATTTTTGCATCGGTGATGCACCGCTACCTGGTGGGCGTCAACAGCCCCATCCAGGACTGGCTGCTGAGCCTGAACTTCTCATGGGCCCAAGAGGCGACCATCTACCTGTTCGTTTGGATGGCCAAGTTCGGTGCAGCCTATGGCGTGCGCACGGGCATCCACGTGGGGGTTGACGTGCTGATCAACCAACTCCATGAGCCCAACCGCAAAAAGTTCGTGCTGTTTGGTTTGCTTGCAGGTGCGCTGTTCACAGGCAGCATCGCCACCATGGGCGCGGGCTTTGTGTGGCACAACGGCGCCAATTACGCCTTCCACCACGCCTTTGGCCTGGACATGACCGACCTGATCGAAGGCCCGACGACACCCGATCTGGAATGGCCGACCTGGATCATCTACTGCGCCATCCCCCTGGGCTCGTCCCTCATGTGTTTCCGCTTCCTGCAAGTGGCATGGAACTTCCTGAAGACAGGCGAGTTACCGCACCACGACCACGGCCATGTCGATGGCCTGGAAGACGAAATCGAACAAGCCAAGGCCTGAGGGACACACCATGAGCGGACTCATCATTTTTGGCCTGCTGTTGACGCTGATGCTCACCGGCATGCCCATCTCCATCTCACTGGGCCTGACGGTCCTGACCTTCATCTTCGGGTTCACCGAAGTCCCCGTGGCCTCGGTCGCCCTCAAGCTGTTCACCGGCATTGAGAAGTTCGAGATCATGGCCATTCCCTTCTTCATCCTGGCAGGTAACTTCCTGACCCACGGTGGGGTGGCCAAGCGCATGATCAATTTCGCCACCAGCATGGTCGGGCACCACCACGGTGGCCTGGGCCTGGCCGGGGTGTTGGCTTGTGCGCTGTTCGCCGCGGTGTCGGGCTCCTCGCCCGCCACGGTGGTGGCCATTGGCTCCATCTTGCTGCCAGCCATGGTCAAGGCCGGGTTCCCCAAGAACTTCGGCGCCGGCATCATCACCACGTCGGGCGCCTTGGGCATCCTCATCCCACCGTCCATCGTGATGGTGATGTACTCGGTGTCGACCAACACCTCGGTGGGCGCCTTGTTCATGGCCGGTGTCGTGCCTGGCTTGTTGCTGGCGTTCTTGTTGGGCCTGACCGCTTGGTACCGCGCCCGCAAGTTCAACTACCCACGTCTGCCCAAAGCCACGTTTGCTGAACGCATGAAGGCCTTGCGTGAATCTGCTTGGGGCTTGCTGTTGATCGTGGTCGTGATGGGCGGCATCTACACCGGCTTCTTCACGCCGACCGAAGCGGCTGCCATGGCTGCGGTGTACGCCTTCATCATCGCCGTGTTTGTCTACAAAGACATGGGCATGAAGGACGTGCCTCGCGTGCTGTTGAACTCGGCCAACATGAGCGCGATGTTGCTCTACATCATCACCAACGCGGTGCTGTTCAGCTTCGTGCTGGCCAACGAAAACATCCCGCAGCAACTGGCCGACTGGCTGGTGGGCATGGGCTTGGGCCCGATCGCCTTCCTGCTGGTGGTCAACATCTTGCTGCTGGTGGCCGGCAACTTCATGGAGCCATCGTCGATCGTGTTGATCATGGCGCCCATCCTGTTCCCCGTGGCCGTCAAGCTGGGCATCGACCCTGTGCACTTCGGCATCCTGATCGTGGTGAACATGGAAGTCGGCATGTGCCACCCACCGGTGGGCCTGAACCTCTACGTGGCCTCGGGCATCACCAAGATGGGCATCACCGAGCTGACCGTTGCCGTGTGGCCATGGTTGCTGACCATGTTGGGCTTCTTGGTGCTCGTCACCTACTACCCACCGCTCTCGTTGTGGCTGCCCAATTTGCTGATGAAGTAAAGACCCTGTGTTGGGTTTGACACAAAGCCGCTGCGCCAACAGGCCAGCGGCTTTTTTCATGGCATCTCGGCCTCATTTGGATCGGTCTTCATCCATCTTTACAAAGCATCAGGGCTTTTAAGGCTTACATTGAAAAGTGCATTTATCACTTTTAATGAAGAAACCCATGTCCTCATCAAGTGCCTCACCCGAGCGTTGGTCCACCCCTGTGGTGTGCATCCATTGGTTGACGGTCATCACCGTGCTGGGCGTTTTTGGCATGGCCATCGGCCGCGAATTCATTGAAGACACGGCTGTGCGCAAAGAGATGCTGCAATGGCACCGCCTTGCAGGCATGTGCGCTTTTGTGCTGGTGCTCATCCGCATCCCCACACGACTGCGCGCAGCACCACCCGATCACCAACTGTCACGCCCGCTGCAGGTGGTTTCTGCTGCAGGGCACGGCATGCTGTACCTCGCCTTGCTCGCACTGCCCGTAGTGGGCTATGCCCTGGCCAGCGCACGCGCGGGCCACGTTGACGTACTGGGTCTGAGCTTGCCCGGCTTGCTGCCGCGCGACCGCGACACGGCTGAACTGATCGAAGGCATCCACGGCACGCTGGGCTGGGCGATGTTGGCCTTCGTCGGGCTACACGCGGCGGCGGCCCTGTGGCACCACAGCGTGCGCAAAGACAACGTTTTGCGGGCCATGGTGCCCTTTGCGAAATAAAAAACAGCGCAGCTTGAGCCAGCGCCATCACCACCCACGCCATCAACCTGAGGAAACAAGCCCATGATCCCAACCTATCACCGTTGGCACGTGCGACTGGCCATGGCCGCCGCAACCGTCCTTGCTGCACTGGCGGCCCCATCGGCCCAAGCCGTTCCAAGCTATGCGCGCCAGACGGGCCAAGACTGCGTCGCCTGCCACATCGGCGCCTTTGGGCCCCAATTGACGCCCTATGGCATCAAGTTCAAGCTGGGCGGCTATATCGACTCTGATGGCAAGGCAGGCAAAGTGCCTCTGTCGGCCATGTTGGTCGCCGACTACACGCGCTTCAACGAAGACAACAGCAACGGCGATGGCACTCAGGTGACCTCGTCCAAAGTCGCATTGACCGAAGCGTCCATCTTCCTGGCCGGCAAGCTCACCGACCACATTGGCAGCTTCGTGCAAGTCACCCACGATGGCGGCGCACACAGCACATCGCTAGACCAAGCCGACGTGCGCTACGCCAACACGGTCACGGCCTATGGCAAAGAAGCACTGGTTGGCGTCTCGGTCAACAACGCCCCCACGCTGCAAGACCCCTTCAACACCACGGCGGTGTGGGGCTTCCCGTACACCACGTCTAACCAAGGCAATGCCATGGGTGCCGAGACCTTCGGCTTCAGCAAGACCGAGCACAAGGTCGTTGGCGTGAACGGCTACGCGCTGCTGGACGACAGCATCTACGCTGAGCTGGGCCTCTACAACACCGTCGCCCCGGCAGTTCAGTCGCGACTGGGCCTGAGCCGCTCCGAGAGCGCGGACTTTGGCCGGCTGAACAACGCGCCCTACTGGCGCCTGGGCTACCTCAAAGACCTGCGTACCAGCGCTTGGTCGGTGGGCTTGTTGGGCATGAACGGCAGCATCAAGGACCGCCATTCTGATAACCTGGTCACGCGCTTCAAAGACCTTGGTGTCGACGCCACCTACCAGTTCCTGGGCACGCGTCAACATGTCCTGACCGTCAACGGCAGCATCTTGCGGGAGACGACCACGTCGCCCTTAGAAGACGGCAGCGTGGACCGCAACACGCAGAAGGACTACCGCCTGACTGCGTCGTACCACTTCATGAACACCTACGGCGCCACCATCGGTTCGTTCCGTAGCACCAACGCCAATCAAGAAGCCAGCAACCGTGGCTTCACTTACCAGGCCGACTGGACCCCTTGGGGCAAGGAGTCGTCTTGGTACGCACCGTGGGCCAATCTGCAAGTAGGCCTGCAGTACGTGGCATACAAGCGCTACACCGATGCAGTCACCGACGACACGGGCGCCACCACCTTCCCCGTGCTGAGCAAGCCCAGCGATAAAAACACGCTGCGTTTGTTCGCCTGGACTTCCTTCTAAGGACCGACCATGTCGACGATGCGATTTTCTTGGTTCGTCAAATCTGCAGCCTCGTTGGTGTGCATGGTCGCAGGCCTGTCGGCCACAGGCTTTGCACGTGCGGGCGGCAACATCGAGCGCGGCGCCGACGTGTTCGATGGCCAATGCGCCGAATGCCACAGCCTCAAGGCGGGCAAGAACAAAAAGGGCCCCAGCCTGTTCGCCAGCCTCGGCCGCAAGGCGGGCACAGTCAGTGACTTTGTCTACTCTGATGCCATGAAGGGCAGCAACATCACTTGGACAGCCGACAAAATCGAGGTCTACTTGGCCTCGCCCAAGGCCGTGGTCCCCGGGGGCAGCATGAAGTTCGACGGCAAGCTCACCGCCCAAGAAAGCGCCGACCTGCTGGCTTTTCTGGCCACCAAGCATTGAGCCCAAGCCCAGCCCCGCGCTGACACTTGCGCCACATGCAGCCCCCGCTCGCGGGGGCTTTTTCTTTGCCACTCGCCAAAACCCGCGCTTACAATGCGGCCAGCCAGGAGAGAACCCGCGCGCAACACCCCATGTTGACGAAGCAGGTCGCCGAAGGCGCAGGGTTGCCGCGAAAGCCGCACACCCGAACGCTCAGGCAAAAGGACTGGCGAGCATGTCTGCATGGCAGATGTGTTCCTCACTGGAGAGAGTTGGGTGACGTTGCCATCAACGTGAGCCCAGCCACCGAAGGGGCAAGCCCACAACGCACCGGTCGTGTCTGGTGCGAGGGGTCAATCTCTCAGGTAAAGCGGACAGCGAGGGCAGCACCGTTCCATCCCGTCATCCGTCTTGACGGGGCGGTTCGGATCGACACCGATGCCCTCCACTGGTCTCGCCGCCAGAACCTGCCATGTCCGCTCCTTTGCTCACCACCCCTTTGCACGCCTTGCACATCGAACTGGGCGCCAAAATGGTCCCCTTTGGTGGCTACGACATGCCCGTTCAGTACGCCACTGGCATCCTGGCCGAGCACAAGCACACCCGCACCGCCGCCGGCTTGTTTGACGTCTCGCACATGGGCCAAGTGCTGCTCAAGGGCGACGGCGCTGCCGCAGCGCTTGAAACCCTCGTGCCCGTTGACATCGTCGACCTGCCCAAGTTCAAGCAGCGCTACGCCATCTTCACCAACAACGAAGGCGGCATCCTCGATGACCTGATGGTCACCCGCCGCGAAAACGACCTGTTCGTCGTCGTCAACGCCGCGTGCAAGGCGCAAGACATCGCCCACATGCAGGCGCACATTGGCACCCTGTGCACCGTGCAACCCCTGCCCGACCAAGCTCTGCTGGCCTTGCAAGGCCCCCAAGCCGTGACCGCGCTGGCCCGCCTGAACGCCGACGTGCAAAAGCTGACCTTCATGACGGGTGGCCATTTCGTGCTGGACGGCATCGATTGCTTCTTGACCCGGTCCGGCTACACCGGTGAAGACGGCTTTGAGATCTCTGTGCCGGCTGACAACGCCGTGCAACTGGCCCGCGCCTTGCTGGCCCAACCCGAAGTCAAGCCCATCGGCCTGGGCGCGCGCGACACCCTTCGTCTCGAAGCCGGCCTGTGCTTATACGGCCACGACATCGACACCACCACCACGCCCGTCGAAGGCAGCATCACCTGGGCGATCCAGAAGGTGCGCCGCGCCGGTGGCGCCCGCGCTGGCGGCTACCCAGGCGCGGCCGTGATCGACGCCCAATTGGCCAACGGTGCCGCCCGCAAGCGCGTGGGCCTGATCAGCACCGAGCGCATGCCGGTGCGTGAAGGCGCCAAGGTGGTTGGTCAAGATGGACAAGACATCGGCGTGGTGACCAGCGGCTCCTTGGGCCCCAGCATCAACCAGCCCGTGGCGCTGGCCTACCTCCAGGCCGATCAGGCCGCCGTGGGCACCCCAGTTTTTGCCCTGGTGCGCGGCAAACGCGTGGCCATGACCGTGACCACCCTGCCCTTCGTGCCCAACGGTTACTACCGCGGCTGAAACCGGATCCAAAGGGCTGAGACAATCTCGCCCGTTCGGCACACCCAATTCATTTTTTCAGGACACTCACCATGACCATCAAGTACACGCCCGACCACGAATGGCTGCAGATCGAAGCTGACGGCACCGCCATCGTCGGCATCACCCACCACGCGCAAGACGCCCTGGGCGACGTCGTGTTCGTCGACCTGCCTGCGGTGGGCACCAGCTTCAACCCCAAGGACGTGGCCGGTGTGGTCGAGTCCGTCAAGGCAGCTGCCGACGTCTACATGCCCGTGACTGGCGAAATCATCGAAGTCAACGAAACCCTGCGCGACGACCCTTCGTTGGCAAACACCGACCCCACCGGCGCCGGCTGGTTCTTCAAGGTCAAGCTGGCCAACCCATCCGAGCTCGACGCCCTGATGGACAAGACCGCCTACGACGACCTGCTCAAGAACGCCTGAGCCTGCTCGCCCCCTGAGGCGCCGCGGTTGTGCCCCGCAGCGCCCCTTTGAACGCCTTTGCCGCCGAACACCATGTCGAACACCCACGCCCCTGCCCTTGCCTCCCTTGAGAACGCCCGCGAATTCCAGGCCCGCCACCTCGGCCCCTGGGATGGCGAGCAAGCCCACATGCTCAGCGTGGTGGGTGCGGCCTCTCGCGAGGCACTGATCAAAGGCGTGTTGCCCGCCGCCATTGCGCGCGAGCACGACATGGTGTTGCCCGAGCCCTTGACCGAAGCCCAGGCACTGGCCGAACTCAAGGCCATTGCCCAGCAAAACAAGCTGATGCGCAACTACATCGGCCAGGGCTACTACGGCACGCACACGCCAGGCGTGATCCTGCGCAACATCCTCGAGAACCCCGCTTGGTACACGGCCTACACGCCCTACCAGGCCGAGATCTCGCAAGGCCGCATGGAAGCGCTCATCAACTTCCAGACAATGGTCACTGACCTGAGCAGCATGGCCATTGCCAACGCATCCATGTTGGACGAGGCCACCGCCGCCGCCGAAGCCATGACGCTGGCCGCCCGGGGTGGCAAGAGCAAGTCGACGCGCTTTGTGGTCTGCCACGACGTGTTCCCGCAGACCCTGGAGGTGATCCAGACCCGCGCCGCGCCTTTGGGCATCACGGTGGACGTGGTCCACGCCGCCAAACTCAGCGAGCACCTGGCCAGCAACGATTGCTTTGCCGCCTTGATGCAATACCCCGGCGTCAACGGCCAGGTGCGTGACCTGCGCCCCTTGATTGACGCCCTGCATGCCAAGGGCGCGCTGGCCATCGTGGCCGCCGACCTGCTGGCCTTGACCATCCTGACTTCGCCAGGCGAGATGGGCGCCGACATTGCCTGCGGCACCACGCAACGCTTTGGCATGCCCATGGGCAACGGCGGCCCGCACGCCGCCTATCTGGCCACCAAAGACGAGTTCAAGCGCTCGATGCCCGGTCGCCTGGTCGGCGTGAGCGTCGACAGCCACGGCAACACCGCTTACCGCCTGGCCCTGCAAACGCGCGAACAACACATCCGCCGCGAAAAGGCCACGTCCAACATCTGCACAGCCCAAGTGCTGCCAGCGGTGGTGGCCAGCATGTACGCGGTCTACCACGGCCCAGCAGGCCTCAAGCGCATTGCCCAACGCGTGGCGAGCTATGCCGCCGTGCTCGCGCAAGGCCTCAAGGCGCTGGGCTGCACCGTGGTGCACACGACCTACTTCGACACCGTTCAAGTGTTGGCCAACGACGTGACTGGCGTGCTGGCCAAGGCCCAAGCCAAAGGCATCAACCTGCGCCAATCCAGCGCCGACAGCTTGACCATCTCGCTGGACGAGACCACCACCCGCGCCGACCTGGCCGACCTGTGGTCCATCTTTGCCGATGGCCAAGCCTTGCCCTCATTCGAGGCCTTTGAAGCCGGCGTGGCCTTGGCCATCCCTGCCGACCTGTTGCGCACCAGCGCCTACCTCACGCACCCGGTCTACAACACCCACCACTCTGAGACCGGCATGCTGCGCTACCTGCGCGCCCTGGCCGACAAGGACCTGGCGCTCGACCGCACCATGATCCCGCTGGGCTCATGCACCATGAAGCTCAACGCCACCAGCGAGATGATCCCCATCACCTGGCCTGAGTTCGCGCACATCCATCCCTTCGCTCCGCAAGACCAGCTCAAGGGCTATGCCCTGCTGAACGAGCAACTGTGCGCCTGGCTGTCGCAAGCCACTGGCTACGCTGGCATCAGCTTGCAGCCCAACGCCGGCTCGCAAGGCGAGTACGCGGGCCTGCTGATCATCAAGGCATATCACGAGGCCCGTGGACAAAGCCAACGCAACATCTGCCTGATCCCTGAAAGCGCGCACGGCACCAACCCCGCCAGCGCGCAAATGGCTGGCATGACCGTGGTCGTCACCAAGTGCGATGCCTCGGGCAACGTTGACTTGGCTGACCTGCGCGCCAAGTGCGAACAGCACTCCGACAAGCTGGCCGCGGTCATGATCACCTACCCCTCGACCTACGGCGTGTTCGACACCCAGGTCAAAGAGCTGTGCGCCCTGGTGCACCAGCACGGTGGCCGCGTCTACGTGGACGGCGCCAACATGAACGCCCTGGTTGGCCTGGCCGCGCCCGGTCAGTTTGGTGGCGACGTCAGCCACCTCAACTTGCACAAAACCTTCTGCATTCCCCACGGTGGTGGCGGCCCCGGCGTCGGCCCCGTCTGCGTGGTCGAAGACCTGGCCCCTTACCTGCCTGCACACCGCTCGGCTGGCATGGGCACCCAGGCGCAAGTGGGCGCCGTCTCGGCAGCGCCATTGGGCAACGCCGCCGTGCTGCCCATCAGCTGGATGTACGTGCGCATGATGGGCTCCGACGGCCTGAAGGCGGCCACCGAAGTGGCCATCTTGAACGCCAACTACGTGGCGGCCCGCTTGGCCGATCACTACGACATCCACTTCAGCAGCGGCAACGCGGCCCTCAAGGGCGGCGGCGTGGCGCACGAGTGCATCCTCGACCTGCGCCCGCTCAAGGACACCAGCGGCGTCAGCGCCGAAGACGTGGCCAAGCGCCTCATCGACTACGGCTTCCACGCCCCCACGCTGAGCTTCCCGGTGGCCGGCACCTTGATGGTGGAGCCCACCGAGAGCGAGTCATTGGCTGAACTCGACCGCTTCTGCAACGCCATGATCGCCATCCGAGACGAGATCCGACTGGTCGAACAAGGCAAGCTGCCGCAAGACGACAACCCTCTCAAGCACGCCCCGCACACGGCGGCCAGCCTGCTCAGCGCCGAATGGCGACACCCCTACAGCCGTGAGCAAGCGGCCTACCCGGTGGCGGCCCTGCGCATGAACAAATACTGGTCACCCGTTGGACGCGTCGACAATGTCTACGGTGACCGCAATTTGTTCTGCTCCTGCGTGCCCCTGAGCGAGCTCGCCTGAGGTGCTTGCCGCTTGTCAAGCGGCCACGAACGCGCTAGTGTGAAGCCACGGCGTGCTGGATGCACCCCGTGGCAGGAGCGGCCTGAATGACGGCACCAGCCGACACGCTCCGTGAAGATGCAGTTCAGTCAGGGCATCGTGCCCTGTGAAGGCCACACACACGGGAGCGCCATGTCAGCAACGAGGGCCCACAACGACCACCCTGGGCAAACCCTGTTGCTCTCACCCCAAGGGGTGCAACTTGCCTTGGAGGCTGCCAACGCCGGCATCTGGGAGTGGCACCTCGCGACCAACCACAACCTGTGGACTGACGAGATCTGGACGCTGTTTGGGCTGGACCGCACGCAACACCAACCTTGCTTCGACAACTGGCTGATCAGCGTTCACCCCGACGACCGCGCCCTGGTCCAAGCCGCCGTGCTGCACGCAAGCCAATTGGGGCAAGCGTTTGAAATCGAGTGGCGCAGCGCCCCTGAACGTGGCCCATTGCGTTGGATCCTGTCTCGCGGCAGGCCGCACAGCAGCCCGGACGCGCCAGGGCCCATTTACACCGGCATCGTGATGGACATCACGGAGCGCAAACGCGCGGAACAAGAAGTCCAGCAAACCAACCAGCACCTCGAGCAGCGGGTCGCAGAACGCACCCAAGCGCTTTTTGAAAGCAAGCGCCTGCTTCACCACATCCTTGATGGCGTGCCTGGCCTCGTGGGCTACTGGACGCCTGAACTCATCAACCTCTTTGCCAACAAGGCGTACAGCGAGTGGTTTGGCATGAGCGCCCAAGAGATCAAAGGGCGCCACATCAAAGAATTGCTGGGCCCCGCCCTCTTCGCTCGCAACTGGCACCACCTGCAAGCCGTCTTGCAAGGCAACCCGCAATGCTTTGAGCGTGAACTTCCCATCCCCGGACGGCCAGGAAAGTACCGCATCAGCCAAGCTCACTACTTGCCCGATGTGGTCGATGGACAGATCAAAGGCTTCCTCGTGATGGTGTTCGACATCAGTGACGCCAAACGCGCAGAGCGCCAGGCAGAGGCGGCTAGCCAAGCCAAATCGGCCTTCTTGGCCAGCGTCAGCCACGAGCTCAGAACCCCGCTCAACGCCATGTTCGGCTTGGCCCAAATCGGCGCCCGCGACACTGTTGACCCGAACACACAAGAGACCTTTGAGCACATCCTCGAAGCCGGCCAACACTTGCTCGCACTCATTGACGACGTGCTGGACTTCTCCAAAATCGAAGCCGGCAAGATGAGCCTGCAGCCCGAAGAATTCGACATGGGGCAACTGCTCGAACACCTCATGTCGATGACCCACCTGCGTGCTGAGTCCAAGGGCTTGACCTTGCGCATCGACGAGTCTGCCCAGCTGCCACGCTTCCTGATCGCCGATGTCACCCGCCTCTCACAGGTCATCCTCAACCTGCTGAGCAACGCCATCAAGTTCTCGTCGCATGGCCAGATCAAGTTGGCGCTCGACTATGTACACGGACACCTGAGGGTCGATGTGTTCGATCAAGGCGTGGGCATTCCGGCCGAGCGGCGCACGCAGCTGTTCCAGCCGTTTGAGCAAGTGGTCGAACGCAGCGCGCAGGGCGCTGGCGGGACGGGCTTGGGCCTGGCCATCAGCCGTCGACTGGTCACCCTGATGGGCGGCACCATTGACCTCATCGACAGCAGGCTTGGCGCGGGCAGCCATTTCGCCATGTCCGTGCCGCTGTCATGTGTTCACAAACACACAGACGCCCCGCCACTGCACGTGGCACTGACTGGGCTGCCATTGGACGAGGCCATGCACTTCAGGCGGCAACTGTTGTTGAGGGGCAGCGATGTCACTGCCATCAACCAATTGCCGCGCCCACAGGACGGGCCCATCGTGCTCCTGGTCAATGACGCCAGCATGCACAAAATCGACCCGGCCGCGCTGGCCGAGTTGGTGTCAGGCGGCTGTCGCGTCATCCGCCATTGCCCGGGCAGCGTCAGCCAGAAACGATCAGGTGGGCCAGACCTGGCGACCGCCACCATCAACGGCCCCCTCAGCCCACTGCGACTGCTGTTCGCCCTCCAGCAAAGCCACGCCAAGCCAGAGCAGGTGCAGACACAACGGCTCAAGGGCATCCGGGTCCTCGCCGCAGAAGACAACCCCGTCAACCGCCTCGTGCTCGAACACATGCTCAGCCACGAAGGTGCCGAAGTCAGCTTCGCCTTCGACGGCGCCCAAGCTTTGGAACAAGTGCGCCAACACTCAACCAGCCACTTCGACATCGTCTTGTGCGACATCCAGATGCCCGTGATGGATGGATATCAGGCCACCGAGGCCCTCAGACGCATCGCCCCAGACCTGCCCGTTGTCGGGCTGACCGCACACGCCTTCAGTGCGGCCCGCCAACAGGCGAAAGAAGCGGGCATGGTTGGCTACGTCACCAAGCCCTTCATGCTGGACACCTTGGTGGATGTGGTCAGGCGCTACGCCCGTTGGCGACCCCGCCCCGCCATCGCTCGACCGGACACACCCATGGCGCCCGCGGCCCTGACCGACAGCACACCAAACCATGATGGCGCGAGCGACTGGCAGGCCATGCAGGCGCACTACCACGGGCAGTCCAAGCTCCTCGCGCGCTTGGTCGAGACCCTGGTCGGCACATTGCAGGACTTGCTCAAAGAGCTGGACGCAGCCCGAAACAGCCACGACATCCCAGCGGTCGCCAAACTGGCACACAACATCAAAGGCACGGCGCTGAACCTGCACACACCAGAACTCACACGCTGGGCCGTGCTCACCCAGGACCAAGCCCGCGCGCAACACACCGACGCATTGCTGTCTGCACAAGCCCTGTCCGAGTGCCTGGACGCCTTCATTGCGCAGCTGCCCAAACGCAGCCCCACAGAACAGCCAGAAGACGACTTAATAAATGAGGCGATCAGGCCGGAGGTCGCGAAGAATGGTCGTCGCAATCTCCTCAATTGACTTGTGGGTCGATGACAGCCACGCGATGCCCTCACGGCGCATCATCGACTCGGCCGCACTGACCTCCACGCGGCAATTGTGCAGGTCGGCATATTTGCTGCCTGGGCGGCGCTCATTGCGGATCTGGCACAAGCGCTCGGCGTCGATGGTCAAGCCAAAGCACTTCTTCTTATAAGGCTTGAGCATCGAGGGCAAAAAGCCCCGGTCGAAATCTTCGGGGATCAGCGGCACGTTCGCCGCTTTGATGCCGTGCTGCATGGCCAAGTACAGCGATGTCGGCGTCTTGCCACAACGGCTCACGCCCACCAAGACCACATCGGCCGTTTCCAGGTTGCGGGAAGACTGGCCATCGTCGTGCTCGAGCGCGAAGTTGATGGCTTCGATGCGGTCGTTGTACTCGCGGTCCTGGCTGGCATCGCTGAAACGCCCCACGCGGTGGTTCGACTTCATGTTGAACTCCTCTTCGAGGGGCTCCACAAAAGTCTTGATCACATCGAACACGCGGGCCTTGCAACCGCGCAAGATGTCCAGCACGTCGTCATTGGCCAGCGTGGTGAACACGATCGGCGTCTTGCCCTCGCGCTGCCCTGCGGAGTTGATCTCGCGCACCACCTGGTGAGCCTTGTCGACCGTGTCGATGAAAGGCCGACGCACGTGCCGCGGCTTGATGGCGAACTGGGCCAGGATGGAGTTACCCATCGTTTCGGCGGTGATGCCTGTGCCATCTGACACGAAAAAAACACTGCGATCTGACATAAGCGGACGGGCGTCTGCGAGGTATGCACGCAAACAACCAAAGTGAAGGGCTGGAAATCAAAAGACGTGGCCCGCCATGATAGGCCTGACCCTACAATCCTTCCAAGCCAAGTTCAGGGTGTCGGCGCCGCGCTTCAAACCGCAGGCTGCCCGGGCATCACAACAGCACAACAAGCCTTGCGCGCACCTCGAACGGCAACCGGATTTTTTCACCATCCTGGAGCTTTCATGACCAACCGTTTCGAGCCGACCGATCTGGTCGTCCCATTCGAGCAATTGCGCATGTCCGACGTCGAAGTCGTCGGCGGCAAGAACGCCAGCCTCGGCGAGATGATCTCGCAACTGCCCAACGGCGTGCGCGTACCCACAGGTTTTGCCACTACGGCACACGCTTTCCGCGAATTCCTCAAGCACGGCGGCCTGACCGAGCGCATCAGTCAGCGTCTGGCCACCCTCGACACCGAAGACGTGCGCGCGCTGGCCGTTGCCGGCGCCGAAATCCGTGGGTGGATCGAGGCCCAGCCCTTCCCAGCTGACCTCGAAGCCGCCATCCGTGGCGCTTTCAAAACACTGGCTGGCACCAACCTGCAAGCCTCGTTTGCGGTGCGCTCGTCG
This sequence comes from Burkholderiales bacterium, assembly GCA_947377275.1. Classification (GTDB taxonomy): domain Bacteria; phylum Pseudomonadota; class Gammaproteobacteria; order Burkholderiales; family Burkholderiaceae_C; genus Aquabacterium. Next base: position 3,633 of record CANCFV010000029.1, on the reverse strand, counting down.
GCCACGGCCGAAGACCTCCCCGACGCATCGTTTGCCGGTCAGCAAGAAACCTTCCTGAACGTGGTCGGCATCGAAGACGTGCTGCACAAGATGAAGGAAGTGTTCGCCTCGCTGTACAACGACCGCGCCATTTCTTACCGCGTGCACAAGGGCTTTGTCCACGACGTCGTCGCCCTGTCGGCCGGCGTGCAACGCATGGTGCGATCTGACCTCAGCGCCGCTGGCGTGATGTTCACCATCGACACCGAATCGGGCTTCCAAGACGTGGTCTTCATCACCTCCAGCTATGGCCTGGGTGAAACCGTGGTGCAAGGCGCCGTCAACCCTGACGAGTTCTACGTCCACAAGCCCGCCCTCAAGGCCGGCAAGCAGGCCGTGATCCGCCGCAACCTGGGGTCCAAACTCCTGAAAATGGAGTTCGCCACGCCCGAAGAAAAGGCTGCGTCCGGCAAGCTGGTCAAGACGGTGGACACGACCGTCGAAGCCCGCAATCGTTACTCCTTGAGCAACGAAGACGTGACCGAGTTGGCCCGCTACGCCCTCATCATCGAAGAGCACTACGGTCGCCCCATGGACATCGAGTGGGGCAAAGATGGCACCGACGGTCACATCTACATCCTTCAGGCCCGCCCTGAAACGGTCAAGAGCCAGCAGCAAGGCAAGGCCGAGCAGCGCTACAAGCTCAAGAGCACCGGCACCATCCTGGCCGAAGGCCGCGCGATTGGCCAAAAGATTGGCACCGGCCCCGTTCGCATCGTCCACTCCATCTCTGAAATGGACACGGTCAAGCCCGGCGACGTCCTGGTCACGGACATGACCGACCCTAACTGGGAACCCGTGATGAAGCGCGCCAGCGCCATCGTCACCAACCGCGGCGGCCGCACCTGCCACGCGGCCATCATCGCGCGCGAGTTGGGCATCCCGGCCGTCGTGGGCTGTGGCAACGCCACCGAGCGCTTGACCGAAGACACCCTGGTGACCGTCGCCTGCTCGGAAGGCGACACCGGCTACATCTACGAAGGCCTGCTGGAAACCGAAGTCACCGAAGTGACGCGCGGCGAAATGCCCCACATCGGTCTGAAGATCATGATGAACGTGGGCAACCCCCAACTGGCTTTTGACTTTGCGCAGATGCCCAACAACGGCGTGGGCCTGGCCCGCCTTGAGTTCATCATCAACAACAACATTGGTGTGCACCCCAAGGCCATCCTTGACTACCCCAACATCGACAACGACCTGAAAAAGGCTGTTGAATCGGTGGCCCGTGGTCATGCCTCGCCCCGCGCCTTCTATGTCGACAAGCTGACCGAGGGCATTGCCACCATCGCTGCTGCGTTCTGGCCCAAGCCGGTGATCGTGCGCCTGTCGGACTTCAAGTCCAACGAGTACAAGAAGCTGATCGGCGGCTCGCGCTACGAGCCCGAAGAAGAAAACCCGATGCTGGGCTTCCGTGGCGCCTCGCGCTACATCAGCGCCGAGTTCGGTGAAGCTTTTGCCATGGAATGCGAGGCGCTCAAGCGCGTGCGCACCGACATGGGCCTGAGCAACATCGAAATCATGGTGCCCTTCGTGCGCACGCTCAAGCAAGGCGAGCGCGTCACCAACATGCTGGCCGACCATGGCTTGGTGCGCGCTGCCAAGGGTGGCACCGATGGCCTGCGCGTCATCATGATGTGCGAAGTGCCCTCCAACGCCATCTTGGCCGAACAGTTCCTCGAGTTCTTCGACGGCATGTCGATCGGCTCCAACGACCTGACACAGCTGACCCTGGGCCTGGACCGCGACTCTGGCCTGGCGCTGCTGGCCCACGACTTCGACGAGCGTGACCCAGCCGTCAAGGCCCTCATTTCGCGGGCCATTGCCGCCTGCCGTGCCCACGGCAAGTACATCGGCATTTGCGGACAAGGCCCCAGCGACCACCCCGACTTCGCCGAGTGGCTGGCAGACGAAGGCATCGTGTCGATCTCGCTCAACCCGGACACGGTGGTCGAGACCTGGCAGCGCCTCGCAGCGCGCTGATCCAAAATGCCGCCCACGGGCGGCGTTTTCGCGCTATACTAGAAGGCTTACCAAATGTTGCCTGCAGGTGAAATTCACCTGTTGACAGCCCTTGCCGTTTGCGGGTTTGACGCTTCGCAGCGGCTTCCATCTCACCCAACTCGGGTGGGGAATCCACAAGGAGTCACCATGCGTCACTATGAAATCATCGTGCTGATCCACCCGGATCAAAGCGAACAAGTTCCAGCCATGCTGGATCGTTACAAGGCCTTGATCGCCTCGACCGGCGGCCAAGTGCACCGTCTGGAAGACTGGGGCCGCCGTCAACTGGCGTACCAGATCAACAAGTTGGCCAAGGCCCACTACCTGCTGCTGAACATCGAAACCACCAAGGAAACCTTGGCTGAGCTCGAAACCGGCTTCAAGTTCAACGATGCCGTGCTGCGCCACCTGACCGTGCTGAAGGAAAAGGCTGAAATCACGCCTTCGATCATCCTCAAGCAAGTTGAACGTGACGAGGCCCGCAAGGCCCAGCAAGAGCAAGCCTCGGCCTGATTGACGCTTCACAGCGTCCAGGCTTTGCGTCCCTTCGTTCCTGAGACGGTTGCATGAACAGAGTTTTGCTGTCTGCCCAGATCACCGAACGAAAAGCGTTGAGATACACCCCTGCCGGCCTGCCCGCACTCGACCTTGTGCTCACGCACGAGTCTGATGTGACTGAGGCCCAGCTGCCCCGAAAGGTCAAGCTGGACATCAAGGCCGTGGCCCTGGGCCCGATTGCACTGCAATTGAGCAAAGTGGCGACAGGCATCCCCCTGGGGGTTGCCGGTTTTTTGGGTGCCCCTCGCAACGGACGCGGCGTGCTCCTGCACATCACTGAACTCCACGACATCGTTTAACACATCCAATTCGGATATTGCGAGGTCATCATGGCTGCTCCACGATCCAAGAACGGCAAATTCTCCAAAGACCGCAAGGGCAAGCGCAACACGCAATCCCTGCTGTTCCGCCGCAAGCGCTTCTGCCGCTTCACCGTCGCCAACGTCGAACAAATCGACTACAAGGACGTTGACACCCTGCGCGATTTCATCGCTGAAAACGGCAAGATCATCCCCGCACGCCTGACCGGCACCCGCGCGATCTACCAACGTCAGCTGACCACCGCCATCAAGCGCGCTCGCTTCCTGGCCATGCTGCCTTACAGCGATCAGCACAAGGTCTAAGGATTCATCATGCAAATCATCCTCCTCGAAAAAGTCGCCAACCTGGGCACCCTGGGTGATGTGGTCCGCGTGAAGGACGGTTACGCACGTAACTTCCTGATCCCCACTGGCCAGGCACGTCGCGCCACCGAAAAGGCCGTCGCTGAATTCGAAGCCCGCCGCGCCGAGCTCGAAAAGGCTTCCGCTGAAAAGCTGGCCGCTGCGCAAGCCGTTGGCGAAAAGCTGACCGGCAAGACCATCTCCGTCAGCCAGAAGGCTGGCGTGGACGGCCGCCTGTTCGGCTCCGTGACCAACCACGACATCGCTGACGGCCTGAAGGCTGCTGGCTTCGATGTGGCCAAGCACCAGATCCGCCTGCCCAACGGCCCCCTGAAGACCACTGGCGAACACGCTGTGTCGGTGTCCTTGCACA
>CANCFV010000028.1 GCA_947377275.1 Burkholderiales bacterium | reverse complement strand
GAGGTGCTGCACCTCACGCCCATCGAGTACAAGCTGCTCACGCTGCTGGCCAGTCAGCCTGACCGCGTGATCACGCACCAGCAACTGCTCAAGGCCGTTTGGGGCCCCGGACACACGCACGACACGCATTACGTGCGCGTCCACATGGGCAATTTGCGCAAGAAGGTGGAAGACATGCCCTCGATGCCGCGCCACCTCATGACCGAAGCCGGCATTGGCTACCGGTTCGTGCGTCAAGCCGCTGACAGCGGTGGCGCTTTGTAAACCAGCACCTTGAGCGAACGCGCTTCATCGACGTCGGCGAACACCGCCGGGTTGGGCAGGCGCGCCACAAACGTCAGCTCGGCGGCTTCGGTTTGCATCAGGTCTTGCAAAAAGTCCACGCCGAGTTTGGGCGAGTTCAGGCAGACCATGGCATGCCCATCGGGCATCAACAAGTCGGGCAGGCGTCGCATCAAGCGGGCGTAGTCCTTCTCGGCCACGAAGCTGCCCTTTTGGTAGCTGGGGGGGTCGAGCACGATCAGATCGTACGGGCCACTGCGCGTGATCTTGCCCCACGAGGCAAACACGTCGTGCGGCAGAAAGCTCACGTCCGATCCAAAGCCATTGAGCTGGTGGTTCTGCTTGCCAATCCCCAAGGCACCGCCGCTCATGTCCATGTTGACCACCTGCCGTGCGCCGCCCTGCATGGCCGCGACCGAGAACGAGCAGGTGTAGGCGAACAGGTTCAACACGCGGCTGCGCGGATGGGCTGCGACGTGCTGGCGCACCCAGCGGCGGCCCTCGGCCATGTCCAGGAACAGGCCGTGGTTTTGCCCCCTTAGCAAGTGCACCCGGTAGCGCGCCCCGTCTTCGGTCACCACATGGGGTTCGGGTACGCTGCCAGACATCAGGCGGGTCTCGGCCTTGACGTCCTGGCGGTGCTGGAACACCCAGTTCAAGGTCGTCCCTGGCGAAAGCTGTTCCCAGCGGTCTGACAAGGCCTGCTGCAAGGTCGCCAGCTGGTCGTCGTTCACCGGCAGGTAGCTCGTGACGACCCACACGGGAGGGTAGGCGTCCAGCGTCCACTGCTCGCTGCCAGGGTGCATGCCGCCACGACCATGGAAGAGGCGTTGCGCATCGGTGGGCATCGGCAGGTGGGCAATGGCGTCGAGGAGGGCTTGCATCGGGGGCGGGCGTTCAAAAGCGGCAGGGTGCGGCATTGTGACAAGCCGCGCGCCAAAGGCACCCGTGTGCCGCGCCAAAGCACGCTTTGCTTGCCCTCAGTGGCTTGAGGGGCAATCGGTTTTCAGCTACTGTCAGCGTCCTTCTTCGCCTCACACGCCACACCATGACCGACCTGTTCACCCCCATCGACATCGGTGCCGTCCATGCACCCAACCGCATCTTGATGGCCCCGTTGACCCGCGCCCGTGCCGGTGAGGCCCACATCGCCAACGCCATGATGGCCGAGCACTACGCCCAGCGTGCCAGCGCCGGCCTGCTGATCGCTGAGGCGACCATGGTGACTGCTGGCAACTCGGCGTTCTGGAAGGAGCCCGGCATCCATTCAGACGAGCAGGTGGCTGGCTGGAAGTTGGTGACCGATGCGGTGCATGCCGCTGGCGGCCGCATCTTTTTGCAGATCTGGCACGGTGGCCGCGCCACCCACCCGCTGCTCAACGACGGCCAACAACCGGTGGCCCCCAGCGCGCTGGCCATTGCCAACGAAGAGGTGCACACCCCCCAGGGCAAGCAGCCTTATGTGCTGCCTCGCGCCTTGTCTGACGACGAAATCCCCGGCATCGTGGCGGGCTTCCGCCAAGCGGCCGTCTATGCGAAAGCCGCCGGCTTTGATGGCGTGGAGGTGCACGGCGCCAACGGCTATTTACTCGACCAGTTCTTGCGCGATGGCAGCAACCAGCGCACTGGCCCATATGGTGGCAGCCGTGAAAACCGCGCCCGCTTGTTGTTCGACGTGCTGTCCGCGGTCAGCGAGGTCTGGGGCAGCGACCGCGTGGGCCTGCGCCTCTCGCCGCTCAACAGCTTCAACGACATGCGTGACAGCGACCCGGTCGGTTTGGTGACCTGGCTTGCTGAGCAGCTCAACGCTTTCAAGCTGGCTTACCTGCACCTCATGCGCGCCGATTTCTACGGCAAGCAGCACGGCGATGTCGTTAAACCGGTGCGCGCCCATTACAAGGGCCTGTTGATCGGCAACATGGGCTACACGCCCGACGAAGCCACGTTGGCGGTGCAATCGGGCCAGCTCGATGCGGTGGCCTTTGGCACGGCGTTTTTGGCCAACCCCGACTTGCCGGCCCGCATCCAGGCCAAGGCGCCGCTCAATGCGCCCAACCCGGCCACCTTCTATTCGGCCGGCCCAGAGGGCTACAACGACTACCCGACCTTGGGCGCCTGAGCCCCTGGCTCAGGGCTGCTGCGGTGGCAGGGGCTGCTCGCTGGGCAGCAACTCTTGCCAGGTGTAGCGGCCCTTGGGGGGCTCGCATTGGAAGGGCGTTTCCTCGTCGGGCTCGGCCTGTGTTTTGCACACCGCCAAAAACGCATCGCCCATGCTGTTGCGGAATTCTTTGAGGCGCTGTACCACCGCGCGTGCTTTGTCGACGTCGCCATGCTCGGCCAGTGAGCGGGCGTAAGACACCATCAAGCGCGCGTCCAGCAGGTTGTGCAGCGTGCGCTGGAAGGCCTGCGGTGGTTTGCTCGGGTCTTCGTCGTCCACGCCAGTCACATCGGCATAGTCGGCCTGGTAGCCCCACCAGGGCTGCTTCATGCCAAAGGCAATGCGGGCGCTCAAAGGGCCTGCGCCAGGGCGCGGTGCATAGATGTTGGACGCGGCCATGTAGTCCAAGGCGCACCACATGGCCATCACGCTCATGAACAGGCCAGCCACCAGGCGCCCCACATCCGGTCGAGCCAGTGCAGGGGCCGGCAGCAGGTCTTGCGCGGCCACACGTGAGGCCAATCCAGCGCCCCACACGAAGGCCGCTGGCAGCAAAAAGTAGCTGTACCACAGCGGGTACTCCAGCAGGCTGTGCAAGCCTGCCAGCGCCACCATCACCGCGGCCGCACCGCCCGCGGCAGAGCCGCCACGCTGCGCAGCCCTCGCGTCACCTTCTGCTGCCACCGCAGGGGCCTTGAGCAAGGCCACAAACGCCCACGTGCTGAGCGCCGTCAACAGAGCGGCCATGGGCACCCCGAACTCCACGGCCCACTGCAGCAGCAGGTTGTGCGTGTGGTCGAAAAAGGCCACGGGCCGGTTAGGGAAGCTCGTCAGCGTCCAGGCCACATTGAACTCGCCGTATCCCACGCCACCCCATGGGTGCTGGCGGATCAGGTCCAGCACATTGGCCCAGATCTTGAAGCGCGAGCTGGAGATGTCGCTGTTGTCGTGCAAGCGGGTCTCTGCCGCGAAGACCACGCTGGTGTCTTGGTGCGACCACAGCCACATGCCTCCCCAGCACATGCCATACAGGGCAGGCGCACCCATCAGCGTCAGGCGCAGCGCCTTGGGCAGTTGCTTGTCAAACCAGCCCCACAGCGCCAACAAGGCCATGGCCAGCATGCCGGTGCGCGATGCCGTCAGCACCACCCCGAAAATGAAGAAGGTGATGAGGCCCGCACCCAACGCCCAATGCACCTTGCGACGTGACACCAGCCAGGCAGCGCCACAGCAGGCCCACACCAGCAAGGTGCTGAAGTGGTTGGGCTGTCGCAGGTTGCTCACTGCACGGCCCGCCAAGGTCGTGGCCGCGACCCACATGCCATCGGCCCAGTGGGGCGCAAACACTTGGATCAAGCCGACCGCCATGCCAGTCAAGCCGGCCGTCATCAGGGCGGTGAAGAAGGTGTCGAGCAAGGCATTGCGCCGCTCGCTCAGGCCGCAGACCCAACCGGCTTGCATCACCACCATGGCGGCCACGCTCATGCCTGCGCCCATCAGCCCCAGGCCCAGCGGCAGATGCCCCCACAGCACCGACCCCATGGCTTCGATGGCCACCACGGCCAGCACCGCCTCCAGTGCCGTTCGCGCCCACACGATGCGGCCTTGGGCTTCGCGCGTGGGCACCAGGCCCCAGGCAGCCACCAGCAGGCCCCAGGCAAACACCGCCAGCACCTGGTTGTAGAACGTGACCGAGGGCGGGTCGTGTGCGGCGATCAGGGTGGGGATCACCATGGCCAGCAGGGCCAGACCCCACCAAGCCAGTGGGGCGCGCGAGGGCGAAGCCGCAGACGCGGCGGCAGAGACGGAAACAGAGGCGGTCATGTCGCTATTGTCGCGCGGCGGCGTGGCCGCCCCGGCACCCCGCACACGGGGGACACTGCGGGCGCGATGCCCTTGTGCGCACGCGTTCGCCCGGCACCACGCATACTGACCGTTTAGCGCTTTGCCGATCCGCTGCTGTGAACCATCCTGCCCCTGTTGTGGCCGCCCCTTTTCCCCTCGTGCGCGAGCGCCTCCTGCTGTGGGTGCTGGCTGCGGTCAATTTCACCCACATCGTCGACTTCATGGTGATGATGCCCCTGGGCCCTGAACTCACCCGCTTGTTCCACATCAGCGACGCCCAATTCGGCTTGCTGGTGTCCGCTTATTCCTTGGCGGCGGGTGTGGCGGGTCTGCTGGTCTCGATGGTGATCGACCGCTTCGAGCGCAAGCGTGCGCTGCTGCTGATCTACGCCTGTTTCGCGGTCGCGACCCTGGCGTGCGGGCTGGCGCCGACCTATGGCGCCCTGATGGCGGCGCGCGTGGCAGCCGGCGTGTTTGGCGGCATCTTGGGCGCCTTGGTCCAGACCATCGTCGGCGATGCCGTGCCCTTTGAGCGCCGTGGTCAGGCCATGGGCTTGGTCATGTCGGCGTTTTCGCTGTCCACGGTGGCAGGTGTCCCCTTGTCTTTGTGGATGGCCAGCCATTGGGGCTGGCATTGGCCCTTCTTTGCGATCGCTTTGGTCTCTGGGTTGGTATGGCTTGGGGCATGGCGCCTTGTGCCTTTGCTGCAAGGTCACATGGCCGGCGTCTCGGCGCAACCGCCCTTGACGCAGCTGCGCCGTGTCCTGTCGGTGGGCAACCATTGGCGGGCTTTTGCCTTGTCGGTGCTGATGCTGTCTGGCAGCTTTGCCATCATCCCCTACATCACCATCTACACCACCACCAACGTCGGCTTGAGTGCGCAGCAGGTGCCTTTCATTTACCTGGCCGGAGGCATTGCCACGCTGTTCACGGCGCGCCTGTGGGGGCGCTTGGCCGACCGTTTTGGCAAAGTCAAAGTGTTCCGTTGGGTGAGCCTGGCGGCCGTCTTGCCCATGATGGCTTTGACGCACCTGCCCGTCGTCCCATTGCCGGTTCTTTTGCTGGTGACCACGGCGTTTTTTGTGTTTGTTTCGGGCCGCATGGTGCCTGGCATGGCCCTGTTGACGCAAACGCCCGAACCCGCCATGCGTGGCTCGTTCATGAGCGTCAATGGTGCCTTGCAATCGGCTGCCATGGGCGTGGCCGCTTGGGTGGGCGGGCTGTTGATTTCGCGCAGCCCAGATGGCCTGGTCCAGGGCTACGGACACACCGGTTGGTTGGCCTTGTTCGCCACCGTGGCCATGGTCTGGTGGGTCGGTCGCCTGCGCTTGCACACGGCCAGCGCATGAGGCTTTGCGGCCTTTCTTCACGCGCTTGGCGTGGGCGTTCACACCTCCATACAAACACTGACGTCATGGGCTTGTCATGAAGCTCGGACAGGCGCACACTGGACTTCCGGTTCAAGGTTTTGGCAGTCAAAAAACCGCAGAAATGAGGCGCTTTGCGCCAGGGCCCGAATCGGTTTGTTCAACGTTCCTGCTCTCGGAAGGAGGCAGTATGAATTTGACGATCAGTGGCCACCATCTTGACGTTACCCCCTCGCTGCGTGAGTACGTGCTCACCAAGCTAGAGCGCGTGACGCGACATTTCGATCAAGTCGTGGACGTAACCGTTCTACTCTCTGTTGAAAAGCAAAAGGAAAAGGACCGTCGCCAGAAGGCCGAAGTCAACTTGCACGTCAAGGGCAAGGACATCTTTGTTGAAACCGCTCATGAGGATTTGTACGCAGCCATTGACCAGGTCATGGACAAACTCGATCGCCAAGTCTGCCGCCACAAAGACCGCGTGCAAGACCACCACCATGCATCTCACAGGCGCCAGGATGCCGCTTGGGATGTCATTCAGTGAAGACGCGCTGATGTTGGGCGCAGATACCTTGCTTGGTGCGGCCTGATTGCGGGTCGCCAGCGCAGGTTGGCACCAAGTTGACGGCCCTTCGGGGCCGTTTTTCATGGGCTCATCGCGCGACCGGGTGTGGCAGAGTTTCGCCATGTGGATTTCGTGCACCCAGATCGACGCCAGACCGTGGCATTTGCCACTTGCTGCGCTGCAGCATCCGGTGCAGAATCCCTCAACCAGATGGCGTCCCTGTGCTTCGCGCGGGATTGTCATGTTCCTATAATCCGCACCTCACCCATCTCGGGAGCGGGGTCAAGGCCCCCCAAGCCGTCGCCTCTGCTCGAATCAAGATGAACCGTCTCTCAGCCATCCTTCCCGCCAGCCAGGTTTTGGTGGCTGTGGACGCCAGCAGCAAGAAGCGCGTGTTCGAACACGCGGGCCTGCTGTTCGAGAACCACCACGCCATTGCCCGTGCCACCGTGACAGACAACCTCTTCGCGCGTGAGCGATTGGGCTCGACCGGCTTGGGTCATGGCGTAGCCATCCCTCATGGCCGCATCAAGGGTTTGAAGAACCCGCTGGCTGCCGTCATCCGCTTGACGCAGCCCATCCCCTTCGATGCACCGGACGACGAACCCGTCAACCTGCTGATCTTCTTGCTGGTTCCCGAGGCCGCCACCCAGCGCCACCTCGAGATCCTCTCTGAGATCGCAGAGTTGCTCTCTGACCGCGAACTGCGCGAGCGCCTCAAGACCGAAGACGACGCCGCCGAGGTCCATGGGCTCATCGAGCGTTGGCAGCCGCTCAAATCCGTCGCCTGAATCGCGCCACGCGGCACGAATCGGGCATCATGAGGTCTTGTCCGTAAACCAATGCCTGCCTCGTGAGCGTCAAAGACCTTGCCATCATCAGCGCCGAAGCGCTGTTCGAAGCCAACCGCGCCGCCCTGCATTGGGAATGGATCGCCGGTCACGCTCACCCCGAGCGCCGTTTTGACGAATCCGCCGTGATGACGGCCCAGTCCGCCGCCGACCTGGTGGGCTACCTCAACTACATCCATCCCTACCGCGTGCAGATCGTGGGCACCCGTGAGAGCGCCTACTTCAGCAACTCCACGCCGGAAGACCAAGAGCGCCGCATCCAGCGCATCGTCACCCTGGAGCCACCGGTCGTGGTGGTGGCCGATGGCGAGGCGCCGTCTGACCGCCTGGTGGCGATGTGTGGTCGGGCGGGCATCCCGTTGTTCGTCACCAAAGAGCCTGCGGGCCACGTCATCGACGTGCTGCGCAGCTACCTCACCCAGCACTTTGCCGAGCGCATCACCCGCCACGGTGTCTTCATGGACATCTTGGGCTTGGGCGTGTTGCTGACGGGCGAGTCGGGTCTGGGCAAGAGTGAGTTGGGCCTGGAGCTGATTTCACGCGGACATGGCCTGGTGGCCGACGACGCGGTCGACCTGTACCGTGTTTCGCGCTCCGCCATTGAGGGCCGTTGCCCCGAGTTGCTGCAAAACCTGCTTGAGGTGCGCGGCATCGGTTTGCTCGACATCAAGGCCATCTTTGGTGAGACGGCCGTGCGCCGCAAGATGCGGCTCAAACTCATCGTGCATTTGGTTCGCAAAGAAACCATGGAGCGCGAGTTCGAGCGCTTGCCCTACGAGCCCCTCTATGAAGAGGTGATGGGCGTGCCGATCCGCAAGGCGGTGATCGCGGTGGATGCGGGCCGCAACTTGGCCGTTCTGGTCGAAGCTGCGGTGCGCAACACCGTGTTGCAGCTGCGTGGCATCGACACCTACAAAGAATTCATCGAGCGCCACCAAAAAGCCATGGAGCGCAGCGGGCGCTGAGCCCGCGCTTGGCTGGCTCAGGCCGAGCGGCTGTTGGCGCGTTTGCCGTCGCAGTTGGGCTGCTTGCATTCCACATACAGCGCCAAGGCGTGGTCGTGCAGCTTGTAGCCCCGCTCGGCTGCGATCTCTTGCTGGCGGCGTTCGATTTCAGCGTCGTAGAACTCTTCCACGCGGCCGCATGTCACGCAGACCAGGTGGTCGTGGTGCTTGCCCTCGTTGAGTTCGAACACGGCCTTGCCGGCCTCGAAGTGGTTGCGTGACAGCAAGCCGGCCTGCTCGAACTGCATCAGCACGCGGTACACCGTGGCCAGCCCGATGTCGGATCCTTCACCCAACAGCAGCTTGTAGACGTCTTCGGCCGTCATGTGGCGCTGAGATGCCTGCTGGAACACTTCCAGGATCTTGATGCGTGGCAAAGTGGCCTTGAGCCCGCTGCTCTTGAGTTCTTCTGCGTTGTTCATGTGGGGGCTCCGAGGCATGCGGGCAACCGGCACCGGCCCCCGCTAGAATGCCCAATGATATCGGCATGGACGTGCGCTGTGACAAGCGCACCCATGACCTGTGTGCCCTTTGACAGCCACCTGCCTTGACCATGACGCTGACCCCGATTCGCCGAGCCCTGATCGCCTTGGCCCCCGTCGTGCTGCTGAGCGCTTGCAGCAGCTTCAGCAACGTGTCGCTGAGCAAACCAGAAACCCTGTTCGGTCTGCTGGAGCCCTACCGCGTCGACGTGGTGCAGGGCAACGTCATCACCCAAGAGGTCATGGCGCAGATCCAGCCCGGCCTGGGCCGCATGCAGGTGCGTGAGATCCTGGGCTCGCCCATGCTGACCGACATCTTCCACCAGGACCGCTGGGACTATGTGTTCAGCATCCGTCGCCAGGGCGTGGCCGATCAGCAGCGCCGAGTGTCGGTGTTCTTCAAGAACGACGCGGTTGATCGCTTTGACACCGAGCCGCTGCCCTCTGAGCGCGAGTTCGTCGCCTCCATCGACAAACCGCTGGACAAGAAAGAGCCCACGCTGGCCCTGACCGATGCCGAGGTGGCCGCCTTGCCCGTACCGCCCAAAACCGAGGTGATCCGAAAAGCGCCTCAGGGCGCTGTGCGCGAGTACCCGCCGCTGGAGTCGGGCAAACGCTGAGCCTGCGCTCGCCTTTGTCCCACTGCTCGCTTGATGCCGCACCGATGCGGCGCCACCTCACCTGATTCTGCCCATGACCGCTTCTGCCACCAACACCCAACCCCTGCGCATCGCGATTGCCGGCGCCTCTGGCCGCATGGGCCGCATGCTGATCGAAGCCGTGCAGAACGCGCCAGACGCGGTGCTGGCCGGCGCACTGGACGTGCCATCCAGCCCTGCCTTGGGCCTGGATGCCACCGCCTTCCTGGGCGTGAACAGTGGCGTGACGATCACGTCTGACCTGCATGCCGGCCTCAACGGCGCGCAGTACCTGATCGACTTCACCCGCCCAGAAGGCACCATCGCCCACCTGCGCGTGTGCCGCGAGTTGGGCGTCAAGCTCATCGTGGGCACCACCGGGTTTTCTGACGAGCAAAAGGCCGAGATCAATGAAGCCGCACGCAGCATCGGCATCGTGGTTTCGCCCAACATGGCCGTGGGCGTGAACGTGGTCTTCAAGCTGCTGGCCCAGGCGGCCAAGGCGCTCAAAGAAGGTTACGACATCGAGATCATTGAAACCCACCACCGCCACAAGGTCGACGCCCCCAGCGGCACCGCCTTGAAAATGGGCGAAGTGGTGGCCGAGGCGGTGGGCCGCGACCTCAAGGAATGCGCCGTGTACGGTCGCGAAGGTGTGACCGGCGAGCGTGACCCCAGCACGATTGGCTTTGCCACCATCCGTGGCGGCGACGTGGTGGGCGACCACACCGTGCTGTTCGCCGGCATTGGCGAGCGCATCGAGATCACCCACAAGTCGTCCAGCCGCGTGACCTACGCCCAGGGCAGCCTGCGCGCCGCGCGCTTCCTGGCCGGCCAGCCCCATGGCCTGTTCAGCATGGACGACGTGCTGGGCTTGAACTGAACCGACCTCACCGAGCAGAAAGACACGCGCACATGGATGCCATCACCCAAGTTTGGAGCGAAGGCGACGCCGTGGGCCGCGCCGTGGCCTTGATGCTGTTGTTGATGTCGATCGGCGCTTGGGTGGTGATCTTCTGGAAGGCCTGGCTGATCACCCGAGCGCGCCGTGACCTGCGCGAGGGCACGGCCGTGTTCTGGCGCGCGCCCGACCTGGGCAGCGCCCAGCAGGCCCTGCAGGCGGTCGACCGCGAAGGCGTGCTGCTGCCCCTGGTCGAGGCTGCGCGTCAAAGCGTCACCGCTGGCACCCTGGAGGCCCGCGCCAACACCGAAGCCCAACTCACCCGCCGCCTGCGCGACAGCCTGCACGGCGTGCTCGCCCGCTTGCAGGCCGGTCAGGTTTTGTTGGCCTCCGTCGGGGCTGTGGCGCCGTTTGTGGGCCTGTTTGGCACCGTCTGGGGTATCTACCACGCCATGATCACCATCAGCTCTGAGGGCTCTGCCAGCCTCGACAAGGTGGCTGGCCCCGTGGGTGAGGCGCTGATCATGACCGCCGCCGGCCTGGCCGTGGCCATCCCGGCCGTGCTGGCCTACAACGTGTTTGGCAAGTTCGTGTCGGCCTGCGAAGCCGACCTCGAAGGCTTTGCCCACGACCTGCGTGAAACTTTGTTGTCGGACGCCTCACAAGGCTGACCGCACCGGACACCGCCATGGCATTTGGTCGACTCGAACGCCCCCAAGGCAGCCAGCCGATGAGCGAGATCAACATGACGCCGCTGATCGACGTCATGCTGGTGCTGCTGGTCATTTTCATGTTGACCGCGCCCCTGATGACCTCGCGCCTCAAGCTCGACCTGCCCAAAGCCGACGCGCCCGCGTCCACCAAAGCTGTGCCTGACACCTTGGCGATCGCCCTGAGCGCCGATGGCAAAACCTACTTGGCCGATGCCGAGGTCACACCTGAGGCCCTGGCCCAACAAGCCACCCAGCAAGGCAAGCAAAAGCCCGACACCGAAGTGCAATTGCGCGCCGACCGCGCCGTGCCGTATGGCCGCGTGGCCGAACTCATCGGGGTGCTGCAAAAGGCGGGGCTCAACCGCATCGCCTTTGTGACCGAGACCGGCGAGCCCGAAGCCGAGACCGCCCCCGCGCCCTCACGCTGAACCCAAGGCCCGGCGGTGTTCGGGCGCGGTCATGGCGCTGCTCATGTCGGTGTGGGCGTGCAGCGACAACGCCCTTTGCCAAGCTTTTTCCTGCGGCCAGCGTGCAGGCCCACGCGCACAATGGGTCTCATGTTGACTGTTGGACAGGATCGCACCATGGCTGCCCCGAAGTTCCCCACCCAGCGTTTCGACAATGCCCAAGCGGCGCTGGACCATGTCACCCGTCTGTACGACAACCAGATCGCCTTCCTGCGTGACGCCCTGCAGCGCTTCGTGGCCGGCGAGACCTTCAAGCACCATGTTCGCGCCAAGTACCCGTTTGTGCGCGTCCACACTGACACCGTGGCCCGGGCCGACTCGCGCCTGTCGTATGGCTTCGTGGCGGGCCCCGGCACCTACGAGACCACGCTGACCCGGCCTGACCTCTACGCCGACTACTACCGCGAGCAGTTCCAGCTGCTGCTGGACAACCACGGCGTGGCCCTCGAAGTGGGCCTGGGCAGCGACCCCATCCCTGTGCATTTCAGCCTGGCCGAGCACCAGCACCTGGAGGGCAGCATGCCGGCCGATCGCCGCCTCTTGCTGCGCGACCAGTTCGACTTGCCCGACCTGGCCTCGATGGACGACGGCATTGCCAACGGCACCTACGAAACCCGTGGTGGCTCGCGCCCCTTGTCGCTGTTCACCGCGCCACGTGTGGACTACTCGTTGCACCGCCTGCGCCACTACACGGGCACCTCGCCCGAGCACTTCCAGAACTTCGTGCTGTTCACGAACTATCAGTTCTACATCGACGAGTTCGTGCGCATGGGCCACGAGCTGATGCGCCGCGCGCCCGACCCAGCCAACCCGCGTGACGACGACGACTGCATCGCCTTCGTCGAGCCTGGCAACGTGGTGACGCGCCGCGTGGGCCAAGAGGTTGCGGTGGGCGATGCCCTGGGGGCGGTGCCACCGCGTCTGCCGCAAATGCCGGCATACCACCTGCTGCGCAAAGACCGCAGCGGCATCACCATGGTCAACATCGGGGTGGGGCCGGCCAATGCCAAAACCATCACCGACCACATTGCCGTGCTGCGTCCGCATGCGTGGATCATGTTGGGGCACTGCGCAGGCTTGCGCAACACGCAGCAGTTGGGCGATTACGTGTTGGCCCACGGCTATGTGCGCGAAGACCATGTGCTCGACGAAGACTTGCCTTTGTGGGTGCCCATCCCGCCCTTGGCGGAAATCCAGCTGGCGCTGGAGGGCGCGGTGGCCGATGTGACCCAACTGCACGGCTACGAGCTCAAACGCATCATGCGCACCGGCACCGTGGCGTCAACCGACAACCGCAATTGGGAGCTGTTGCCGCAGCGTGAGCCCGAGCGGCGCTTCAGCCAAAGCCGCGCCGTGGCGCTGGACATGGAGAGCGCCACCATCGCGGCCAACGGGTTCCGGTTTCGGGTGCCCTACGGCACCTTGCTGTGCGTGAGCGACAAGCCCTTGCACGGCGAGCTCAAGCTGCCGGGCATGGCCAACACCTTCTACCGCGAGCGGGTGGACCAGCACCTGCGCATCGGGCTGCGCGCCATCGAGCGCTTGCGCGTCAACATGGACGGGCAGCTGCACAGCCGCAAGCTTCGAAGCTTCGCCGAGGTGGCTTTCCAGTAAGAAAGGGCTGGACGTTGAACGTCCATCGATTGACCCCTTCGGGTGGGGTGGCGCTCGCAGGCGATCAGGCTGCGGCCAGGGCTGGCACGGTCTTGAGGGTGGCCACGGCCACCTCGCGACGGATTTGTTCACCAGCTTGGGCTTCGGCCACTTTCAGGTCATAGGCCGTTTGCAGGTCCATCCAGTACTGGGGCGTGGTGTCGAAAAAGCGCGCCAGTCGCAGGGCAGAGTCGGGGCTGATGCCGCGGCGTTCACGCACGATGTCGTTCACACGGGGTGCCGGCACGTGCAAACGGATGGCCAAGCCGCTGGCCGACAGACCGTGCACTTCCATGAACTTGGAACGCAAGATGGCACCGGGGTGGAGGGCAGTGGTGTGGTTCATGGCTCTCAGGATTCGCGTTAGATATGACCCGATCGTATGATGATTGCTCCTGCGAAATTGTCAAAAATGAGACAATGTGATGCCTTCCATCTAACCTTTTCGGGGGGTTGGGTGGGTGGTTGTCACTCATTTACCGTTCAGCGAAAAAATGCCCCATCGTGCTGACCTCAGTCCAGCCAATTTGCTGGTCGCTTTGCAGTCCCATCTGTGGTTTGCCAGCTGCCCAACGGCGTTCCAGTTGGCGCTGGTGGAGCACTCCCGCATCCGGCAGCTCAAGCAGGGTGAGACCTTGTTTGCCAGTGGAGACGCCCACGACGGGCTGTATTGCGTCGTCGCCGGTGCGCTCAAAGTGGGCTCTGTCGATCCCCGCGATGGTTCTCAACGCCTGACGCTCTACGCTGAGCCTTACCAGTGGTTGGGTGAGATCGCCCTGATCGATCGGCAGCCGCGCAGCCAGAACGCAGTGGCCGACATGGACAGCACCGTCTTGATGGTCTCGCGCGCCAGCATCGAGGCCTGGCTGGAGGCTCATCCCGAGAACTGGCGCGACCTGGCTCGCCTGGCCTGCGGCAAGCTGCGTGTGATGTTGTCGAATGTGGAAGACCAGGCCACCTTGCCCTTTGAGCAGCAAATCGCTCGGCGCCTGCTGTTTGCGGCCACCAACTTTGGGCAATCGACCCAGACCATGGTGCGCCGACGGGTGCGCCTGCCGCAGGAATACCTGGCCAAGATGCTGGGCGTGTCGCGGCAAACGGTGAACAAGGCATTGCGCGCGCTGGAGCGCGACCGTCTTCTGGCCTTGCACTATGCCGAGATCGAGATCACCGACATGGCGGGGCTGGTGGAGCGGGCAGGGCACATCGACCCCGCCTTGCGTGTGGCTGCCCTGACGCAGCCCACGCGGCCCGATCAGCGCTGAGCGGCTTTGACTTTCACCTTGGACGCCGCTTCGCGTGCCTTGGCGCGGGCGGCCTCGACCGTGGTGTCCGTGGCCAGGGCCACGCCCATGCGGCGCTTGACGAAGCTCTCGGGCTTGCCGAACAAGCGCAGGTCGGTGCCTGGCACCGACAGGGCCTCGGCCACGCCTTCAAAGGTCACGTCTTGCGTGTCCACGCCGCCGTAGATCACGGCCGAGGCACCGGTGTTGCGCAAGCTGGTGTCCACCGGCAGGCCCAGGATGGCGCGCGCATGCAGCTCGAACTCGCTTTGAACCTGGGTGCTGAGCGTGACCAGGCCCGTGTCATGCGGGCGTGGGCTCACTTCGCTGAACCACACGTCGTCGCCCTTGACGAACAGCTCGACCCCGAACAGGCCTTGTCCACCCAGGTTGTCGGTCACGGCCTTGGCGATGTCGCGTGACTTTTGCAGGGCCGCGTCGCGCATGGGGTGCGGCTGCCAGCTCTCGACGTAGTCGCCGCTGACCTGCAGGTGGCCGATGGGCTCGCAAAAGCGCGTCACGATCTGGCCTTGCTCAGCACCGGTGCCGGCGGCCCTCACGGTGAGTTGGGTGATTTCGTAGTCGAAGTCGATGAAGCCTTCGACGATGACGCGGCCATGGCTCACGCGGCCGCCGGCCATGGCGTAGTCCCAGGCCTTTGGCACGTCGGCCGGGCCGTCGATTTTGCTCTGGCCTTTGCCCGACGAGCTCATCACGGGCTTGACGATGCAGGGGTAGCCGATCGCGGCGCCCTGGCCATCGGTGCCGTCGATGGCCGCTTGCAGCTCGGCCAGCGAATCGCAAAAACGGTAGGGGCTGGTCGGCAGGCCCAGCGTTTCAGCGGCCAGGCGGCGGATGCCTTCGCGGTCCATCGTGAGGCGGGCGGCGCGGGCGGTGGGGATCACACGCACCACGCCCTCGGCTTCGAGCTTTTCCAGCTCGTGCGTGGCAATGGCCTCGATTTCTGGCACGACCAGGTGGGGGCGTTCGGCTTCGATCAGTGCGCGCAGCTGGGCCGCGTCGCTCATGGTGATCGTGCGGGCGTGGTGGGCCACTTGCTGGCCCGGCGCGTTGGCGTAGCGGTCAACGGCGATCGTTTCGACGCCCAAGCGTTGCAGGGCGATCAGCACTTCTTTGCCCAACTCGCCAGAACCGAGCAGCATGACGCGGGCTGCTGAGGGCGACAGGGGGGTTCCGAGGGGGAGGGTCTGGGCAGCGGTCATGTCGGGCCTGAAAATTCAGCAGGGGTGGCGGGGCCTCTATTGTCGGGCCAAGCGGGGCAAATCGACCGTGAAACAGGTGCCCTCATCGGGCTGGCTGTAGAGGTGGATCTGTCCGCCGAGCTTCTCGACCAGGCGGTGCACCACGGCCAAGCCCAGGCCGGTGCCTTCCATCTGGCTGGTGCGGCCGTCTTCGATGCGCACGTAGGGCTCGAAGACCTTGCGGATCGCTTCGGGCGGGATGCCGATGCCCGTGTCTCGCACCTTGAGCCTCATCATCTCAGGCGCTTCTTGGGGCACCTGCAGGCTGACCGTGATGCTGCCTGACAGGGTGTATTTCACGGCGTTGCTGAGCAAGTTGGCCGCGATCTGCTGCACCCGCGTCCCGTTGGTGCGGGCGTGGCTCAAAGTGACCCGGTCAATGTCGCTGATCTCGCAATGCAGGGTCAAGCCGCGTGCGTTGGCTTGCGGTGCAAAGCCTTCGCACGCATCCACCACCACCTGGGTGACGTCCACGTCGTTGAGCGGCAGAGGCCAGTCCGGGTTCTCCAAGCGGGTGAATTCGGTGACGTCTCGCAAGTGGGTCTCGAGTTGGCTGGAAGCCACGCGAATGCGATCAATGGCCCGCCGTTCCACTGGCGTGTGCACCTTGAGCGACAACAGGTCGATGGAGCCCAGCATGGCCTGCAGTGGTGTGCGGATCTCGTGTGAGAGCATGGCCAGGAAGCGCTCTTTGCTGCGGTGGGATTCCAGCTCGGCCTGCCTCAAACGTCCTTTGAGCGCCGTGATGTAGTGCAGCGCGACGATGTAGCAGGGGTGGGTCACCAACAGCACAAAGCAGGCGTGCCCATTGATGATGCCGAAGGGGGTGGTGGGCTGGAGGGCCCAGGGCCCGTAGTTGTGAACGTACAGCACCACCAGGCCACCGTACTGCAGCCAGCTCAACATCGCGGCCCCTTTGCGCATGGCCACGAACGCCCCCACATAGACCAGGGGCATGAACTGCGCGTTGCTGGTCAGCGAGTACAGCCCCACTGGGGTGGTGTTGAGCGCGCCAAAGTGCACGCACCCCAAAAAGTAGACGCCTGTGCTGCCCAGCGCGATGCCCACGATGTGGTTGAGCCATTGCGGACGCCAGCGCAACACCACGCTGGTCAGGGCGTACATCACGCCCATGGCTGGCGCGCCAATGTCTTCCCAAGGGGAGTTCAGCGATGCGCTGCCGTCGATCAGCCAGCACGACAGCGCCGCAAAAGCAGCCAACGCAGCAACCCACGACAGCAGGCGGGCTTCGACCAACTGAACGACCGGTGCCTTGTCATCGATGAGGGCCTGCCCCTGGAGGCCTGCCTCGCTGGATTCAGCCATGTTGCGCGTTCACACGGTCCAGGCTGCTTTGGATGGCCGCCGTCAGCACGGCGGCACGCACGGGCTTTTCAAAGAAGGTGACGCCTTGTGTGCGCAAGATGGTGGCCAGCGTGGCTTCAGAAGCCGTGCCGTCGCGCAATTGGCCCGTGAGCAGCACGATGGGCGCCTGGGGTTGCGCCAGGCGAATTTGCTCGACGAGGGCCTGGGACGTGCGCCCGCCAGCCAGGATCAGGTCCACCACATAGGCATCGTGTTCGGTCAGCGGTTGTGCGGTGAGCTGATCGGGGGAGGTGTAAGCCTCGGCTTCGTAGCCCACCTCGTTGAACCAGTCGGTCAGCGCCCCGGCAGCGCCCGCGTCGTCATCGACCACGGCGATCCGAGGGCGTTGGGCTTGCGAGGAACTGTGCAATTGGAGCTGTTCGACCCGGTAGCGGGTGCCTTGCGGCGCGATGTGGTCGAGCTGGGTGGCGCTGCCGACCCACCAGGCATCGCTGTGGTGGGTGGCCAGCAGCCCTGCGGTTTGGGGCGTGGTGGCCGGGCCGAGCTGGATGTCGCAGGGCAAGGCCTCATCGTCTAGCAGCAGCAGCGAGGCGGGGCAAGTGCCGTTGCCGCCCGGTGCCGTCGAGCCCGCGTGCGGCCACGTGTTCGTTTGCAACACGCTCGGAGTGAACACCGCGTCGAGAGAGAGGCCGAAATGACGGCACACAAGCAGCACTTCATTGAACAGCCAGGTCGATCCGCGCAGTTTGCGACGGGCTTGGCTCACCGAAATGCTGCAAATTTGCGCGATCAGGGTCGCTTGATGGCGCGCAGAAATGCCGTTTTTCTCCATCACGGCCACGATGCACCCGGTCGACCACGCCGACATGGTGTCGTTGGTCTGCTCGTCTGGGGCGATGTGGTCAGTGGCGTTCATCGAGAGGGGGCCGAACTGCGGGCTGCGAAGCACAAGGGCGCTGTGCAAGCGTGGCTCTGCTGCACGATATTCTCGCGCGCTTCACGGGTTGAAATGGTAACAAAACATCAATTTTGCACGAAGTGAGCAAAAGTGACCCATACAATGGCACCGTGCGCTGAAAAATACATCACCAATGGTGCCGCTCAGGGAAATCTAACCACTGCGACAGGTTCCTAAAAGAACTTGTCAACAACGACCACAAGGTTGTTGGTGCCGCAAGGCTCTCCAAAACCACCCCTCGGGGTGGTTTTTTCTTGGGCGATGATGGCGCTTTCGCGCACCTTTGACCGCCCCATGACCTTGTCCCTCCCTCGCATCGGCGTGATGGCCGCCATGCCCGAAGAACTCCAAGCCTTGCTGGAGGCCATGCCCAACCAGCAGCCGGTGCAGCGCGCAGGGCGTGTTTTCTGGCTGGGGCAATGGCATGGCCACGAGGTGGTGGCGGTGCTCTCGCGCATCGGCAAGGTGGCCGCGGCCACCACCACCACGATCTTGTTGACCGAGTTTGGCGTGGGTGAGGTCTGGTTCACCGGCGTGGCCGGCGGCTTGGGTGAGCGCGTGCGGGTCGGCGATGTGGTGGTGGCCAGTGCCCTGGTGCAGCACGACATGGACGCGTCGCCCTTGTTCCCGCGCTTTGAGTTGCCTGGCTCCGGTGTGAGCCATTTGCCCGTCTGCCCCGACCGCGTGGCGCGGGTGGCCGATGTGGTTCGCTGGGCTTTGTCACCCAAGCAGCTGGCGCTGGGCGGCGCCCTGACCGATGTGCACCTGGCTGAATTGGGCTTGCCGGCCGTGCCTGAGGTGCACACCGGCCTGATCCTCAGTGGGGACCAGTTCATTGGCAGTGCGCAGGCCAGTGGTGCCTTGCGAGACGCCTTGCCCGAGGCCATGGCGGTCGAGATGGAGGGGGCGGCTGTGGCCCAGGTTTGCCATGACTTTGATGTGCCGTGCACGGTGTTGCGCACCATCTCAGACCGTGCCGACGACGACGCGCATCTGGATTTCCCCCGATTCATTGAAAGCGTGGCCAGCCGCTATGCTTTGGCCATGGTGTCGGCCCTGCTGGCAGCCCGTCAGGGCTGAGCCTGTCACACCGCAGGAGAAAACCCCATGGAAGTGCGTTACACCAGCTTCGAGTCGTTTTACCCGTTTTACTTGTCGCAACACAGTAACTTGACCTGCCGCCGTTTGCACGTGGTCGGGTCCACCTTGTTTTTGCTGGTGTTGGGCTGGGCCGTGATGAACCAGGCTTGGGCCGCCCTGGCTTTGTTGCCGGTGATTGGCTACGGCTTTGCTTGGGTGGGGCATTTCTTCTTTGAGCACAACAAGCCCGCCACCTTCACCTACCCGGTTTACAGCTTCATGGGCGACTGGGTGATGTACTGGCAGACCTTGACGCGCAAGTTGCCGTTCTGAGCCCGCTCAGCGGGGCTCGCCCCGATCCGATGTCACGGCACGCGCGCGCGCCGCAGCCAACAGGCTCGACACAGCGTTCAGGAAGTGCTGGAAATCAAACGGCTTGGTCCAGTAGTCGGTCGCGCCCGCGCTGCGGGCCAGCTCGATGTCTTCGAGCGTGGCGGTTGCGGAGAGCGACACGATTGGCAGTTCGCGCAGTGCCACGTTGCTGCGCAGGAGCCGCAGTACCTCGAGCCCGGTGATGTCGGGCAACTGCATGTCCAGCAGGACCAGGTCGGGGTGGATGGCGCCGACCATGTGAATGCCGCTTGCACCATCTTGCGCAGGCACGAACTGAACATCGGGCCAGCGAGACAGGAGCTGCTCGACCAGCAGGGTGTTCACAGGGTTGTCTTCGATGTAGAGGACTACGCCCTTGGGCTTGACCTGAGTGTCGGGCTGCGCCGCCGCCGCAACGGGCACCGGCGCCTCCCTTGGAGGCTCCGCGCGCCGGAGGATGACGCCAACCTGCGTGCCCCGCTTGGCCTCGCTGTGGATCTCGATCTCACCGTGCATCAGGTGCACCAGCTCGCGCGTCAGGGCCAGGCCGACACCAACACCTTCCACGCCGCTCGATTCGCGACCCAGGCGGTTGAACGGCTCGAACACATGTTTGAGCTGGTCGCCCGTCATGCCGAGGCCGGTATCGGACACAGCGATCCGCACGCGCGCCCCAACGCACGCCACGCTCAGGTGGACACTGCCTTGCGCACGGTTGTACTTGATGGCGTTGGAGAGCAGATTGAGAATGACCTGCCTCAGTCGCGTCGGGTCGGCGTGAACAGCGAGCCCCCCTTCTTTGCTGTCCTGCTCGAGGTAATTGGCATGCAGGGTGACCGTGGCGGCCTGTGCCTGCGGCTGGGTCATCTGAACGGCCTCGTCCAGCAAGGGCCTCAACGCAAGGGGCCGCACGTCGACGGCGAACTGCCCCGCCTCGATTCGCGACAGGTCCAGCACGTCGTTGATCAAGGTCAGCAGGTGCCATCCCGCCTGGTGCACATGTTCCACCTGTGCAAGCTGGCGAGGCATCAACTGCGCCGGCGATTCGCTCGCCAGCAATGTCGTGAAGCCCAGCACCGCGTTCAGCGGCGTGCGCAACTCGTGGCTCATGCGCGAGAGGAAGGCGGTCTTGGCCCGGCTCGCCGATTGGGCCACCGTCAATGCAGCCCGCGTTTCTTCGGCGGCACGAAGCTCTGTGATGTCCAGGCTCATGATCAGGTAGCAGGGGGCGCCAAGGTGCTCGATCGTTTCTGCGTTGATGAGTTCAAGGTGCAAAACCTGCTTGCTGTCCAGCGCCCGCAGCAACATGTTGCGGACCTGGCCCTCGCTCGCCAGATGCTCGTAGAGCCGCGTGCGGTCTTCGGCCACGACCTTGTATTTGAATGAGCTGCTGTCTTGCCCGATCAGGGCCTCGCGCGGCAGCTCGTAGCGCTCGCACATGGCGGTGTTGACGTCGACGACGCGGCGGTCGGCAATCGACACAATGGCTGCAGGAACCGGCGCGGCGTTGAACAGCCGGGTGAAGCGCTCCAGGCCGGCCAGCACCTGGCGATCGGATTCGATGCGTGCGGCCTCACCGTCGATGATGTCGAGCGCGAAGGAAATGTCGTCGGTCATTTCTTCAAGCAGCCTGATCGTCGGCGCGTCGAAGAAGCCCAGCTCGTCGCTGGCGAGCATCAGCACGCCCGCCACCGTGCCGCCCCGCCGCAGCGGCAGCCAAGCGAAGGCCCGTATCCCTTGGGCGACGGCCTGCTCGCGCCATGGCGCCGCACGCGGCTCGTTTTGGTAGTCGTTGCACACGACTCGTTTGCCTGTGCGCAAGGCCTCGGCGGTGAACGAAGAGCGCGCGTTCTCCGAGCGCAAATCCAGCGGGTTCGGGACCTGCGCCAGCACCCGCACCGCCGGCCCGGCCATCGCTGCCCGCCGGGCCAGGTCACCGTCCAGGGTGTACACGCAGGCCAGCAGCGCGTGGCCGGTGTCCACGCTGATGCGGCAGACTGCGGTGTAGAGCGCGCTCGCGTCGCGAATGCGCACGATCGCCTGGTTGCAGTCGGACAGCGCCGCGTACAGGTTGCTCATGCGCTGGGCCAGCGCCTGCGCACGAGCGCTTTCTTTGCTCTTGCGCATCTGTCCCACGACAAGCAGCAAAATCCCGAAGGTGATGGTGGATGGCCAGAAATAGTGATCGCGGACCAGTAGCGGGGTGACACCGCGAAAGTGCGCGAGCAGCACCGCAGCGGTGCCGACCAGCGATCCGAGCGCCAGAGCCGTCAGGCCCATGCCGGGCTCGCGCCGGGCTGCCATCAAACACAGCGCGGCGATGCCGGCATCCATGTAGAGCAAGGGCAGCAGGGCCGGCAGCCGACCGATCGTGTGCCCAGCCGCAAGCACCAGCAGCGCGAGCGCCGCAGGCCAGAGCAAGGCCGCGACGACAGTGCCGCGACCGCGAATCGGCGCGCCCAGATAACGCACCAGGCCCATCGCCCAAAAGGCCCGCACAGCGTAGATGGCGGTGAGGAACGCGACATTGGGTACACCGTCGCCGGGCGGCCACATGTTGCTGGCCGCGGCCATGGCGGTACCGAGCACATAGGCCATGGTGAACCAGGGCGATGCCGGATCGCGATCCCGGTGCCAAATGATCCCCTGCATCAGCGCAATCGCGCCGATGGTGAATGTGGCGATGTCGTTACCCGACTGCGTATCAAGGGAAGGATTCAACATGATGGCGATGCGGTTGCCCGCCGCTAAATCCAATGCACCCGTCGGGTGCGGACTCACCCTGCCATGGACATGGTTATGTCGGCATCATGCCTTATCGGACACGTGTTGCCTATTTATCGTTACATTGTTGTACAAAATATGTCTGCCCCTGGTAGATGCCTGCAATGGGCTCTGAACAATGTCAAAAAAAGCCTTAAGTGACAGGCACTTAAGGCTTCGTATGTGCGACCGCAGGCTCGGTGCTATTTAGCGGGCTTGTGTTGACTTTTGGGATGTCAACAAGGTAGACATCCGTATCTGACATGGACTTGCAAGATGCCACACCCTGCAAGGGTCAACAAATTGCCCTTGTCGGATGATGTCGTGGGCACAAGCGCGACTCACAGGCGATGGTGGATGAGCTGTCTCTGGAACTGCTTCCGCGGCCCTGAATCAACTGCTGCGAGTCTCGCAAGCTCAATGGGCCATGGCGGCGCAGGCGTCTGCACAGCGCTTGCATGCTTCGGCGCATCGCTGGCAGTGGGCCATGTCGTGCTTGCCACACTCTGCGGCGCAGCCCCGGCACGCGTCGGCGCACAGCGCACAGATGGCCAGCATGTGTTCACCGCCCCGGGCCATGGAGGCGGCAGCAAGCCGGCAGAGGTCGGCACATTCCAGATCCAGCGCGATGCAGTGCGCCATGGGTTGGGGGTTGGCCTCCTGGAGGCAGGCCGTGGCGCATTGCAGGCATGCGGCAGCGCATTCATTGCAGGCGTTCAGGCATGCGTCGTGAATGGGGTTGGAAGTGGTGTTGGGCATGGCGTTGGGCATGGGGGGCTCTCCTGTTGCAGCACATCTTGTGCTGCTGGAGCCTCGCAGCATGGGCGCCTTTTGGCTGTGCGTCAGCGCACGCGGGCGTCAACAGCGGGAAGGGCGTCACGCCCAAGCTGAATGCAGGGCAGACGACAAGCACCTACCTGAGCGTGCTTGCCTACCGGATCGTGCGGTCCGGGTTTCGAACCCTGAACGGTTGCCATGCGCTCGGCTCGCGTGCGTGGGTGTCAGGCGGTCTGGCGCAGCTCTCGCCGAAGAATCTTGCCCACCGTGGATTTGGGCAGGGCTTCGACGAATGCCACCAGCTTGGGCACCTTGTAGGCAGTCATCTGACTCCGGCAATGCGCAATGACCTGCTCAGCACTCAACTCGGCGCCGGGTGCAAGCACCAAGTACAACTTGGCTGCTTCTCCGGTTTTTTCGTCGGGAACGCCCACGCAGGCGCATTCCAGTACGCCGGGGCAAGCCGTGGCCACGCCCTCAATCTCGTTCGGGAAGACGTTGAATCCGGAGACGATGATCATGTCCTTTTTGCGATCGACCAACTTCAACAGGCCGTCAGTTGTGAACAGGCCCAAGTCCCCCGTACGGAAATAGCCATCGGCCGTGAATGCTTCGGCATTGGCTTGCGGTTGCTGCCAATAGCCGCGCATCACCTGCGGGCCCTTCACGCAAACCTCGCCTGTCTCGCCCTGTGCGGCTTGGCTACCGTCCTCCTTGAGCAGGATGACGTCGGTGGAGGGCAGTGGCACGCCCGTGGTCCCGTTGTAGCCCTGGGCAGACGCAAGGTTGAAGCTGATCACGGGGCTGGTCTCGGACATGCCATAGCCCTCGCGAATGAAGCAACCGGTCAACGCCTTCCACTTCGCAGAGGTCGGCTCCAAGATGGCAGAACCACCGCCTGCGGCCATGCGCAGGTTCGAGAAGTCGATCTCCTTTGCGCGTGGGTGCGCAGCCACACCGGCGAAGAGCGTGTTGACACCGGTGAAGACGGTGCAGCGCGAGGCCTTCAGCACGTCGATGAAGCCATCCATGTCACGTGGGTTGGGCACCAGCCAGTTCTCGGCGCCCACCGAGAAGTAGGTGAGGAAGTTCACCATCAAAGCGAAGATGTGATACAGGGGAATGGCGGTGACGATCACCTCCTGGCCAGGGCGCAGCTGGTCTGCCACGATGGCCTTGAACTGCTGTACGTTGGCCACCAGATTGCGGTGTGACAGCGCAGCGCCTTTGGACAGACCGGTGGTGCCGCCGGTGTATTGCAAAAACAGCAGATCTTCTCCACCCAGTGCCACAGGCACGAAGGGCAGGGTTTCGCCCTCCACCAGCGCCTGCGCGAAGGCAATCGTGCCCTGCAGGCGAGCATCGACCGGCGGGCTGGGCAGCGCCGCCTCAGTGCCATCACCAGGGCCAATTGTCACCACCGTCTGCAACAGGGAGTGCGCGTCAGGCCTGCTCAGAACCTCTGCCACGGTGGCCGAAACTCCGTTGAAGGCGATGAGGATCTCGGCGCCAGCATCGCGCAGCTGATGCTCCAGTTCACGCGGGGTGTAGAGCGGGTTGACATTGACCTGCACAGCACCGGCGCGCGCGATGCCGAGGAAGGCAATCGGGAAGGCCATGAAATTCGGCGTCATCAATGCGATGCGGTCGCCCTTGCGAACGCCCAGACGCGACTGCAAGTAAGCAGCGAAGTGGCGCGACAGCCGGTCCACATCGGCGTAGCTCAGCGTCTGACCGAAGCATTTGAACGCTGGCCGATCAGCGAACTCGACCATCGCCGCTTCCATCATGGCGACGACCGACGGATGGGCATCGGCATCAATTTCGATCGGCAACTCGCCATAGTTGGCATGCCAGGGACGTTGGCTCATGGGACTACTCCTCAATGGGACTTTGGACATGTGGGGTGCGCTCAGTGCACCGCGATTTCAACGGCGCCGAACAAGAAGGCATCGGGATCTACCGAGTCATGCAGAGAAACGGTGAACGCTGGAGCGCTGCGCGGGCCTGTCTGCACCCGCACCTCGGCTCACGCCCGAACTTGCAGGTGGTGACAGGTGCACAGGCGATCCGCCGAGCTACGTACGCAGTCATCTATCAACCTCTTTGCGTCAGTAGGCCTCAGCGCTCTCTGTGTGCAAATTAGGAAAACTGCTGTGTATAAGAAAAAAAGACTCGTTATCTGACATGGACTTGCAAGATGCCACACCCTGCAAGGGTCAACAAATTGCTGTTTCCGGAACGGCTTCCGCTTCTCTGAATCAACGGCTGCGAGTCTTCCCCGCATGAAGGCTGGGCGCTCACGATTGGCGCCGCTCAGCTGTCAGTCTCGCAAGCTCAATGGGACATGGCGGCGCACGCGACTGCGCAGCGTTTGCATGCCTCGGCGCACATGGGTGGGCACGGATGGTTGACTAAGCTCCAGCGGTGGGGCGCTGAACTGCAACACGAGGTTTTGTACCCCGGCTGAAAGGTAATTTGGCTTGCGCGCGGCGCGCGGCTTGCGGCCAGTCACGTTTGATTGAGATTGGGACGGCTTTGGGGCGCTGGGCCATTGAAGCGCTGAATTCGACCAAGAGCGGAAGGTCGCTGATGCTGGTTCAGTGGCTGCTATGCAGCGATAGCGGTCTTTCGAAGCCCGTAAATCTACGACGGCAGTTTGGCTCCTAGCGGTTAGTACCGGGCCGTCGCTGTGTGCAAGAATCTCCTTGGGGAGGCAAGCAAAATGTCGGGGTTCATGCGAATTCGGATCTGGGATGTCGAGCACGGCTGTTGCGCGATGATTCAGTATGTCGAGCGAGACGCGCGTGGCCTTGAGCGCGGTGGGCGACTAGCCATGATCGACTCGGGCTCCTCGGACGATTTCCGCCCTAGCGCATACATTCGCGACCACCTTGGCCGTACGACCCTCGACTACCTCTTCATTACCAACGCGGATCAGGACCACATGTCGGATCTCAAGGGGCTTGAGGATGCTGGCATTGCGGTGGACACGTTGATCCGGAACCCTTCCTACACGGGCGACCAGATGCGAGCTATCAAGAGAATCAGCGGCCCGTTGACCAATGACGCTCAGTGGTACACGAGCGCGTGTGACTCGTTTGCTGGTGGACCGCCGGACGTGCCGTTCGACCAAGGGATGAACGGGATCACCTACCGGGCCTTCTATAACTCGTATGGACACGGCGCAAACCAGCTTACCGACACTAATAACTTGAGCCTGGCGATCTTCATCAAATTCGCCGGTTTCTCAATGCTATTCCCGGGAGATCTCGAAAGGCCTGGGTGGAAAGCGCTAATCCAACGCCCCGACTTCGTTGCGGAACTTAGACAGACCGACGTGTTGATGGCATCACATCACGGCCGTGAGAGCGGCTTCTGCCCCGAGGTGTTTGATCATGTGACCCCTCAGGCAGTCGTCATCAGCGACAAGCCGATCATGCACACCACACAGGAGATGGGGCCCGACTATCGGCGCATCACGACCGATCGCGGAATTCCAGTTCAAAACACCGGCAAGTTTAGACACGTCCTGACGACGCGCCGTGATGGTTGGATCAACATAGATATGCACCAGGACGGGATGTTTTACACCACGACCGAGTACGCCGGATGAGCAAGCCTGACCCAGAACGCTCACTCAAGTCCCTAAACATGAAGTGGCTGGTAATGCTCAGTAGTCTGGACTTGGTCGTCGTGCTCCTGTTCGTTGCACCGGAGTTCATTAAGGACGCCTCATTGACCAATGTCGCCGTTATGCGCGGCCTCGTCACGGCCTTGTTGCCGGTGATCGTTCTGTTGCTCACCGGCATACTCTCTCACGATATCAAGGCTCGGCTGGTGTACTGGAAGTGGACCAATCCCTATCCAGGCTGCGAAGCCTTCAGCCGACACGGCCCCACAGATGTGCGCATCGACATGGCTGTGCTTAAAAAGAACGTTGGCGATCTGCCGACTGACCCGGCCGAACAAAACAAGAAATGGTTTAAGTTATATAAGCTTGTTGGTGATGACAAAGCGGTGGTTGAGGCACACAAGCTCTACCTGATGTACCGAGACATGGCCGCTATGTCACTGCCATTGTTCGTGCTGGTGCCGCTCTGCCTTTGGCTTGCCGGCGCTCCAGTCAGCGCGTTGTGGATCACTGCGCTTGTGTTCGTGATTCAGCTCGTAGTGTGCTGCTTTGGCGCACGAAACAGCGGCACACGGTTCGTGTGCAATGTGCTGTCGATTCACAGCACGAAGAAGATCCCGCAGACCGCAAAGTCAGCGCCAACGGTGTGATGTAGGGTTCGCACGTAATTCAGGCTACAGCATGTATCGCGGGGCATGCTGAGCGTGATGCTCGCTCCAGGCCAAGTTTCCTCCACCGTCTCAATGTCGACTTATAGGGCAAGCCGACAAGCGCGAGCGCCTCTGCGAACTTCTGCTGTCAGCCTTGACCTGACTTCGGCGTTGAAGATATGAGGCCGCCGGATAGCTGTCGTTTCAGTGTCGTACACCCGCCGGTCTTGTTGACACGTTCTGAAAGGCAGCTTGTAGCTTGAAGAAAGCCGCCGCGGCAAAGAGCAAGGTCAACAAGAAAAAAGCCCCAAGTGGCAAACACTTGGGGCTTTTTGTTGACCGTATCGAGAAGGGTAAATCTCAAAACGGAATGTCGTCGTCCATGTCGTCAAAGCCCGTGGCCGACTTGGGCGCTGGGGCTGGACGGGGCGCCGGTGCGGGCGCTGGGCGCGCTGCGGGGCGGCTGCTGGCCGCTGGCGCTTCTTGGCTGTAGTCGTCGCCGCCAGATTGGCCGCCACCATAACCACCGCCGCCGCCGCCATTGCCGCCGCCTTCACGGCCGCCCAGCAACTGCATTTGCTCGGCCACGATCTCGGTGGTGTAGTTGTCTTTGCCGTCTTTGTCAGCCCACTTGCGGGTCTTGAGGCGGCCCTCGACGTAAACAGGGCGGCCCTTTTTCAGGTACTCGCCAGCGATCTCGGCCAGGCGGTCGTAGAACACGACGCGGTGCCATTCGGTCTCTTCGACCTTGTCGCCGCTGTTTTTGTCTTTCCAGTTGCGCGTGGTAGCCACCGACACGTTGCAGACGGCTGCACCGTTGGGGGTGTAACGCACTTCGGGATCGCGGCCCAGGTTGCCGATGAGGATGACTTTGTTGATGGAGGCCATGGCCTGATTCCTGACAGATAAAGGTTAGTTAAAAAGGGTGCCGTTAGTTAGCCCGAGCATTATGGCCTCGCCGGCAGCCTGGCTGGGGCCCCCAGGAGCGGTGCGCTCAAAGGAGGGGGCCGCCTCGCGCCACTACACTGGTGTCCAACGCTTTTTTCAGGATTTCGCCATGTGCCAGTTGTTGGGCATGAACGCCAACACGCCGACCGACATCGTGTTCAGTTTTGCGGGCTTTGCCACCCGCTCGGTGGAGCACGCCGATGGCTTTGGCATCGCTTTTTTTGAAGGACACGGCCTGCGCCTGTTCGTCGACCACCTGCCTGCCAGCCAGTCGCCCGTGGCCTCGTTGGTCAAGCGCTATCCGATCAAAAGCCAGCACGCCATTGCGCACATCCGCAAGGCCACGCAGGGGCGTGTTGCGCTCGAGAACTGCCACCCCTTTGTGCGCGAGCTGTGGGGGCGCTATTGGGCCTTTGCACACAACGGCAACCTGCTGGACTTTCACCCCAAGCTGCACGCCAACTTCAAGCCGGTGGGCGACACCGACAGCGAGCGTGCCTTTTGCTGGTTGATGCAAGAGCTTTCTAAAAGCCATGCCAGCGCGCCTTCGGTCGAAGAGCTGACCAACACCTTGCAAGAGTTGGTGCCCCACATCGCCAAGCACGGCACCTTCAACTTCATGCTGAGCCAGGGCGACGCGCTGTGGGCGCATTGCTCGACCAAGCTGCAGTACCTGGTGCGTCAGCACCCCTTTGGCTTGGCGCACCTGCAAGACACCGTGCAAGACGGTGACATGACGCTGAACTTTGCCGAGGTGACGCAGCCAGGCGACCGCGTGGTGGTGATCGCCACCGAACCCATCACCCGAGACGAGCCTTGGGTGCCCATGACAAAAGGCCAATTGCTGGCCTTTGTGGATGGGGTGCCGCGGGGCTGAGCAAAGCCGCCCCGCGGGTGCGCTCGCTCAGTGAGCGGCTTGGTACAGCGCAGCGCCGGCCACCATCGGGTCACCCGTGCGCTCGTAGGCTTCAACCCATGCGTCGTAGTTGTGGATGGCTTCTTGCTGCCAGGGGTGGAAGCCGGGCTTGAAGTAAGCGAGCAAGCTGCCCAGGTGGCTGGAGATGATGCCCTTGTAGCCGAACAACCACCAGCGGCACTTGACCATCATCCACATGCGCTGGCCGAACGAGAAGCCGTCGTTCTTGAGCAGGCGGTTGCTGAAGCGGACGGTGAGGATGCTCAAGAACACGGTGACGTGGATCATGGCGGCGCAGCGCATGAAGTAGCCCGTCTTCGCGACCTTCTGCATCACGTCATAGGCCACGGCCTTGTGTTCCATTTCTTCGACCGCGTGCCAGGCCATCATGGCGCGCAGCTTGGGGTCGGCGTTGGTCATGGTCTCCTTCTTGACGAAGAAGATTTCGGCCAGCATGGCGGTGAAATGCTCGAACGCCGAGGTCAAGGCCAAGTTGTACTCTTTAGAGAAGTGCTTGGTGTGGAACTCGTTGTTGCGGTTGATGAAGTCAACGATCGCGTCGATGTCCATGCCTTGCTCGCGCAGGCGCTGGTTGTACTTCGAGTGCACGATGCCGTGTTGGCCTTCTTGGCGCATGAAGACTTTGACGTCTTCTTTCAGGGCGGGGTCGGTGATTTGCTCGCGGTAGGCGCGCACGCACGAGATGAAGTAGCGCTCGCCATCAGGGAAGGCCGCTTGCAGCGCATCGACCAGGCGTGACTTGTAGGGGTTGTTCTCGTACCACCAGCGGGGCAGGTCACCGTCGAGGCCGAAGTCCAGCTTCTCGCGGGCGACGAGGTCCTTGGCGTTTTGCATTGCTTGTTGGCTCATGAGCGTCTCCGTTGCGGGCCTCAAGGCCCTTTGATTTGATCTGAGTCAAATCGTAGGGGCTGAGGCCCTTGCGCAAGGCAGCGTGCGCGACACCAGGGCTGTGTGGGCGCCATGTCTCGGTCTTGACGCCAATTGACGGGTCAAAACGTGCGCATTCACACTCACGCGGTTTCGTTGAACAGCTCTCGTCCAATCAACATGCGGCGGATCTCGGACGTGCCGGCGCCGATTTCGTACAGCTTGGCATCGCGCCAGAGGCGGCCCAGCGGGTAGTCGTTGATGTAGCCATTGCCCCCGAAGATCTGGATGCCTTCGCCGGCCATCCAGGTGGCTTTTTCGGCGGCCATGAGGATCAGGGCGGCGCAGTCTTTGCGGACTTGGCGCACGTGCTGGTCTCCCAGCGCATCGAGGTTCTTGGCCACGGTGTAAGCCAGCGCGCGGGTGGCTTGCTGGGCGGTGTACATGTCGGCCACCTTGCCCTGAATGAGCTGGAACTCGCCAATGGCCTGGCCAAACTGCTGGCGCTCGTGGATGTAGGGGATGACCAGGTCCATCACGGCTTGCATGATGCCCAGCGGGCCGCCCGACAGCACCGCGCGTTCGTAGTCCAGCCCACTCATCAAGACCTTGACGCCGCCATTGAGCGGGCCCAGCACGTTCTGTGTGGGCACCTCGACGTTGTTGAACACCAGCTCGCCGGTGGGTGAGCCGCGCATGCCCAGCTTGTCAAGCCGCTGCGCGATCGAAAACCCCGGCATGCCTTTTTCGATCAAGAAGGCGGTGATGCCCTGGGCATGGCGCTCGGGCTCGGTCTTGGCGTAGACCACGAGGGTGTCGGCCACCGGGCCGTTGGTGATCCACATCTTGCTGCCATTGAGCAGGTAGTGATCGCCCTTGAGTTCGGCGCGCAGCTTCATGCTGACCAC
Organism: Burkholderiales bacterium; assembly: GCA_947377275.1. GTDB lineage: Bacteria > Pseudomonadota > Gammaproteobacteria > Burkholderiales > Burkholderiaceae_C > Aquabacterium. Next base: position 471 of record CANCFV010000028.1, on the reverse strand, counting down.
GTCAGAGCCCGCGCCGGGCTCGCTCATGGCCAGCGCGCCCACGTGCTCGCCGCTGATGAGCTTGGGTAAGTAGCGCTGCTTTTGCGCCTCGGTGCCATGCCGGTTGATCTGGTTGACGCACAGGTTCGAGTGCGCGCCATAGCTCAGGCCAATGGAGGCCGAGGCGCGGCTGATCTCTTCCATCACGACCATGTGGGCCAAGAAGCCCATGTTGGCGCCGCCGTAGGCCTCTGGCACGGTCACGCCCAACAGGCCCATGTCACCGAACTTGCGCCACAGGTCGGCGGGGAAGGTGTCGTCGCGGTCGGCCTGCGCGGCGCGGGGGGCGATTTCGGTGTCGGCAAAGTGGCGCACGGCTTCGCGCAGCGCATCGACGTCGTCACCGAGTTGGTGGTTCAGACCGGGCAGGTGCATGGTGGGTCTCCTGTGAGGGTGTCAGTCGGTGCGTGCGCGTTGGGCCAGCAGGGCGTT
>CANCFV010000027.1 GCA_947377275.1 Burkholderiales bacterium | reverse complement strand
CAAGTCATGTTCGATCGCGCCCAACACACCCTCGCCAAAGTCGACGCTGAACTGTGGTCGGCCATCCAGGCCGAAAACACCCGTCAAGAAGACCACATCGAGCTGATCGCCTCCGAGAACTACACCTCGCCGGCCGTCATGGAAGCCCAGGGCTCCCAGCTGACCAACAAGTACGCCGAAGGCTACCCAGGCAAGCGCTACTACGGTGGTTGCGAACACGTCGACGTGGTCGAGCAATTGGCCATTGACCGCCTCAAGGCCTTGTTCGGCGCCGAATTTGCCAACGTGCAACCCAACTCGGGTTCGCAAGCCAACCAAGCCGTGTTCTTTGCGCTGCTGCAGCCTGGCGACACCATCATGGGTCTGAGCCTGGCCGAAGGTGGTCACCTGACCCACGGCATGCCTCTGAACATGTCGGGCAAGTGGTTCAACGTCGTGTCTTACGGCCTGAACGCCCAAGAAGACATCGACTACGACGCCATGGAAGCCCTGGCCCGCGAGAAGAAGCCCAAGCTGATCATCGCTGGCGCATCGGCCTTTGCCCTGCGCATCGACTTCGAGCGTTTCGCCAAGATCGCCAAGGAAGTCGGCGCCTACTTCATGGTGGACATGGCCCACTACGCTGGCCTGATCGCCGCCGGTGTCTACCCCAACCCTGTGCCTCACGCTGACGTGGTCACCTCGACCACCCACAAGAGCCTGCGCGGCCCCCGTGGCGGCATCATCCTGATGCGTGGCGAAGAGATCGCCAAGAAGATCAACAGCGCCATCTTCCCTGGCATCCAGGGTGGCCCTTTGATGCACGTGATCGCTGGCAAGGCTGTGGCCTTCAAAGAAGCCGCATCGCCTGAGTTCAAGGCCTACCAACAGCAGGTGGTCAAGAACGCCGCTGCGCTGGCTGACACGCTCACCCAGCGCGGCCTGCGCATCGTGTCGGGTCGCACCGAAAGCCATGTGATGCTGGTGGACCTCCGCCCCAAGAACCTGACGGGCAAGGAAGCCGAAGCGATCTTGGGCCAAGCACACATCACCTGCAACAAGAACGGCATCCCCAACGATCCGCAAAAGCCTTTCGTGACCAGCGGCATCCGCCTGGGCTCGCCGGCCATGACCACCCGCGGCTTCAAGGAAGAGCAAGCCGTGCAAGTGGCCAACCTGATCGCCGACGTGCTGGACAACCCACACGACGAAGTGACCATCGCCCGCGTGCGCGATCAAGTCACGGCCTTGACCCGCGACTTCCCGGTCTACCGTTGATCAGACCTGATCACGATTGACTGACAAAGCCCGGCGCTGGATGACGATCCAAGCCGGGTTTTTTACTTTGTTCTTTGCAGGGAGCTGAACCCACATGCGTTGCCCATTTTGTGGCCACCACGACACCCAGGTGGTTGAAACGCGCGACTCGGACGAGGGCGATTCAACCCGCCGCCGCCGCAAGTGCAACGGTTGCGACAAGCGCTTCACGACCTACGAGCGCGCTGAAATCGAACTGCCGGCCATCGTCAAGCGCGATGGGCGCCGCACCGACTACGACCGCGCGAAGCTCAAGGGCTCGATGGCCATTGCCTTGCGTAAACGCCCGGTGAGCGCCGAAACGCTGGAAAGCGGCATCGAGGCCATTGAGGCCAAGCTTCGCCAATGCGGTGACAAAGAAGTGGAGTCGACCCAACTGGGCGAATGGGTGATGCGCGAGCTGCGCAAGCTCGACAAGGTGGCTTACGTGCGCTTTGCTTCGGTGTACCGCAGCTTCGATGACGTCAGCGAATTCGTGGCCGCCATCAAAGAGACCGGGAAAAAGAGCCCCCCTTGAACGTGGGGTTCGGGGGGCTGTTTTGAGGGCTAACCCGAGCCCTTGGCGACGAGCGGTCAAGCTTCCCCGATCAACGGGATTGATGCTTTGGCTGGGCTCGGTACAGTCGGCCTTCATGAAAAAGGGTGCATTTCTTCACGCTCGGCAGGGGTTCACGTTGCTGGAGCTCATGGTGACGCTGGCGGTGGTCGGCGTTTTGGCGGTCATGGCGGCACCGGCGCTGCAAAGCTTCGCCACACGCAGTGCCATGAAGGCGCTGGAAGACGATTTCACCAAAACCATGACCCGCGCACGTCTGGACGCGCTCAGCCGCAACACCTGTGTGTCTGTGTGTCAGTTGGCGACGCCGACCACCGCGGCGCCCGGTCCAAGCTGCTTGGCCGCCGGCGCCACATCGCAGGGTGCCTGGCAATCGGGTTGGCTGATGTTTGAGAACCGCGCTTGCGACAACGCGCCCGCGAACGGGGTGCCTGCGGTTGCAGACTTGATCCATGTGCGCCAGCCAGGCGATGCACGTTACACCTTGACAGACCGATCGGGCACTCCGGACCGCATATTCACGTTCAACGCGCGTGGCTTGCTGCTGGCTGGAAATACGACCCTCCGGCTGGCGGACACGGCGGTCACTAACGGACCAAATCAGCGGAACTTGGTGCTGTCAAGGCAGGGGCGAATGCGCAGCGACCCTTACGACCCATCGGCAAAGACCTCGGTCGCCGACGCCGCAGACAATTGAGGCCGTGTGATGTTTTCGTCCTCTAAACCCGTTGTTCGGCATGCACTGGTGCGTTCGCCTCGCCAAGCCGGCGTGACCCTGATCGAGGTCCTTGTGTCGATGCTGATCATGGCTTTGGCCTTGGTGTCGATGGCCGCCTTGCAGTCGTCCACGTTGAAGTACCAGTTTGGTTCCAATCAGCGTGCCGTGATGTCGGTGTTGTTGGCCGACTATGCCGAGCGCTTGCGGGCCAACCTAGACCATGCCGCCACGAGCGCCACAGCCTATCGCGTCACCGCGGCAGTGGATGCCGCGCTGCCCACCGCATCAACCGATTGTGGGCAAGCGGTGTGCGCGAGCGCCGCTGACTTGGCTGCGTACGACATGGCCGAGTGGCGTGCGATGGTGCGCCGCGAGTTGCCCAACGGTGCGGTGCGTGTCACCGGTAATCCGGCTGCTGGCATGACGGTGAGCTTCATGTGGTTTGACAAAGAGTTCAATTCAGTCGTGAACACGGTGTTGGGGTCGAGAACCAGCCCGGTTTGCACGAGTGCCGACGTCGGTATGGCTCAGCAAAGTTGCTGCCCTGTGCAGATGGCTGCCGGCGTTCGCTGCGCCACATTCACGGTGACGCCATGAAAAATCGGGTCTTTTACACCGCGCCTCATCGGCGTCTCTCATGGGGTTCGACCCAGCGCGGCTTGACCTTGGTCGAGCTCATGGTCGCCATTGTGCTCAACCTCTTGCTCGTTTTGGCTGCGGCCTCCATCTACCTCAACACCCGTGCCACGCAGAGGGCGGTCGACCAACGTTCAGCTTTGCTGGAATCGGGGCAGCAGGTCTTGGAGTTGGTTGGGCGTGATGTGGCCAATGCGGGGTTCTATCCGACGGTGAGTGTCGAGCCCGACAAAGCAGGGGGCGCGCCGCGGAGCAACGTCTTGATGAGCTTTGATGGCGCTGCAGGCGATGAGGGCCTCAGTTTGCCAGACGCCTTCCGCTATGGCATTTTTGGCTGCAGCAATGGTGACTTCAACGTCGGCAACGCGAGCTGTGTGACCACCGGCAACGGTGTGGTCACCACATCCGATGCTCTGGTCATCAGTTACTTCACCAACGACACCTTTTCGCTTGACGTGGGCAACCGTGCTGATTGCACCCGCAGTGATGCGGCCAATGATGCGACTCACAACCCCATGTCTCGCGTTGGGAGCATCAGTGTCGACAAGCAGGTCAAGGACGCCAACGGCAACACGTCAACCGTGAAGACGCCTGTGGCGCGAACGTCCAACGACAACTTGGTGCCACTCGCTCCCCTGTTCGTGTTCAACCGCTACGTGGTGCGGCCCAGCGACTCGAATCAACCCAACGGCCCACGCAGTCTGTGGTGCAGTGGCAATGGCAACAACGGTGGTCAGGCCAGCGTTGAACTGATCCCCAACGTCGAGCAGTTCACCGTGCGCTACGGCGTATTGGGTGCCAGTGGTCAGAGCCCTGTGACTTACATGAGCGCATCCGATCTCGCTGCCAGCGGCGACAAGAATTTCAATGGCGTGGCCTATACGCCCTGGGAGCGTGTGGTCGCTGTGCGCATTTGTGTGATGGTGCGATCGGACCCGCAGACCCGCTTGGACAGTGGCTCAGCGACGGCCGTGACCGATTGCGCAGGCAACAGCGTGAACCAGCCTGCTGGCGTCAGCTTTCGCACTTTCAGTCAGGTGTTTGGTTTGAAGAACCGACAGAACGGGACGATCTGATGCAGACCAGAGTCTTGTTTTTCGCCCAAGCCCGGGCGGTGAAGCGCGGCCAGTCTGGCGTGGCATTGGTGGTTGTTTTGATCTTCATGCTGGCGCTGGCGGGCATGGCCATTGTCAGCGCCAAGTCGGCCTTGTTGGGCGAGGCCGTGTCCCGTAACCAGCTCGACATCCAGGTGGCTCGGCAAGCCGCCGAAGCTGCGTTACGAGACGGTGAGAAGGACCTCCTTTTGCCGTCCAGCCCAGTTGCGCCGGCGGGTGCGTTGTGCTCACGGGGCAATGAACGTCCAACGGTGACCAACAGCGCGTACTTTGCCCGCGACTGCATCCGTGGCCAATGTGGCGTGCCTGCGCCGGCCGATTTGCTCAAGGTGGACTACGCCGCAGCCAGTGCGGGCGCCACGACCGTGGAGGCTTGGTGGCCGGTTGCCAAAGGTGGACTGTGGGACGGGGTTCCTGCCTCTGGGGCAGGTGCGGCAGGTGGTGCTGCGCAGGCCGAAAGCACGACAGTGGCGAAGCCTGCGCCCAACGCGACAGGCACCTGTGCCACGTTTTCAGGCGGTGTGCCGATTGGCACATTCACGGGCACGGCGCGCATTGCTGCGGTTGTTCAACAGCCCGAGTACATGCTGGAGCATTTCAGTCGTGGCGTGACCCAAATGGTTCGCATCACGGCGCGCGGCTTTGGTTATCGCCCAGGCACCGAAGTGCTGATGCAAAGCTATTTCCTGCTCCCTGAGCTTTGAGGCTGACATGAGATCAATGATTCGCTGGGTTGCGCCTTTGATGCTGGGGCTGGCAAGTGTGTCGGCCACGGTGTGGGCCCAAACCGCCACCAACACTTTGGCGACCGATGGCGCTTACCGCTCCAGCAGCCTGAGCGCTTACCCCCCCAACATCGCCTTTGGTTCGGGTGGCCCCATGATGATGCTGGCCGCGTCCAAGGACCACACGTTGTTCTCGCCCATCTACACCGATTACGAAGATGTGGATGGCGACGGTGTCGACGACTACACCTTCAAGCCCGACTTCAAGTACTACGGGTATTTTGATCCAACCCTTTGCTACAGCTACAACAGCACGCGCACGGTGGGGGCTGGTAAGCGGTTCGAGCCCTCTGTGGCTGCGACGGTGACCATCACGGATGCGACCGCCACGACCAAGAAGAAGACGGTGTACTCCTGCCCGACCACGGCTTCTTATTGGAGCGGCAACTTCTTGAACTGGGCCACCATGACGCGCATCGATGTGGTGCGCAAAATGCTCTATGGCGGCTTCCGCCGTGAGGACACGGTGACAGCCGCGAGCGCTTCGGTTGCAGGCAGTTATGAGACGACCCTTGAGATGGCGCAGCTGTCTCAAGACGCGCACTCCTTTGTGAAGTACTACGCCGGGGCTGACCTTCGCAACTACACCCCGTATTCGTTTGATGCCACGGCTTCAACGCCGCAGGGGCTGACCATTTGCAACCGAGGCTCCATCAACCAGGATCCGACGGCGAACACCCCCGGGGCCCCGGTCATGAGGGTGGTCAAAGGGAACTACAGTTTGTGGGCGACGATTCCTGGGACGGTTTGCCGTTGGCAGGAGGAATTGGACCAAGACAATGAAAACTCGAGCCGTGAATTTGTGTTCGGGAAAAAAGCGCAAGCGTTTTACAAGAAATATGGCCCGTCCACCAACGACAACACCGCTCATCAGCCTCGGGTTCCCGCTAAGTCGGACAACCCGGAGTTGACCATCCGCGTTCAGGCGTGCAAACAGGGTCTGTTGGGCGAGCAGCATTGCCAAGCCTATACCGACGGCACCACCACTTATTACAAACCGGTGGGTTTGCTACAGCAGTTTGGCTCCACCCAGGACGTCAACAAAGCGCCACGTGCTGAGTTCGGGCTGATCACCGGGAGCTATGACTCCAGCCTGCGAGGCGGTGCTTTGCGCAAGAACATGGGGTCGGTGAACGATGAAATCGACGCGTCGACTGGGCGTTTCTGCCATCGCATCACGGGGACCTTGCCCTCTGCGTGCAAGACGAGCTCCGGCATCATCAAGTCGTTCGACAGCATCCGTCTCTACGATACCGGCAACTACCAGCGCAACCTGCCCAATGGCGATCAATTTGTGCTGCCGACCGATATCCAGAATGGCTGGTATCCGTCTTGGGGCAACCCCATTTCTGAAATGCTGGTTCAGGCCTTGGCTTACATGGCCGGTAAGGACATGTCTGAGCCGACGAGTGTTGCGATGGACAAAACCGTGGGCTTGCCTACGGCCGTCACGCGACAGGACCCCCTCAACGACAGCACCACGGACCCAGCGTCTGGGCGCCTGCGCAAAAACCTCTACGGCAAGAGCATCTGCCGCGCAATGAACGTGTTGGCCATTTCAAGTGGCACAGCCAGCTTCGATACGGCCGATGGGGCAGAGAACGACGTTTACGGCGTGTTCTCGTCTGGCTTTGTCGGGTTGAATGATGGCTCCAGTCGAACACTGGCCCAGTTGACCGACGTGATTGGCACCAACGAAGGCATCAATGGGACGGAGCGCTCTGTCGGCTCCAATGCCGGCGCTGTGGGCAGTGATTGCACGAAGAAGCTGGTGGGGACAGCTGGAGACTTGGTCAGTGCAGGCCTGTCCAGGCTGGCGGGGATCTGCCCTGAGGCTCCCGCTGTCAAGGGCTCGTATCTGGGCGCCGGTGCAGCGTACTTTGCCAACACCAACGCCATCCGCGAACTGGGCCACGGCACGGTGTCTTCCAGCTTGACGAGCAACACAGGCGCCGACATCAGTCGTGCCGGCCTTCCCGCACATGCCTTGCGTTTGAAAACCTATGCTGCGTCGCTCGCCGGTGGGGTCATCCGCATCGAAGTGCCTTTGCCCAACGGGCGCAGCGTCTACATCACCCCAGAGAGCAGTTGGGATCATGGTTTGGACTCGCTCATGCCGGGGGCTGCGTTGACCTTTCGTGCGATTCGTGCCGAGGGCCCGAACGCCGACCAAACTTCGTTGGGTTCTGCCACCTATATCGTGACTTGGAACGATGCGCAGTTCGGTGGCGACTACGACATGGACATGGTGGGCGTCATCCGTTGGGAACTCAAACCAAGCGCAGTCAGTGGCGAATATGACCTTGAGGTGCTCACCGATGTGCTCAACAACAACGCAGGAGCCAAGGGCTCACATGGCTTCAGCATCATCGGGACCAAGGCCGCTCCTAGCAACAGTTACCGAACCGATGGCCGTTATCTCACGCATGGCTCCAATGGCTTCAGCGCCCCCGGCAGCGACTGCGCGGGCTACGCGGCCAACAGCGCTGCGTTCTGGCTTAAGTGCAATTTTGCCGACGGCGGCATGCCCAAGGGCATCAACAGCGGCAACCTCGATGCCTACGATTGGCCGGCGTCGTTTGGCAATGGGGGCGCCAACGTCGGCTTCATTGACGACAGCACAAAGGCCAACAAGACTTCTACGGTGATCACCTTCCGTGTCAAGGAGGGCGCCGGGCCTGTCACATTGCGCGATCCACTTTGGTATGCCGCCAAGTACGGGAGTTTCGACACGGGAGAGACCGCTTTTGCGTCAAGCAAGAACGTCCTGCCTCAGGCCTCTAACGGCAGCCAACCGGTGAACTGGGACAGGACGCGCAACAACGGTGAGGCGTGCACGGGCGCCTGCGCCGACGGCGAACCAGACGGCTACTTTTTGGCCCGCCGCCCGGACTTGCTCGAAGAGCGCCTGACTGCCTTGTTGGACAAGTTGGTGGCCAGCAGCAACACCGCGCCCTCTATCTCCTCTTCGCAATTGGTGCAAGGCAGTTTCAAGTTCGTCGCCGAGTTCAGCAAAGACGACAACAACGGCACGATCAAAGCCTTTGCGGTCAACAGTGAGACTGCTGCTTTCTCTGCCACGGCGGCTTGGGATGCCGGTGACGTGCTCAGCAAGACCACGTCTCGCCAAGTGTTGACCAACCGCCAAGCGACCACGGGGCAGCAAGGTGTGGCCTTCACGGATACGGTGATAAGCGCCACGAATTCGCCCGACTATGTCACCGCGTTGACTGGGGGCACTTCAACAGCGCAAGCCGATCGCGCGGCCAAGTTGGTGCGGTACATGCGCGGCAGCAACACGGCCGCCGACCTCGCTCCGTTCCGCAAGCGCGATGCCAACATCATGGGCACGATTGTCAACTCGTCGCCATGGGTGCACGACACGAAGAGCTCCGCCAACTTCAACGACGTGACTTTGCCCGCAGGAACGCCGTCGTACCGGAGCTTTGTGGTCACCAAGGCCACGCGTGACAGCACCATTTGGGTGGGGGCCAACGACGGGATGCTGCATGGGTTCAAAGTCCCGACGTCGGACTCGGCCAATCCTGGTGGTTCGCTCTTGATGTCTTTTGTGCCCAGTCCGCTGGCCAACCGTCTTTCGACGGCCCATGACGTGGCGAACACCAACGCGGTGTCGCTCATGGACGGTAGCCCCTACGTGGGCGACGTGCTTGTGGGCTCAGGTACGACCTCGACCGCATGGAAGAGCTACCTTTTCAGCTCATTGGGTCGTGGGGGCCGTGCCGTTTTTGCGCTGGACGTCACTGACCCAAGCGCATTGACAGAAGCCAATGCGGCCAGCGTGTTCAAGTGGATGTTCACGGCCAGCGACGACCCTGACCTGGGCTACAACCTGACCGATCCTGTGCGTCACAACGTGTCGGGACAGGCCACGCCGATCGTGCGCTTGAACAACGGCAAGTTTGGCGTCTTGGTGCCCAATGGCTACAAGTCTGCCAACGGGCGGGCGGTGATGTTCATTTTGTTTGTGGACGGCCCTACGGGGACCGGCGGCACTTGGCAGTCCACTGCCACGGCGCGCGACTACGTCAAATTGACGACCAGTGGTGGCACTGGTACCAACGGCATGATGGGCGTCAACTGGGTTGACCTCAACAACGACGGTGTGGCTGACGTGTTGTATGGCACCGATTTGCTGGGCAATGTCTGGAAGTTTGACATCCGTGATCAGGACCCCAGTCGGTGGGGCAGTGCGTTTGAGTCGACCACCACACCGGCCACTTTGACCACGGCGGCGGTGACTCAAGCGACGCCGTTTTTCACGGCGGTGGATTCGAGCGCAACGCCTGTGGCTTTGCCGATCACCACAGCGCCCGTGGTTTCGTTCCCGAAATTTGGGGGCGCCATGATCAGCTTTGCGACAGGCCAATCCATTGAAACGGGCGACTTCCCCAATTCAGCGCGCACGCAGCGGTTTTTCTCGGTCTGGGACCAGGGGAGCTATGTCGGCGATCGCATCACGCCTCCCGTTGTGAACTCGGCAGGTGCGGCTGTGGTGTCCAGGCCTTTGCCCGGCACAGACAGCAACCGCTTGGTCAGCAGCAATCGGTTCTTGAAAATCCGGTTGGCGCGCAACGCTGCGGGGCAGGTTTACCAAATCACCACCAAGGATGGTGTGGACGTGCCGGTGGAGTCGGACGCTTTCGTTGCATTCGACCCCGCAGTGCACGACGGGTGGTTGTTCGACTTCCCGTCTGCGGGTGAAGCAGTCATCTCGTCGCCTGTGGGGCGCCAGGGCTTTGTGTTCTTCACGGCGATTCGGCCTCAGGTCAGCGAGGCCACCAGCTGCGACACGGCGCCTTTGGCGGCTGGCTACGCGTTCAACCCCGTGACGGCCTTGCCGGTGCGAGGGCTGCTGACCGCAGCGACCCTGGCTGACAAGTCATACGATGCTTACGCCGGCAATGTGAGTGACTCGAAGGTCATTGTGGTGTCTGACAAGGTGAAAACCTCCTCCCTGAACTGCACCGCTGGAGCACCCAATTGCCCCACTACCTGCCCAGCCGGCTCGACCAACTGTCCGCAAGGTCCGCCCCAGACTTGCGGTGCAGGCAAAACCAAGGTGCGCATCTTGGGCCAGAAGACGGACGCATCTGGTTGTGTGGCGATCAGCACGATGCGCATCCAGTGGCGCGAAATTCCAGGCATGAAAACCAAATGAAATCAAACGTCTTGCCTCGCGTGCGAGGCTTCACCTTGATCGAGCTGATGGTTGTGGTCGCCGTCATCGGCATTTTGTCTGCAGTGGCCTATCCGGCGTACACCGAGTACGTGGCGCGCGGGCATCGCACTCAGCTCAAGACGCAGATGGTGGCGGCCCAGCAATGGCTTGAGCGCTTTTACAGCGAGAACTACCACTATCCAAGCTCAAATGCCGAACTGGCAAGCTTCAATGCGATGCCTTTCGCGACCAGTCCACCTGCTGGCGAGGGCCGTACGGTTTACACACTGAGAACCGCCTCTGCGACAAACCAGGTGTACACACTGACTGCCACCCGCGAATCGACAGGTCCGATGGCCAGTGACGACTGTGGCAATCCAACCGTGACCAACACAGGCGTCAAAGGCGCCTCGTCTGTCGGGTCACGGTATGGCACGGGCGCAGCAGGTTCGGCCGCTGCTGTGGCTGCATGCTGGCGCTGATCTGCCTGCCGTGTATTTGATGGCCGATGCCCCTGTGCTCGGTGAGGCGACGTGGTCGCGGTCTGGCCGCTGGCTGGTGGCCTTGTGTTTGGCTCTCGGCCTGCACGGATTGGGCTGGCTGATGTTTCACGGTTTTTCTGGGGTGCGAGGTCATGCAACGAGTGGGGCGGCGGTCGTGATGCCCTTGGGCGCTCAGCGCACGCATGCCTCGGGTTGGTCTGTTCGAACGCAGGCTCTGCCCAGTGCAGTCGTCGCTGACCGCGCTCACGCCACCATTCCCTCTGAGCCGCGGCACAAGCTACCCGAACCCAATGCGGCCGGCCTTGCGAGCGACGCACGCGAAGGTGGCACTGTGTCTGATGGTGACCCCAATGGCCCGATACCAGGCATGGCGGTGGACATGGCCACCCAACAGGCGCTCGTCCCCACCACTTACACGCCGGCCGAATCCCTCGACCAGTCGGCCCGTCCCATTGAGGACTGGGTCTTGGACGAGGCCGTGTTGATGGCCGTGCGCAAAGGGCGCATTCGGGTCAAAGTGTGGGTGTCTGACACGGGCGTGGTCGATGGCGCCGAGTTGCTGGCTGCCGAACCACCCGGCGACTGGGCACAGCAGGCCATCCAGCCCCTGCGCATGACCTTGATGCATCCGGGCATGAAAGATGGCCGCGCCGTGCCCTCCACGGTCGTGGTAGAAATCGCCTCCGAAGACCAGGGCTACCGTTGAGCGTGGCCCGGCACGCTGGCAAGGAGTTTGTTGTGACCGATCGGCACTGGATGGGCTTGGCCCTCGCGCAAGCGCGCATGGCGCTGCTGGGCTCATCGCCCAACCCGCCCGTGGGCTGCGTGATCGTGCGCGATGGCGCTGTGCTGGGCGCAGGCCACACGCAGCAGGTGGGTGGGCCGCACGCCGAAGTGATGGCCATGCGCGATGCCCAGGCCCAGGCCCACGGTTTGCGCGGTGCCACCGCCTATGTGACGCTGGAGCCTTGCTCCCACCATGGCCGCACGCCGCCTTGCGCCGATGCCTTGGTCCGTGAGGGCGTGGCCCGCGTGGTGGTGGCCTTGCTCGACCCCAACCCGCTGGTGGCAGGGCAGGGCGCTGAACGCCTGCGCGCTGCTGGCGTGGTGGTGGACACGCTTGACCCGACCAGCGCCGATGCCCTGGCCGCGCGCGAGATCAAGATCGGCTTCTTGTCTCGCATGGTGCGTGGCAAGCCTTGGGTGCGTTTGAAGGTGGCCGCATCCATCGATGGGCGCACAGCGCTCGACAATGGACAAAGCCAATGGATCACCGGGCCTGAGGCCCGCGCCGATGGACACGCGTGGCGCGCCCGCGCCTCGGCGGTGCTGACGGGCATTGGCACGGTGCTGGATGACAACCCGCGCATGGACGTGCGTGGCATCGACACACCTCGTCAACCTGGGCGCGTGGTGCTGGACTCCCAATGGCGCACGCCCCTCGACGCCCACATCTTGGCGCAGCCCGCGGGGGCGTGGGTTTACGGTGTGGCCGATGACGCGCAGGCGCTGGCGCGGCGCGAGGCCTTGTCTCAATCAGGTGCCACCGTGATCACGGCGCAGGCCTCGTCCACCGGTCAGGTTGACCTGGCCTGGCTGCTGACTGACTTGGCACAGCGCGGTGTCAATGAATTGCATCTGGAAGCCGGCGCCCGATTGAACGCTGCCTTCATCGAGGCCGATGCGGTCGACGAGTTCTTGATGTATCTTGCGCCCAAGCTGATCGGGCCAGGGCGTGCTTTGGCGGCCTTGTCGCCGCTGGCACAGTTGCAAGATGCCGTGACCCTGCAGTTCGACGATGTCCAACGTGTGGGCAACGACCTGCGCTTGGTGGCGCGTGCGCCCGGTCGGCATCTGTTTTGACACCGTCTGCGATCGCTTGCACCGCACGCATCCCCTTTCACTGATCACCTGAGAGACACCTCATGTTCACCGGCATCATCACTGGCGTGGGCCAGATCATCGCTTCCCAGCCCTTGGGCACCGAGCCCAGCCACGGCCGCCGACTCACTCTGCAAACGCCTGCGGGCTACCTCGATGGCGTGGGCTTGGGTGACAGCATCGCCATCAATGGCGCGTGCATGACCGTGACCACGTTTGATGTGGCTGCAGGCCGTTTCACCATCGACGTCTCGGCTGAGAGCCTGGTGCGCACGGTGGGGCTCACCACCCTGGGCCGCGTCAACCTGGAGCAAGCGCTGCGTTCGCACGATCGCCTGGGTGGCCACATCGTCACAGGCCACGTCGATGGCGTGGGTGAGGTCACGGTGTTCGAGCCGGTGGGCGAGTCGTGGTTGCTGCGCATCCGTGCACCGCAAACGCTGGCGCGCTTCCTGGCCTACAAGGGCTCGATCACGGTCAATGGCGTGAGCCTGACCGTCAACAGCGTGGACGACGCGGTGGACGGCAGCACCCAGTTCAGCATCAACCTGATCCCACACACCATCGAGAACACGGCGCTGGGCGAGATCAAGGTGGGCGGCCAGGTCAACCTCGAAGTCGACCTGATCGCGCGTTACGTCGAGCGCATGTTGGGCGCGGGCGTCAGCGTGGCTCGCTGAGCCCCCCGTGTGCTCACAGGTCGAAGCGAAGTTCGGCCATGAGCGTGCGGTGTGGGTACTGGTGGAAGTTCCAGTACCGGTAGTTGTTCAGGTTGTCGATGCCCACCGCCGCCGACCACTGCTTGTTCACTTTGTACAGCGCCCGCACGTCCACCGTGAAGTACTTGCTGGCCGCCGTGTAGGCTTGGCCATTGATGTCGGTGTTGTTCAGGCTGCTGAACTGCTTGCCGCTGTAGCGCGCGCCCAGCGAGGTGCTGAACTGGTCACTCCAGTGGTAGTTCAGCAAGGCCGTGGCGCGCCACATGGGCACGCGGGGCTGACGCTTGTCGATGGTGTCGCCCGGTGTGCTGACAAAGCCGCTGTTTTCTTTGATGCGTGAGTCGGCGTAGGTCAGGCTGCCCGAGAAGTCCAGACCGGACACGATCACGTCGTCACCCAGGTAAGCCAGCTCCACGCCCTTGGTGGCCACACGTTCGACGTTGCTCACGCGGGTGACGTTGCCCAAGGTGGCATCAGGCGTGGTCTGCGAGTAAAGCGCATCGCGCGTGTCTTCCGTGAATCCGGTCAAGCGCAGCGTGCCATTGCCCACCACCTGTTCGGCCGACAGCTCTGTGGTCCACGAGCGCTCAGGGCGCAGCTTGGGGTCGTTGACGAATTGCCCGGTGGGCGCGCTGGTGGAGCCATACAGCTCGCTCACCGTGGGCATGCGCACCGCCTTGCCGGTCGAGGCTTTCACGACCAGGTTGGGTTGCACGCGATACGACAGCGCGGCCTTGGGCGAGAGGTGGCGTTCGCTGCGCTCGTCATACACCTTCGACAAGGTGGTGTATGTGTAGCCGCTGGCGGTCCAGTCCTCAAAGCGCCCGCCCAGCACGGCCTTCCAGTCGGGGGCAAAACCCCAGGCGTCTTGTGCGTAGATGCTTTGCATCTCGCTGTGCCCGCCCACCAGGCTGTTGCGCGTGCCGGCGGCGGCGGTTTCCCAGTTCAGGGCGGCGATCTGGTTGGCTTGGATGCGCAGCTTGTAGCTGTCGTGCTGGTAGCCAAAGTCCACGGTGTGCGGGCCCTTCTTGCCCTCTGGGCGCCAGGTGCCCTTGAGGGCCTGGTTGTTCCAGCCGGTGCCACCTTGGTCGGTCAGGGTGCCGGTGCCGCTTTGGCTCAAGGCGGTGGCGGTGTTGTTGCCCGACTTGCGGCTGTCGTCTTGCTGGAAGTCGAACCAGCTGCTCGCTATCTCCCAGTCCCACACGCCTTGCGTGTTCGACTTCAGCGACAGACCGTGCATGACCTGGATCAGCGTTTCGCGGCCCAAGGTGAAGTCGCCAGCGCCCACGGTGAAGGTTTGGGTGCCAGTGGTGGCCTGGCCTTGGTAAAAAGCGGCGCCTGTGACTGCGTTGGTCAGGTAGGTTTGCGGCGTGCTGTCGGTGCTGTTGGCCCAATAACCCAGCGTGTAGCTGGCCCGCAGCGTGCCTGAGATGTCATAGGCCAGTTTGACCTTGGCGTGGTCTTGCACGGTGTGGTACTGCGTCGTGGTACCAATGACGATGGCATCGAAGTTTTTCGAGTCCTTGATTGGCACGGCGCCGTTGACCAAGGTGCCGGTGGTGCCGTTGCTCAAGGTGGCCGTTGGCTGGGTCGACTTGATCACATACACCTGTGGCTGCCCGCTGCTGTCCAGGTGATTCAGGTTGAGCCACCACGACCATGCCCCTTCGCGGCTGCCGATCGAAGCGCTGGCCTGGTGTCCACCGAAGTGGCTGTCGGTGTTGTAGGTCTCGAAGCGCTGGTTGAACGCACCGACCTTGACGTGCGCCTCGAATTGGGTGGGCATGCGCGTCACGTAGTCCACGATGGCGCCTGCTGAGTTGCCGGGGTAGGCCGCCGAGAAGGGGCCGTACATCACGTCCACCCGGTCCATCTCTTCTGGGGTGACCAGGCCCCAGCGTGGCGCGTAGGTGGCCCCATTGCCCAGGTAGTTCGACAGCAAGATGCCATCGGCATACACCGCGCTGCGTGCGCTGTTGCCCGTGCCAGAGGCCCGGCTGGACAGCACCGCGTGGTTGTAGTCGCCGATGTAGCGCTTGCGCACCAACAGACTGGGGAAGTACTTCAGGGCGTCTTGGCTGTCGGTGGCGTTCACGGTCTCCATCACTTCTTTGGCCGTGGAGCCGATCATGGTGGTGGGGATCTGGCGCGGCAGCGAGGTGGGCTGGCCGCCGTTGACGGTGACCACGCCCAACCATTTGACCTGGCCGTCGCCCTCGGTGTCAGGGGTGGCGTTGGCGGCGGTTGGGGCTTTGTCAGGGGCGGTTTGGGCCCAGCTGGCGGTGGCAAAGGGCAGGGGAAAGGCGAGGGCGATGGCCAATGCCAAGGGGCGTTGCGTCATGGAAATTCCAAAAGCATGTGCCGTGCGACCGCGGCCCGCGAGCGAGGTCGTGTCATCGTGGTGGCGATGACGGCCGTGTGCTTTGGCTGATGCGGGGGGCTGGGCGCCGGGCGTGAACAGGTTGGGTGCTCAACTGGGTGGTGCACGGTGGCGTCCACGGTGGAGCGAGGCATCGGGGGCGTAACCCGATCGGGTGTTCAAGCCAGGGCGTGAGGTGGTCCGCGCGGGTGGTGGCTCAGTCGCGGGGCGGCTCTGAGCAGGGGCTGGGGCGAGCCAGAAGGCGACGCCTGCCGCAAAGACAAAAGCAAGGCCGCATGAGGCGCCGCAGGCGGTGCCATCACGTGGGCCAATGCACACAGCGGGCAGTGGTCCAGGGCCGCATGGGCTGGCGCGGTATCGGGTGTTGGCGCCTGCCCTGCGCCGGCCGGGGATGCCTTGAGCGCGGTGCTGCACAGTACGCTGAGGTAGGACGGCTGTGCCTGCGTCCAGGCGGACACCCTCAGCAGCGTCGGCCAAATCGCCAGCGCCAACATCGCCAAGAGGGCGATGTGGGTGAGCAAACGCTGGTGGCGGCGAACGGCGTGCATGCACAAATGGTAACAGCGCTCTTTTGGCGACAAGGGGCGGTGAATACCCACGAACCTTCCCCTTTGCAGGGGCTGCGGCACAGCATCCATCGGGGCGCTGATGCGTTTCATGTGGTGGTTTCGTGCGCGTCGCCGGGTTCGGCTGCGCCTCGTTTGCGTGCAAGCACCCGCTTTTCCAGGGGTTGACCCTCTGGTTCAGCGCCACGCGTCGGCCCACCCGCCTACAATGCCCGGATGCCGATTTCACCTATTCCTGAGCTGATTGCCGAACTCGCTGCGGGCCGCATGGTCATCCTGGTGGATGAAGAGGACCGCGAAAACGAGGGCGATCTCGTCCTGGCGTCTGACCACGTCACCCCTGAAGCCATCAACTTCATGGCCAAGTTCGGCCGTGGGCTGATTTGCCTGACGCTCACGCGTGAGCGCTGCGAGCGGCTGCAATTGCCGCCCATGGCCACGCGCAACGGAACCAAACATGGCACGGCCTTCACCGTGTCCATCGAGGCGACCACGGGCGTGACCACCGGCATCTCGGCCGCCGACCGTGCGCGTACCGTGCAAGCGGCCGTGGCACGTGACGCCAAGGCCACCGACCTGGTGCAACCCGGCCACATCTTCCCGCTGCAAGCGCAAGACGGCGGCGTGCTCATGCGCGCGGGTCACACCGAAGCCGGCTGCGATTTGTCCGGCATGGCCGGCCTGACGCCTTCGGCCGTGATCTGCGAGATCATGAACGACGACGGCACGATGGCCCGTCTGCCTGACCTGCAGGTGTTCGCCAAAGAGCACAACCTCAAGATCGGCACGATTGCCGACCTGATCCAGTACCGCAGCCGCAACGAGTCGCTGATCCAGCAACTGGGCAGCCGCACCATGCAAACGCCCGAAGGCACCTTCCAAGCCAATGTCTTCAAGGACCGCACCGGTGCTGTGCACCTGGCCCTGAGCGTGGGCGAGTGGACCAAAGACGACGAGGTGCTGGTGCGTGTGCACGAGCCTTTGTCGGTCATGGATTGGCTGGATGCGGGCAGCCCACGGCACTCGTGGCCTTTGCCCCAAGCCCTGGCAACCCTGCGTGAAGCTGGCCGCGGCGTGGCCGTGCTGCTCAATGCCGGTGACGAGGCCGAGCGTTTGCTCGACCGCCTCTTGCCCGTTGAACCCCAACAAGCCCCCAAGACCCCCGTCGACCTGCGCACCTACGGCGTGGGCGCGCAAATCTTGCGCACCCTGGGCGTGCACCGCATGCGCCTGATGGGCAACCAGCAGCGTCTGCCCAGCATGGTGGGCTATGGCCTGGAAGTGACGGGCTTTTTGACCGCCGATGGCACCTCACTGGCGCCGCAGCCCTGATTTTTCGCCCGCATTGCGACCGCTTCTTGCGCGGTCGCCGCTCTTTTCTCTCTATCCCCTCGCTCTTTGAACTGGACCCGACAACATGCAAGGCGCTGACAAAGGACAAGCCGGCCGGCTCGATGGACACGATCTTCGGATCGGCATCGTGCAAGCCCGCTTCAATGACGACATCACTTCGCGCATGGCCGCCGAGTGCATTGACCAACTCACCAAGCTGGGCGTGCTGCCCAAGCACATCCAGCATGTGACCGTGCCTGGTGCGCTCGAAGTGAGCGTGGCCCTGCAAGCCATGGCCGACAGCGAGCGCTTCGACGCCCTGGTGGCTCTGGGCTGCATCATCCGAGGCGAGACTTACCACTTTGAGTTGGTCGCCAACGAAAGCGGCGCCGCCGTCACCCGCGTCAGCTTGGACCACCATGTGCCGATTGCCAACGCGATCTTGACCGTTGAGAACCAAGCGCAAGCCGAGGCCCGTGTGGTCGACAAAGCCCGTGACGCCGCCATCGTGGCCGTCGAAATGGCCAACCTGCTGGACGATCTGCTGTGAGCGAAGCCCCTGAGAACACCCCCAAGGCCGATGCCCCGATCGAAGGCCGTCCGGCCCGCAAGCCTGCGCCTGCAGGCGGCCAGCGTGACCGCGCCAAGTCGTCGCGCCGCCGTGCGCGTGAATTTGCGCTGCAAGGCCTGTATGAGTGGCAGCTCAACACGCGCGATGGTGCATCGGTCGATGCCAACATCCGCGAGCAAGACGAGTTCGCCAAATGCGACCGGGCTCATTACGACGCTTTGCTGCATGGCGTGATCGACCAGCACCATCAGCTTGACGCCGAGCTGCTCAAGTTCCTGGACCGCCGCGCCGAAGAGCTCTCGCCCATCGAGCACGCGGTCCTGTGGATCGGCGTCTACGAGCTGATCCATTGCCTGGATGTGCCCTACAAGGTGGCCATCAACGAAGCCGTTGAGCTGGCCAAGAGCTTTGGCGGCACCGATGGCCACAAGTACGTCAACGGCGTGCTGGACCACCTGGCGCCCAGCCTGCGCCCTGACGAGGTCAAGGCCGCTCGCTCCAACCACCGTTGAGGCTGCATTCCAGCAGGGGTGTCTTCAACTGTGTCCAAGTCGCTTCAGCCCCCTGCTGTGACCCGGCCTCATGACGACGAGGCCGAGCGCGCCGCAGACGACGACATCGACACCGTTGCGCAAACGCGCCCCCTGCCCGATGCGGCCATGGTGGACCTGGCGCACACGCGTCCTGAGCACCTGCCCACCATTGGGCAGATCGGCCGCTACGAACTCAAGCATGTGATTGGCGAGGGCGGTCTGGGCACGGTGTATGCCGCCTACGACCCGGTGCTCTCGCGCTTGATCGCGGTCAAGACCTTGCAGGTCGATTTGCCGCTGTCCGATCGGGATGCCTTCAATGCCTTGTTTTTGAACGAGGCCAAGGCCGCAGGGGGGCTCAACCACCCGCACATCGTGACGGTGTACGACGCTGGCACAGAGGAGCGAGGCCCCTACATCGCCATGCAACTGCTCAAAGGCAAAGACCTGCGGCAGTTGCTGGGCATGGGCTGGCGACCCACACCGGCACAGTCTGCGCTGATCGTGCGCCGTGTGGCCGACGCCTTGAGCTACGCCCACCACAAAGGCGTTGTGCATCGCGACATCAAGCCGGCCAACATCTTCATGGTGGGGCGGACACGTCCGCGCATCTTGGACTTTGGCATCGCCCGCATTCGCCAGGCCGAGTCATTGGCGCAGCGCGACGACCCACAAAGCCGCTACCAGGACATCGTTGGTGGCTCGCCCTATTACATGTCGCCAGAGCAGGTCGAGCGCAAGCCCGTTGACCGCCGGGTCGATGTGTACGCGCTGGGCGTGGTGCTTTACGAGCTGCTCGTGGGCAAGCGCCCGTTCAGTGGCAACAGCCTGGACGAGATCGCCGATGCGGTGCTTCACCTTGCGGTGCCGCTGGCCCATGAAGCCAACCCCGAGGTGCCCGCTGCCCTGTCAGAGATCGTGGCCCGCGCCATGCACCGCGACCCTGAGCAGCGAATCCGATCTGCGCGCCGCTTGGCCTTGGAGTTGCGTGAGTGGCTTGAAGCGCAAGAGGCGGCCATCACCGATCCAGGTCGTGTTCAGGCCCTACAGAGCGACGTGAATGCCGTGTCTCGCCCAGGTTTGTTGTCCTTTGCCGTGGCTGGGTGGGCGGCGGTCTTGGTGGGCGGGGCATGGTTGGTGTGGAAGGTCCGATCACCCGATGGCCAGCCGGTTGCGCTGCCCGCGACACAGGTGGCAGCATCGGCCCCAGCGGTCGGGGTGGCTGCCGCGGTGCTGCCCAGCTCACGCGCCACGGGCTCAGATCACGCAGTGCCCTTGGGCACTGCCGTCGCGTCAGCGCCGGGCAGCGCGCAAGCCCGTGCGCCAGAGAGTGCCGCGGCAGGTCCATCCGCGCCCCCTTTGGTTTTGGTGACTGTGGGCCTGGCCATCAGCCCTTGGGGCGAGGTCTGGGTGGACGATCGCCAAGTGGGTTTGACCCCGCCGCTCAACCACCTCAGCTTGCCGCCTGGGCGCCATGTGATCACGGTTCGCAACGAAGGTGCGCCGGCTTTCCGGCAGACGCTCGACCTGAAGCCCGGTCAGGCCGTGAGTGTCAAACACCAATTCTGAGAAGAAAAACATGAGCCTAGGGATGAATGTGGCGCGCTTGGCTGTGGCCTGTGTGATGGGCTTGGCTGGATGCGCAGCGACCAAAGACGATGTTGCCAAGACGCCAGCTGAGGCGCTGCCCATCGTGGCGCAAGCGGCAGCAACGCCTTCTGCGCCACAGGGCGCCGTCGCTCCCAAGGTTGCGGCGGGAGAAG
This sequence comes from Burkholderiales bacterium, assembly GCA_947377275.1. Classification (GTDB taxonomy): domain Bacteria; phylum Pseudomonadota; class Gammaproteobacteria; order Burkholderiales; family Burkholderiaceae_C; genus Aquabacterium. The sequence continues at coordinate 11,323 of CANCFV010000027.1, read as the reverse complement.
AAGCTTTATCCCGCGGGGTGCAGGCCTACAAGGCCGGCAAGTACCCTGCGGCTGAGAAAGAACTCAAGGCCGCCGTTCAAGCCGGCTTGCGCACCCCGTTGGATTTGGCCATCGCCTACAAACACTTGGCCTTTGTGTATTGCACCAGCAAGCGCGATGCGCAGTGCTTGTCGGCCTTCAAAGCGGCCAAGGCCGCTGACCCTGCCTTCAGCCTGAGCAAGGCCGAGGCAGGGCACCCAATGTGGGCCAAGACCTACAAGAAGGCCCTTGGCCTGCCGTGATCACTCCAGGTTGACTTCCAGCTGCAGGCTGTTGTGGGCGGCCCAGCGGCGAGACTCCTCTTCCAGCAGGTGAAGGGTGCGTGGGTGCCCTTGGGCCCAGGCCTTTGACAGCACGAGCTTCATGCGGCTTGCACGGCCCTTGTGCAGGGTGGCCACCTGCGCTGGCAGGTCGGTGCGCGCGTGGTGCAAGATGATGGCCACGCGAAGGCACATGACCTGCGACATCAGCTCGGTGTCGTGCAGGTGCTCGGCCAGCTTGATCAACTCGCCACGCTGGCCCAGCACCAGGGCTGCCAGCCTGCGCAACTGCGACTGCGAAAAGCCAGCCGCGTCCACATGGCTCAACAGGTAGGCGCTGTGACGGTGGTGGTCGTGGTGCGAGACCATCATGCCGATTTCATGCAGTGCGCTGGCCCAGCCCAGTTCGCGGGTGTTTTCGCTCTCGGGCGCGCCTGGTGCGGGTTCGACCAAACCTTCCCACAGCGACAAGGTGCGCTGGCGAATGCGTTTGGCCTGGTCCATGTCCACGTGAAACCGTTGCTGCAGCTCGCGCACCGAGGTGTCGCGCGCGTCGGGTTGGCGGTGGTTGCGTGCGGCTTCGATGCGCTCTTCCAGATCGAAGATCACGCCCTGGCGCAGCGCGCCTTTGGCAGGGCGCAGCGACTCGATGTCAAAGTGCATGGCCAAGGTGTACAGGATCGACAGCCCGCCACCCAGCACGGGCTTGCGTTCGGGCTTGAGCCCAGGCAGGTTCAAGGCATCGGCCGTGCCGGCTTCGATGCACTGCGCCATGCACCAGCGGAGCGCTTCGGGCGTGATGCTGCCATCCGTGATGCCGTTGGCAGCCAGAATTTGCGACACCGCACCCACTGTGCCCGACGAACCCAGGGCTTCTTGCCACTGTGTGCGGTTGAACAAGGTGAGTGCCTCTTCCAGCTCGGCACCGGCGGCGATCTGGGCCGATCGGAAAGCCTCTACCGTGTAGCGTCCCTGCACGAAGTGCTGCATCGACAAGCTCACGCTGCCCACGCCGAACGATTCGGTGCGTTGGGCGCTGCGGCCGTGTCCCAGGATCATTTCAGTGGATCGCCCGCCGATGTCGATCACCAGGCGAGGCAGCTCGCTGGGTTGCAGGCGCGAGACACCTTGGTAAATCAGGCGCGCTTCTTCACGCCCCGAGATCACTTCGATGGGGTGGCCCAAGACACGGTCTGCGCGCTGCAAAAAGGCGTCACGGTTGCGGGCCTCGCGCAGGGTTTGCGTGGCCACAGCGCGCACTTGCCATGGGGCAAAGCCTTTGAGCCGCTGTGCAAAGCGAGCCAGGCAGGCCAGGCCGCGTTGGGTGGCCTCCTCGGTCAACAGGCCGTGTGCATCGAGGCCTGCGCCCAGTCGCACGGTTTCTTTGATGTAATCGGTCCGTTTGTAGCGGCCGCGGTTCAGGCTGGCGATCTCCAGCCTGAAGCTGTTCGAGCCCATGTCGATGGATGCCAGCAGGTCGGGGTGGCGGCTGTTGTCCAAGCCCAAGTTCTGGGCCTTGGCGGTTTTGGCAGAAGGCATTTTTTCCATCGGGATATTGTCTCCCCTTTGCGTGACAGGTCAGGCGCGCTTCAATCGGTCTTGACAGCATTGCTAAGATGAAGCCATGACCCTGTATTACATCGTTGCCGCCACCTTCGTGGGCGGCGTGGTTTCGGTGCTGCTTGCTGCTGCGCTGTCGGCCCCTTTGCTGACCCTGATCGTTCGACACCTGGTGAGCCTGTCGACCGGTGTGTTGCTGGGGACGGCACTGCTGCACGTCTTGCCCGAGGCATTCGAGTCAGGCCAGCCCCCGCAGGGCCTCTTCCTGACGCTGCTGGGTGGGCTGTTGTTTTTCTTTTTCCTGGAAAAGGCCGAGCTGTACCGGCACGGTCACCACCACGAGCACGATGACCACCACCACCACCATGGGTTCGACGCCGAGCAGGCCGGGCGCGGTGGCTGGAGCGTTCTGGTGGGTGACTCCATCCACAACTTCTGCGACGGCGTGCTGATTGCTGCGGCGTTTCTCGCTGACCCGCACCTGGGTTTCGTGACCGCACTGGCCATCATCGGGCACGAGATCCCGCAAGAGGTGGGCGACTACATCGTGCTGATCAATGCCGGGTTCACGCGCGCACGTGCCTTGGTCTACAACATGATTTCGGGCATGTCGGCGGTGGTGGGCGGCGTGCTGGGCTACTACCTCATCGGCCCCTGGCAGGAGTACCTGCCCTACATGATGGTGCTGGCGGCCAGCAGCTTCGTCTACGTGGCCGTGGCCGATTTGATCCCGCAACTGCAAAAGCGCTTGAGCGGCCGTGACACCGCCATCCAGATCTTCTGGTTGGCCGCAGGTTTGCTGATGATCGCCTCCATCGTGCACGGATTGCACGATCATTGAGGCTTCAAATAAAAAACAGACGCGTTGGACGCGTCCATGGGGGAGCGAATGGTGAATGTGCCCAGGGCATTGTTCATATGGGATGACCGTGACCTGCAAGGCGTCGGGTTGGAAAACCCGCCGGGCGGCAACGTGGGCGTGGGCGGCACCGACTTCCTTTTTGCGTCGATTCCGCACGAGTTGGGGCAGCGTGGGCTGAGCCAGGTCGCCGTGTTGCACCAAGACGCGAGCAACCGCTTGTCGCCTTGCGTGGAAAGCATCGTGGTGCCTGAAGGCCAAACCTTCGCCGACACCCTGCGCGACGTGGCCCATCGCTTTGACGTGATCGTGGGCCGACCCAGCGAGCTGCTGCAGCAATGCACACAGGCTTTGCCGGGCAACGCCCGCGTGGTGGCTTGGGCGCACAACCACTTGCGTGGCCCGATGCTGAGCTGGTTGGGGAGCGACCCTCGCATCGTGGCGGTGGTCAATGTGGGGCGCGAGCAGATGCTGCTGACGCGGCTGTCTGCGGCCTACCCCAAGAGCACCTGGATCGACAACCCGGTGTACGACACACCTTCGGTTGCGCTGGACGCCCCTCGTCGGTGTCGCGCTGTGTACATGGGCGCTTTGGTGGCGTCCAAAGGATTCCATGCTTTGGCGAAGGTTTGGCCCCGCATCAAGGCCGCCGTGCCTGAGGCGGAGTTGGACGTGATCGGCTCAGCCGACCTGTATGGCGGTGACCCCGCGGCGGGTCAGGCCTATGTGGACCAGTTGCATCGCCACCTTGGGGGCGACGCGGCCAAGATGGGCGTGCGCTTTCACGGCAAGCTGGGCATCGAGAAGAACGACGTCTTGCGCCAGGCTTTGGTGGGCTTGCCCAACCCGACGGGCTTCACCGAAACCTCCTGCCTCTCGGCGCTGGAGATGTCTTCGGCTGGCCTGGCCATCGTCGCGCCCCAGCGCTGGGGTTTTTGTGACACGGTCAGCCCTGAGCATTCGGGCGTGTTGGCGCCCCACACAGAGGCTTACGTCAACGCCGTGATCGACTTGTTGTCTCACCCAGCCAAGGCACGCGAGCTGGGCGCCTCTGGTCGCGAGTGGGTTGCGCAACGCTTCAGCTATGCCGAGATGGCGGTGCAGTGGCAAACCCTGTTTGTGCAACTGCTGGGCGCAGGCTTGCTCAAGCGAGCATGCCCTGAACACCCGACGGGCGTGTACCCGCATGGCTGGCTGTACCGATGCGACTTCCTTGGCACTCGCGCGCAGGCCGTGCTCGATGTGGCCGACAAGGCCGTGGGTTGGCAGATGCGGCGTTGAACGGCGCCGATCCGCGGTCTGTTGAGTGCCGTGGTCAGCGCGGCTTGAGGCGCGTTGACACCATGCCCGAGCCCACGATCAGCGCCATGCCGAGCAGGGCATCGAGCGTGAGGTGCTCGCCAAACAGCAAGGTGCCCAGCAGGCCGGCGTGCACGATGCCCAGGTACTGCAAGTTGGCGTTGACCAGCATGCTGCCGCGCGCATAGGCCCGCGTCATCAACAACTGAGCCAAAGTGGCGAACACCCCCACGCCGAGCAGCGAGGCCCATGCCTTCAAGGGGATGTGCACCCAGTCAACAGGGTTGCTGGCACCGGGCAGCAGCCAGATCAGCAGGCCCAGCACGGAGCCGGTCAACGAGAAGTAAAACACCACGCGCACCTCGGGCTCGCCCGCACGCCCCAGCGCCGTGACCTGCACGTAAGCGATGGCCGATAAGATGCCTGAGCACAAGCCCATCAAGCCGGCCAACCATTGGTTGCGGTCGAGCGTGGGGTGCAGCACCAGGCCCACGCCCACAAAGCCCACGGCAATGGCGGCCACCAGGCGTTTGTCCACGCGCGTGCCACCGGCAAAGGCGGCGCCGAGCAACATGAACACGGCCATCCACACCGACGACATGTAGTTCAGCGTCACGGCCGTGGCCAGGGGCAACTGCCCAATGCTGTAGAACCACATCGACAAGGCGAACACGCCAGCGGTGCCGCGCTTGAGGTGCATCAGGGGCACGGTGGTGCCCAGTGCCGTGCGGGTGCGCCACGCGATCAAGCCCATGATGAGGGCGCCGACCACGCCGCGCGCGCTCACCACGGCAGCGTTGCCAAAGCCCTGCGAGGCCCACTTCACGCACACGCCCATCAGCGCAAACAGCACCGTGGCCAGCACCATTTGGGCGTAGGGTGAGACGCGGGGCTTCATCGGCCCTGGGTCATCACCCGTCGGTACCAGCTGTGGAAGTGCTGCATGCCGTCTTCCATGGGACTTTGGTAGGGGCCGGTCTCGTTGTCGCCGCGTTGCATGAGGGCCTTGCGGCCAGCGTCCATGCGCTCGGCGATTTCGTCGTCCTCCACGCAGGTCTCCATGTAGGCGGCCTGTTGGGCGTCAACGAACTCGCGCTCGAAAGCGGCGATCTCTTCGGGGTAGTAGAACTCCACCACGTTGAGCGTTTTCTGGGGCCCTTGTGGGTACATGTTGGACACGACCAGCACGTGCGGGTACCACTCGACCATCATCGTGGGGTAGTAGGTCAGCCACACGGCGCCCTGGGTGGGCTTTTCGCCGTCGCGGTACTTGAGCACCACCTCGTGCCATTTCTTGTAGGTGGCCGAGCCCGGCTTGTCAAAGCCCTTGGCCACACCCACGGTTTGCACCGAGTACTCGTCGGCCATGTCCCAGGCCAGGTCGTCGCAGGTCACGAAGTTGCCCAGACCGGGGTGGAAGGGGCCGACGTGGTAGTCCTCAAGGTAGACCTCGATGAAGGTCTTCCAGTTGTAGTTGCACTCGTGCAGCTCAACCTTGTCGAGCACGTAGCCACTGAAGTCGAGATCACCACCTGGTTTGAAGCGGGCATCGATGCCGGCCAGATCAAAGGCAATGTCACGGCCGTTGTCTTCGAAGATCAGGCCGTTCCAGTTGCGCGTTTTGTAGCGGTTCAGGTTCAGGCAGGGGTCGTGCTCGAAGTGCGGCGCGCCGATCAACTCGCCCTGGTGGCTGTAGGTCCAGCGGTGCAGGGGGCAGACGATGTTGGCCTTGGTGTTGCCGCGTCCGCGCAGCATGATGGCCTGGCGGTGGCGGCACACGTTCGACAGCAACTCGATGCCGTCTTGGGTGCGCACCAAAGCGCGGCCTTCGCCTTCCTGGGGCAGGGCGTAGTGGTCGCCGACCTCGGGCACGCTCAGCGCATGACCGAGGTAGCGAGGACCTGACTGGAAGATGCGTTCGAGCTCCTGTGCGTAAAGCGCCTCGTCAAAATAGGCGGATACGGGCAGTTGCGTGGCGGGATGCGATGCATCCAGCAACTCGCTGCTGCGGCGAAGGGCGTTGAGCGCAGGACTCAGGTCAGACATGATCCCCAGGATCTCCAAAAACCAATGTCAACCTCCCTTGGGCAGTGGGACGGCACCGAGCGTTTGGCGCTGGGTGAGCGCAGGTGGCGGGTGTCGCTTGCTCAAGGGCTGGGAACGATCCCCAGCATGCAGCCGGGGGGCCAAAAACGTTGAACCCCGGCGGCATCTGCGGCACACGCCCGTCCATGCACGGGGCGCCGATCGGTCGTCGGGGAACCTGAAATTGTACCCGCTGGGGCGCAATCAGGGCAAACACCCAATGCCGATCTGTGCCCAAGGCCGGCACTGGACACCCTGACCGGGGGGCTGCGCAAATGACTTGTCTTCAAGCTGGGGGTGGGCCGCGGGTGGGCGTCCGAAATAGAATACGCGATTACCCGCGAACAGGCCCTCAGGGCACGCACATGGCCAAAATTGCCGCTTCAACGGCTGCCACCAAAGGCAGCCCCCCGCCCGATGACTTGCCCAGCAGCTACGAGGCCGCGTTGGCAGAGCTTGAGCTGCTCGTGAGCCAGATGGAAGCCGGCGCTTTGCCGCTGGACCAGTTGCTGGTCAGCTACCAGCGTGGTGCGCAGTTGCTCAAGCTGTGCCGAGGCAAGCTGGAAGCGGTAGAGGAGCAGGTCAAGCTGCTCGAAGACGGACAACTCAAGCCTTGGGACGGTGCATGACGCCAGCGGTTTATGCCACCTGGTCGGCCGATGTGCTGGCCCGTGTTGAATCGGCTCTCCATGAATGGGTGCCCGCATCGGCACCGGCGGGTTTGGGCGAAGCCATGCGCTACGGCGTGCTCGATGGCGGCAAGCGCCTGCGGGCCTTGCTGGTGCAGGCTGCGGCCCAAGCCGTGGGGGCGCTGGACAGCGCCATCGGCACGGAGGCGGCCTTGCGTGCTGCGTGCGCCGTTGAGCTGATCCACGCTTACTCGCTGGTGCACGACGACATGCCCTGCATGGACAACGACGTCCTGCGCCGTGGCAAGCCCACCGTGCACGTGCAGTTTGGCGAGGCCCAGGCCATGCTGGCCGGTGACGCCATGCAGGCCTTGGCCTTTGAGGTGCTGACGCCCGACGAAGGCGAGGGCGCTGGCGTGCCTGCGGCCTTGCAGGCCCACCTCAGCCGTTTGTTGGCCAGGGCTTCGGGGCAATCGGGCATGGCCGGCGGCCAAGCCATTGACCTGGCCAGCGTGGGCCATGCCTTGAACGAGGCCACCCTGCGCGACATGCACCATCGCAAGACCGGTGCTTTGCTCCGGGCCAGCGTGCAGATGGGCGCGGCCTGTGCGGGCTTGACGCCCCACAGCCTCGCTTGGGCGCCTTTGACCGCGTATGGCCATGCCATTGGCCTGGCCTTCCAGATCGTGGACGACGTGTTGGACGCCACCCAGCCCTCTGACACCCTGGGCAAGACCGCCGGCAAAGATGCCGACGCCAACAAGCCCACGTATGTGAGCCTGCTGGGTTTGGACGGTGCGCGCCAAGAAGCCGCCAGCTTGCTGCAACAGGCGCATGATGCCTTGGGCCAAACCGGCCTGAGCACAGCCGCCCTGGCACCCCTGGCCGCACTGGCCGAGCGCATCGTGCACCGCGACCACTGATCTCACAAAAAAAGCCATCTCAGGACGACCCACATGAACTACCCCCTGCTCTCGAAGATCGACAAGCCCGCAGACCTGCGGCACCTGTCGCGCTCCGAGCTCAAGCAACTGGCCGTCGAGCTGCGCGAGTACCTGCTGCAAAGCGTCTCGCGCACGGGGGGGCATCTGTCGTCCAACCTGGGCACGGTTGAGCTGACCATCGCGCTGCACCATGTGTTTGAGACCCCGCACGACCGTTTGGTGTGGGACGTGGGCCACCAGTCGTATTCCCACAAGATCTTGACGGGCCGCCGTGACGCGATGGCGCTGCTCAAACAGCTGGGCGGCATCAGCGGCTTCCCGCGCCGTGAAGAGAGCGAGTACGACACCTTCGGCACGGGGCATTCGTCCACCTCGATCTCGGCCGCACTGGGCATGGCCCAAGGCGCGCAGATCAAGGGCGAGTCGCGCAAGGCCGTGGCCATCATTGGCGATGGCGCCATGACGGCCGGCATGGTGTTCGAAGCCATGAACAACGCCGGTGTGCCGCACGCTGGCCGCATGCCCGACATGCTGGTGGTGCTCAACGACAACGACATGTCGATTTCGCCGCCCGTGGGGGCGTTGAACCGCCACCTGGCGCGATTGATGTCGGGCCGTTTTTACACGGCCGCACGCGAAAGCGCCAAGCAGGTGCTGCGCAATGCGCCGCCCTTGTTCGAGCTGGCCAAAAAGCTCGAAGAGCACGCCAAGGGCATGGTGGTGCCCGCCACCATTTTTGAAGAGTTTGGCTTCAACTACGTGGGCCCGATCGACGGCCACGACCTCGACTCATTGATCCCCACGCTGGAGAACCTGCGCGAGCGCGGTGGCCCGCAGTTCTTGCACGTGGTGACCAAAAAGGGCTACGGCTACAAGCTGGCCGAGAACGACCCCATTGCCTACCATGGCCCGGGTAAGTTTGATCCGGCTGTCGGTCTGGTCAAGGCCGCGCCGGTGGTGCCGCCCAAGCCCACCTTCACGCAGATTTTTGGCCAGTGGTTGTGCGACATGGCCGCAGCCGATGCCCGCCTGGTGGGCATCACGCCGGCCATGCGCGAAGGCTCGGGCATGGTCGAGTTCCACCAGCGCTTCCCGGGGCGCTACTTCGACGTGGGCATTGCCGAGCAGCACGCTGTGACCTTTGCGGGTGGCTTGGCTTGTGAGGGCCTCAAGCCCGTGGTCGCCATTTACTCGACCTTCTTGCAGCGCGCTTACGACCAGCTCATCCACGACGTGGCCATTCAGAACCTGCCGGTGGTGTTCGCTTTGGACCGCGCCGGCATCGTGGGTGCCGACGGCGCCACGCACATGGGCGTGTTCGACATCCCCTTTGTGCGCTGCATCCCCAACGTCAGTTTGTTGGCCCCGGCAGACGAGGCCGAGTGCCGCCAGGCCTTGAGCGCCGCTTACGCCCAGAACCACCCGGTGGCCGTGCGCTACCCACGCGGCTCGGGCGCTGGCGTGCCTGTGCCCACTTCACTGGACGCCATGCCTTGGGGCAAGGGCGAGGTGCGCCGCCAAAGCACACAAACTGCGCAAACGGCATCGGGGCAGCGTGTGGCCATCTTGGCCTTTGGCACTTTGTTGTACCCCGCGCTGCAAGCTGCCGAGGCGCTGGACGCCACCGTGGCCAACATGCGCTACATCAAGCCGCTGGACGTGGACTTGGTCGCCGAGTTGGCACGCAGCCACGACCTGATCGTCACGGTCGAAGAAGGCTGTGTGGCCGGCGGTGCGGGCGCTGCGGTGGCCGAGGCCTTGGCCGCCGCGGGCATCGTCAAGCCCTTGTTGATCCTGGGCATCCCTGACCAGTTCGTCGAACATGGCGACCCGGCCAAGCTGCTGGCCATGGCCGGCCTGGACGCTGCGGGCATTGAACAGTCGGTGAAGACCCGGCTGGCGGCGTCCGCCCAAGCCTGATCTTCACCGCCCCTGCTCAAGCGGCTTGGCGCTGATCACCGCAAGCGCCGCCGCACCCCGAGATGGCCTCGGTGGGCAAGGCCTCGGGCTGACCCACAACCCCGGTGGCCGGGTCGTAGCCCAGGTTCTTGAGGTGCAGGGCCAGACCAAAATCCATGTTTTGTGCATGGTGCGGGAACCATAAAGCCAGCTCATGCGTGATCTCTCGGATGGGAGCCAAGTCTCCGGCGTCCGAGCGGGCAGCGCCTTCGCGCATCACCTTGAGCACCACTTCGTGCTGCGTGCTGTGGCAGTTGCCAGGGGCAAAACCGGTGGCTTGCATCCAGCGGTCCTCTTGGGCGAAGTGGGCGTCGGTGTGGGCAATCAAGGCCTGCCAATGCTCGCGCAGCGAGGCGTCGCCGCTGCCTTGCACCTGCGCCAGCAGTTCAACGAATTCTTGGTGGGTGGCGTCCATCACGGGCATGGACAAAGACAAGGCATCGGACCAGACCAGTGTCGACATGGGGCTCTCCTGAAGGGCTGGTGGTGCCAGCGTTTGCATGGGGCAAAGGCTAAGGCGCGTGCTGGCTGGGTTCTTTGCGCTGGCGCAAACCTGACGCACGTTCCGCAAGCCTCGTCGCCCCAAGGCTAAGATGGCGCGCCCTTTGTTTGTGCGATTGCCCCTGCCCATGAGCTCTTTGGTTCAACGTCTGCGTCCCCTGGCCCTGTTTGGCGTGTCGGGCTGCCTGGCCTTGTTGGTAGACATGGGCGTGCTCTACCTGTGCCGCCCGGCGCTGGGCGACTACGGCGGTCGGGCTGTTTCGTTCTGGGCGGCGGCCACCTTCACGTGGTGGTTCAACCGCAGCCTGACCTTCGGCGCCGACGCGACCTCTAAGGACACCACCGGTCATTCGCCGGCCCCGCTGGCAATCTGTGCCGAATACGGCGCCTACCTCTCGTCGATGTTGGTGGGCGGCGTGGTCAATTACGGCGCCTATGCCGCCAGCGTGCATTGGGTGGATGCCGTTCGTGCGCAACCCGCCTGGGGCGTGGCCATTGGCAGCCTGTGCGGGCTGACGCTCAACTTCTTGTCGGCCCGCCGCATCTTGCAGCGCCCATGAAAAAAGCCGCAGGGCGAACGCTGCGGCTTTGCGTGTCGCGCCTCGCGGCGTGGCCCTGTCAGCTCAAGCCTCAGGCCAAGCGAGCCCGGTGACGCGCCACTTGCTTGCGCACCTGCTCGGGCGCGGTGCCACCCAGCAGGTTGCGGGCGTTGAGTGAGCCGCGCAGGCTCAGCACCTCGAACACGTCTTGCTCGATGGCCGGGTTGTAGGCCTGCAGTTGCGACAGCGACAGCTCCGACAGGTCGACGCCCACCGCAATGGCGTCCTTCACGGCATGGGCCACGACCTCGTGGGCATCGCGGAAGGGCAGGCCCTTCTTGACCAGGTAGTCGGCCAGGTCGGTGGCAGTGGCGTAGCCCTTCTTGGCGGCGCGGTCCATGGCTTCTGGCTTGACGGTGATGCCGGCGGCCATCTCCGAGAAGATGCGCAGCGTGTCTTTCAAGGTGTCCACCGTGTCGAACAAGGGTTCCTTGTCTTCCTGGTTGTCCTTGTTGTAGGCCAGGGGCTGGCCCTTCATCAGGGTGATCAGGCCCATCAGGTGGCCCACCACGCGGCCGGTCTTGCCGCGCGCCAGTTCGGGCACGTCGGGGTTTTTCTTCTGCGGCATGATCGACGAGCCGGTGCAGAA